>NZ_JBHVWW010000052.1:0-64724 GCF_042882025.1 Kitasatospora sp. NPDC058243
TCAGGGGTGGAACTCCTACTCGGGCCCTCTCAGGCTAACCCGACAAAGCGGGATGTCTCACCCAAGGCTGACAGAGAGGGGCCTGGCGCGCCGTTCGGCCCGCGGCCGGCGACGGGGAGCTGACGCGGCTGCTCGCTTTCGGTGCGTTCGCGGCCGTCGAGCGGGTGGCGGGGTGGATCGGCGGGTGACCGGCCCGTCCGGCCCGCCCGGCCGTCAGCTGCAACCGTCAGCGCAGCGGCTTCGCCATCACGAGCTCCCGGGCGACCCTGTCGGCGAGCGGCCCGCCGGGCTCGGCGAGCACGGTGAAGCCGTGCCGGCGGTAGAGCGTGATCGCGGGTTCGTTGCCGGGGAGCACCGCGAGGCGCAGCGTGCTGCCACCGGATGCGCGGGCCCAGCGCTCGACCTCCTCCAGCAGGCGGTCGGCGACGCCCCTGCCGCGCGCCTTCGGTCCGACCCATACCGAGCGCAACTCCCGTACGCCGTCGGCTCCGGGGAGGCCGTCCGCCAGGCCGACGGGAGTGGCGTCCGGACCATCCGAACCGGCCGGACCGTCCAACAGCGCCGCGACGTGGTGGGCGCCCGGCAGGTGCAACCGGGCGCGCCACCGTCCCTCGCCGCCGTGGTGCCAGTCCGCCAGGCGGGCCTTGAAGGCGTGCGGCGCGTCGGAGAGGGCGGCGAGGCGTAGGTCGCGCCAGAGCGGCCAGTCGTCGGTCGTGAGGATGCGCAGGGTCACCATGGCCGTCACGGTAGGGCGTGGGCGGCGGGCCTTCGCCGAAGGCCCGGGGTCGGCCTGCGGCCGGGGTCGAGACCGGGGCGAGCCGAGCAGGGACGGTTCAGGGCGTGCGCCAGTCGGTGGCGAAGGCGGCGGCCGGGTTGGCGGTGAGGAGGAGGCCGGGCAGTTCGGGGCCGAAGGTGCGGGCGAGCCGTGGGACGAGGTCGTTGAGCAGCTCGGTCGGGCCGCCGGCCCGACGGGCGGTGCGGGTGGTGGTGTCGGCGCCGAGGAGGAGTCGGGAGGCGTGGCCGGCCTCGACGAGGTCGGCGATGACGTCGAAGGCCTGGTGGTCGGCCGGGTGGCCGGCCCGGGAGGGGCTGTCCAGCGCGAAGTAGACGCCTTCCGCCGCGAGTTCGCGGTGCACCCGCACATCCGGCAGCCGGGTGAGGTGGCCGAGGATGATCCGGTGGGGCGGGACGCCGTGTCGAACGTGCAGCCGGTTCAGTACGAGGTGCGGGTGGGCTCGGGGTTCGAGGTGAACGGCGATCGGGGCACCGGTGGCGCGGTGCGCGTCGGCGGCCGCGGCCATCACCCGGCGGGTGTGCGCCGTGGTGGTCCCGGGGTCGCAGGCGACCTTGATCAGGCCCGCCCGGACGGCCGCGGGCGACGCGGGCGCTTCGGGGGCCTCGGGGGCTGCGGGCGGTCCAGGCGGTCCAGGCGGTTCGGTGGCCGGTTCGGTGGCCGGTTCGGCCGTCAGCCCGGTGGTGAGTTCGGCGGTGAAGCGTTCGGCCAGCCCGTCGTACAAGGCGCGGAGGGTGTCCGGGTCGCAGTGGGCCGCCTGGTGCAGGCCGGTGGCGGCGACGACGTGGACTCCGGTCACGCGGGAGAGCCTCGCGAGGGAGTCCGCTCCGCGGCCCATGCCGTACGGGGTCCACTGGACGAACGAACGACCGCCGACCGCCGCGAAGGCGCGCAGGACGCCCTCGGCGGCGGCCGGGTCGTCCAGTTCCTCACCGGGGAGCAGGGGGCTGCGGATGAAGAGGTGGTCGTGGGAGTCGGTGGCACCGAGTTCCGCGGGGTCGAGGTCGCCGAGGACGGTACGGATCGTGGGGGTCATGCCCGGTCCTCCTCGGTCGGGGATGCCGGGGTCGGGTCTGCTGGAGTCGGGGATGCCGGGGTCGGGGATACCGGGGTCGGGTCTGCGGCAGCCGGGGGCGCCTCGGTCGGGGGCACCTCGGCGAAGGTGGCGGTGGCGACGCGCAGGCCGGCCAGGGCCTTGGGGACGCCGACGTAGGGGGCGAGGTGGACGATGACCTCGGTGATCTCCTCCCTGGTCAGGCCGATCCGCAGACTGTTGCGGACGTGGTCGGCGAGCTGCGGCTCCACGCCGCCGAGGGCGGTGAGCGCGGCCAGGTTGGCCACCTGCCGGTCGCGCAGGGCGAGGCCGGGGCGCTGGTAGGTGCCGCCGAAGAGACTGGTGACGATCCAGTCGGGGAAGCCGGGCGCGAGACCGTCCAGGCCGCCGAGGGTCGCGGCGGCGACCGGGCCGGCGAGGTCGGCGAGCAGGGCGTAGCCGGCTTCGCGGTCGAGCGGCGCGGGGGTCAGGTCGGCCGGTGTCATCGGGGCGGGGGCCTGGACGGCGGTCGCGGTCGCGGGGGTGACGGTCGCGGTCATGGGGCTGGTCATGGAAGTGGCGAAACCTTTCACCAGTGTCGGCCGCCGGGCAGCCGGTCGAGTTCGGGACGGGACAGGTGCAGCACCTGGTAGCGGATGCCCGGCACGTCGTCCGGGGCCGGGCCGTACCAGAGGGCGAAGCGGACCAGCTCCCAGCGGCTCGGATCCACCGCGACGGCGGCGGTGTGCAGAGCGGGGTGCGCGGGGGACTCGGCGAGGGCCCGCTCGACCGCCTCGGCGGGATCGTCGGACTCGGGGAGCCTGACGATGTGCCGGGTAGCCGTGATCGAGGTCGAGGTCGCAGTCGAGGTCGAGGTCGAGGTCGCCGGAGCGTCCGGCACGGCGCCGTGGGCCAGACCGGCGCCGAGCCAGTGACGGACGGCCGGGCGGCCGAAGTCGGCGCTCAGGCCGCGAAAGCCCGGTCCCCAGAGGAAGCTGTTCATGCCCTCGGCGGTGCGCCAGAGGTAGAACGGCGCGTACTGGTTGACGGGCGACCCGTCGCGGCCCCGCTCGCGGACCAGGTACGCCTTGAGCCCGAGGCCCGGGTGCGCATCGAGCAGATGGCCCTTGTCGGCGACGCGTTTGCGGATGATCCCCAGGTCGTAGTCGGCGGGGAGGGTGATCTCGTACTGCATGGCGTGCACGGCGGGTCTCCTCGGTCGGATCGTCGAGCGGGGATCGCTCGGCCAGTCGGTCACGCGCGCGGTCACGCGGCCAGTCGGTCACGCGGCCGCTCAGCCGTGCGCGGCGCGGGTCAGGCGGTGCGCTGGGCGGCGAGCAGGCCGAGGGCGCCGCGTACGGCCTGCTCGAAGGGCTCGGCCCGGTCGGCCGCGCGGGCCAGGACGTAGCCGCCCTGGACGACGGCGACCACGGCGGCGGCGGTGTCGGCCGGGTCGACACCGGGGACGAGCTCGCCCGCGGCCTGGCCCTCGGCCACCAACTCGGCGATCCGGGCGCGCAGCCAGTCGAAGGTCTCCTCGACCGGGGCGCGCAGTTCGGGGTCGGCGATGACGTCCGGGTCCTGGGCCATCCGGCCGATCCGGCAGCCGCGCAGCACGTCACGGTCGCGGTGCAGGTAGGCGGCGATGCGGTCGTACGCGCCGCCGGGGGCGGACAGGTCGGCGGCGGCGACTCCCCGCAGTTGCTCGGCGCTGCGGCGCAGGGCGGCTGCGGCGAGGTCGGGCTTGCCGGCGAAGTGGTGGTACATGCTGCCCTGGCCGACACCGGCGTGCTGCTGGATGGCCTTGGGGCTGGTGCCGACGTAGCCGCGCTCCCAGAGGAGTTCCTGGGTGCTCTCGATGAGGCGGTCCTGGGTGGTCATGCGAACCACTGTACATACCAGTAGGTACAGAAGGCCAGGAATTTCCCAGCTCGACGCGGACGCGGGGCGGGCGGACGAGTTCGCGCCGGGGACGAGGCGGGCCGACGGGTTCGCGCCGGGGACGGCCGAGGGCCGTGCGCCGCCCCCCGGCGGCCACGGCCCCTCGCCCGCTCGTCTCCCCCGCCCCGACCGGCGGCACTCCACCGCGGCCGGTGGCGCGCGTCACGTCGGGCGGGCGCTCACGGAAGCTCGCGCCTGACCACCGGGGCGACCTCGGCAGCGAACAGCTCCAACTGCTCCCGCTGCGCCCCTTCCGTCAGGGCGTCGACTCCGATCCCGACCACCTCGTTGCCGAAGGCCTCGTGATAGCGGTGGATCTTCTCGATCACCTGCTGCGGGCTTCCGACCAGGGCCGAACCGTGTTCCAACGCGTCCTCCAGCGAGGTGAACGGCGACTTGTTGTGCCGGCCGGCCGCCGAACTGAACATCGCGTCCCAGTACGGACGGAAGCCCTCGACCGCGTCCTGCGAGCGCTTGGCGACGTACAGCCCGCCGAAGCTCGCGCCGACCCTGGCCTCCCTCGGATCGCGCCCGTAGTGCGCCCAGCGCTCGCGGTAGTGCTCCACCAGGGAGCGGTACTTGGCCAGCGGGTGGAAGGAGTTGGCGGAGAAGAGCGGGTCACCGTAGCGGGCGGCCAGGTCGGTGGACTGGGTGCTGGTCGCGCTGCCGTGCCACACCGGGATCGGGTCCTGCAACGGGCGCGGCGACACGGCCGTGTCCTTGAGCGGCGGGCGGGTCGAGCCCTCCCAGGTCACCCTCTCCTCACGCCAGAGTCGGCGCAACAGGCCGTAGTTCTCGGCGAGCGCGTCCCACTGGCGCTCCTCGGGCAGGCCGAACAGGTCGAAGTGCCGCGGGTCGTTGCCCTTGCCGATGATCAACTCGACCCTGCCTCCGGAGAGCTGGTCGAGCAGGGCGTAGTCCTCGGCGACCCGGACCGGATCCAGGATGCTCAGCACCGTCACCGTGGTGAACAGCCGGATGGTGGAGGTGCGGGCCGCTATCGCGCTGAGCAGCACCGGCGGCGCCGGAGAGAGGAACGGTTCACCGTGCCGCTCCCCCACGCCGTAGCCGTCGTAACCGAGTTGCTCGGCCACCACCGCCTGGTCGATGACGTTCCACAGCTTCTCCTGCGGGGTGCGCTGGACGCCGGTCACGGGATCGGGTCCGTTGGCGACGAGGGACGAGACGGTGAACCGCACGGCGGTCTCCTTGGGGGCGCTCGATGGGGCCTCGGCGCGACGCCCTGACCCGAGGCGCGGGCACGGCTGCCGAGGAGGGGCGGCGGCGGCCCGCGCGGAACGCCCGGGTACGGGCTGCGCTCACGCGGGCGGCACCGGGAGGGGATCGCGGCGGAGCGGCTCTGGGGCGGCGTCAGCGCGAGGTGCAGCGGCGGCGACGACAACAGCGGGGCACGGCGGTCGCGATCGCGGGTGCGGTCATGGCCGTGGCCGTGGCCGTGGCCGTGGCCGTGGCCGTGGCCGTGGCAGCGAACACGGTTGCGATCTCGGGTGCGGTCGCGGGTGGGGTCACAGCCTGGACGGTCATCGTGACTCCCCCTTCGCCTCTCACGCGTACGATCCCCCGCGAGCATAAGCACCGGTCAGAAACGGGGCAAGGGCTTGATCCGCCCGCGACGACTGGCAAGATGTCCAGCATGAGCTACCTCGCCGCGGATGACCGCTATGCCTCGATGACCTACCGCAAGGCCGGCCGCAGCGGCGTTCAGCTGCCGGCCGTCTCGCTCGGCCTCTGGCACAACTTCGGTGACGCCCAGCCGCTGGAGGTCCAGCGCGCGGTGCTGCGCCGCGCCTTCGACCGGGGGATCACCCACTTCGACCTCGCGAACAACTACGGTCCGCCGTACGGCAGCGCCGAACGCAACTTCGGCTACCTGTTCGCCCAGGACTTCCGCCCGTACCGCGACGAGCTGTTCATCGCCAGCAAGGCCGGCTGGGACATGTGGCCGGGCCCGTACGGCAACGGCGGCAGCCGCAAGTACCTGCTGGCCAGCCTGGACCAGTCGCTGGACCGGATGGGGCTGGACTACGTCGACGTCTTCTACTCCCACCGCTACGACCCGGACACCCCGCTCGAGGAAACGATGGGCGCGCTGGACAGCGCGGTGCGCTCGGGCAAGGCGCTGTACGCGGCGATCTCCAACTACCCGGCGGAGCAGCACCGGGAGGCGGTGGCGATCCTGCGCGAGCTGGGCACGCCGGTGCTGCTGAACCAGTCGGCGTACTCGATCCTCAACCGGTACGTGGAGGAGGGCGTGCTGGACGCGGTGGGCGAGACCCGGACCAGCCTCATCGCCTACTCGCCGCTCGCCCAGGGCCTGCTGACGGATCGCTACCTGTCGGGCGAGGTGCCGGCCGGTTCGCGGATGTCGGTCGGGCGGTTCCTGACCGAGGAGGCGCTCAGCGGGCCGAAGCTGGAGCAGCTGCGGGCACTCAACAAGGTCGCCGAGCGGCGCGGGCAGACGCTGGCGCAGCTCGCGCTGTGCTGGGTCCTGCGGGACCCGCGGGTGGTCTCGGTGATCATCGGGGCGAGCAGCGTCGCCCAGCTGGACCAGAACATCGACGCGCTCGCGGGCGGTCCGCTGACCGCGGAGGAGCTCGCGGAGATCGACCGACTCAGCCTCTGAGCGGGTAGGGGGCTTGCCGCCGGAACGGGCGAACAACTAACAGCTGACAGATTTCATCATCTGTCAGCTGTTAGTTGTCACCTGTCAGCCGTCAGCCGTCAGCGGCGGATGCCCAGGGCGGGCAGTACCGTTTCTGCAACCCGGTGGGCCTCCTCCAGCAGGGGGTTACCGGAGAGGATGAAGGTGTCGACGCCCAACGACTCGAACTCCTGCAACCGCTCGACCACCTGGGCCGTCGAGCCGACCACCGCCGTACCGGGGCCGGGGCGGAACAGGCTCATTCCCGGCCAGAGGTTCGGGTAGGCCTCCAGCTCCCGGGCCCGTGCGGGCACCTTGCCGCCGTGCTGGCGGAACTGCCGCTGCCAGCCGACCCCGTCCTCACCCTTCGCGCCGCCCAGTTGGCGGGCGTACGTGGCCTCGCTGGTGACGTCGAGCAGGCGGTCGGCGGCCGCCCAGGCCTCGTCCTCGGTGTCGCGGACGATCAGGTGCAGCCGCAGCCCGATCCGCAGGGTCCGGCCGTGGGCGGCGGCCCGCGCCCGGACCAGGTCCAGCTTCTCCTTGAGCAGGTGCGGCGGCTCGCCCCAGGTCAGGTAGACGTCCACGTGCTCGGCCGCCATCTCGATGCCGGCCGCCGAACTGCCGCCGAACCAGAGCGGGATGCCACCGGGCTGGACCGGCGCCAGATCCCGCAGGCTCGCGCCCGCGTTCTTCAGTTCGTAGAACTCGCCCTTGTGGTCGAAGACTTCGCCGGCGGTCAGGCGCTTGACGATCGACCAGTACTCGGCGCTGAGCCGGTAGCGGTCGTCGTGCTCGACGTCCAGTCCGTACTCGCGCAGTTGCGCGGTCGAGCCGTTGACCACGTTGAACCGCAGTCGGCCGCCGTGCATCCGGTCGAAGCTGAGCGCCATCTTTGCCAGCAGGGTGGGCGAGACCAGCCCCGGGTGGACAGCCAGCAGCGGCTTGAACGCCGGGGTGGTGGCGGCCGCGAGCGCACTGCCGAGCGTCCACACGTCGTAGAGGTCGGTCGCGAGCAGGGCGCCGGTGTAGCCCAACCGCTCGACGCTTCCCGCCAGTTGCTGCAGGTAGCGGAGATCCACCGGGCGGCGGCCGGCCGGCTCCCACGGGTAGTGGCCCTCGCGCGGGATGATGTACCAGAGGACTTCGGAGGCCACGGTTCAGACCGCCTTGGCGAGCGCGGCGGCCACCGGGGCCTCCAGCGCGGGCAGATGGGCGTCGGCGACGGTCAGCGCCCGGTCGATGAACCCGACCCCGTGGAAGATGTCCGCGGCCTCCTGCTGCTCGGCGATGAACCCGGCGGTGGCGGGCTCCAGTTGCCACGGCAGTGCGACCAGCGCCGTCTGCCAGTCGACGGCCGAGCCGCCCAGCTGCTCCGCCGCGATCGCGGCCGCCTCGGCCGGGTGGGCGGCCACCCAGGCGTCCGCCCGGCGCAGCGCGGCGGCGATCGCGGCGACCACCTCGGGGCGGACGGTCGCGAAGTCCCGGCGGGTGAAGAACACCGAGCGGTCGGTGATGACGTCGCCGGTGCGGATCAGCTCCCGAAAGCCCCCGCTCCGGCGGGCGGCGGCCAGTTCGGCGCCCTGGGCGATCCACCCCGCGATCTCGCCGTCGCGCAGCCGCTGGGCCTGGTCCTCGCCGGCCGCCGGGCGCACCGGGGTGACGTCCTCGGCGTACGAAAGCCCCTGCCCGTGCAGGGCCTTGGCGAGCAGATGGGTCTGCCAGGATCCGATGCCCAGCACGACGGTGCCGCCCTTGAGGTCCGCCACCGCCTGGACCGGGCCGCCGTCCAGCACCAGCAGGGCGCCGTGGTCGGGCCGGGGTGCGGAGACCGCCGCGTACACCAGGTCGTGGCCGGCCGCCTGGGCGGTGACCGGCGGGGTCGAGCCCGTCCCGCCGAAGTCGATGGTGCCGTCGGCGAGCAGCGCACCGGTGCGGGTGCCGTCGGCATAGTGGTGGAAGGCGCCGGTCTCGCCGAGCGGGGCCAGTTCCTCGTCCAGGTAGGGCAGTCGGGCGAGGTAGTAGAGCGAGGGGTTGCTGGCGTGGACGCCGAGGGTCACGGTCATCTGTTCAACTCCGGTGGTGCGGGCGGGCGGTCTTGAGGACGGTTCGGTGGGGCCGCTTACGGGTCAGTGGACGCCGAGGTCCGCCAGCAGTCGGCGGCGCAGGTCGGCGAAGGCCGGGTCGGCGGGGTCGCGGGGGTGGTCGACGGCGACCGGTTCGTCGCGCACGAGCAAGCCGTCACGCAGGACGGCGACGCGGTCGGCGAGCCGGACGGCCTCCTCCACGTCGTGGGTGACCAGCAGCACGGCGGGGCGGTGGCGGCGGACGAGGTCGCCGACCAGGTCCTGCATGCGCAGTCGGGTGAGCGCGTCCAGTGCGGCGAACGGCTCGTCGAGCAACAGCAGTTGGGGTTCGCGAACGAGGGCCCGGGCGAGGGCGACGCGCTGCGCCTCGCCGCCCGAGAGGGTGGCCGGCCAGGCGTCGGCGTGCTTGTCCAGGCCGACCTCGGCGAGCGCCTTGAGTCCGGTCTCCCGGGTGGCGGCACCGCGCGGCAGGCCGACCGTGACGTTGGCCAACACCCGCTTGGACGGGACGAGTCGGGGCTCCTGGAAGACCACCGTACGCACCGGCGGGACGAGCACGGTGCCCTCGTCGGCCCGGTCGAGCGCGCCGAGGATGCGCAGCAGGGTGGTCTTGCCGGTGCCGCTGGCGCCCAGCAGGGCGACGAACTCGCCCCGGGCGATGGAGAGATCGACGCCATCAAGGACAGCCCGGGTGCCGAACACCCGACGCAGGCCCCGCAGATGGACGGCCGGAGCGGCGGCCGCGGGAGCGGCGGTCGCAGGCACGGAAGTGGCGGAAGTGGCGGAGGTGGCGGTGCTCATCGGGCTGCTCCCTGGACGGCCTGGCGCCACGGCATGAGGAGGCGTTCCAGGACCCGGACGACCGCGTCGGCGGTGAGGCCGAGCAGCCCGTAGATCAGGATGCAGACGGCGAGGATGTCGGTGCGCGAGTAGTTCTGGGCCTGGGCCATCAAGTACCCGATCCCCTCGGTGGAGTTGATCTCCTCGGCGGCGATCAGGGCGATCACGCTGAGCGTCATCGACAGCCGCAGACCGGACAGCAGGGCGGGCAGCGCGCCGGGCAGGACGACGGTGCGCACGATGGCCCAGCGGCCGAGCCCGAAGCTGCGCATCGCCTCGACCAGCTTGCGGTCGGTGTTACGGACGCCGCCGGAGGCGGACACGTACATCGGGAAGCTGGTGGCGACGCCGATCAGGGCGACCTTCGCGGTCTCGGTGATGCCGAACCACACCATGAACAGCGGAACCAGCGCCAGGAACGGGACGGTGCGCAGCACCTGGATCGCGGAGTCGAGCAGTTCCTCGCCGAGCCGGGTGAAGCCGGTGACCACGCCGAGCACCAGACCGGTGGTCGCGCCGAAGAGCAGGCCGAGGCCGGCCCGGGTGAGGGAGACCCCGAGGGCATCGGTGAGCTGGCCGTTGCCCCACAACTCGCCGACGGCTCCGGCGACCTGGGCGGGTGAAGCGAGGACGTCCTGGGTGAGGGCGCCGGTGGCGGAGGCGAGCGCCCAGCCGCCGAGCAGGGCGAGCGGGCCCAGGGTGCGCAGGATCACGGCGAGGGCGCGCGGGCGGGGCCGCTGCCGCCTGGTGTGCGGGGTGACGAGTCCGGCGTCGAGAGCGAGACGGGTCTCGTCGGTGGTGCGTTCGGGGGCGGCGGTGGTCACTTGGCACCGTCCCCGAGCTTGTTGATGTCGATCAGGTACGGCTTGACGTCCACGAGTTGCTTGGTGACCTTCTGGTCGGCGAAGAACCGGGCGACGGTGCCGAAGCGGGCGGTGTCGGCGTCGGAGATGGCCTCCGCGGCGGCGCCCTGCCCGCTGACGTTCACCGCGATGTCCTTCTCGGCGGGGGTGACGGCGGTCGGGCCGGAGTCGGTGAAGACGTTGAGGTAGGCGGCCGGGTCCGCCTTCTCCTTGAGGCCGTTCTCGCGCAGGTAGGTGTAGAAGGCCTTGACCACCTCGGGGTGCTTGTCGGCGAAGCCGTTGCGGACGGCCCAGACGGCGTAGTTGTCGGATCCGACCTCCTTGCCGTTGGCCAGGAAGTGCGCCCCGGCGTTGGCGATGGTGGGCGTGGAGAAGGTGTTCCAGGTCGCCCAGGCGTCCACCTGGCCGGAGTTGAAGACACCGGCCGTCTGGTCGGCGCGCAGGTAGACCCGCTCGACCTTGTCGACCGGGATGCCGTTCTTCTCCAGCGCCTTGAGCAGCAGGTACTCGCTGGTGCCGCCCTGGGAGACGGCGACCTTGCGGCCGACCAGGTCCTGGACGGACTTGATGGGCGAGTCGTTCTTCACCAGGATCCCTTCGCCGACGCCGTCGGGCGCGGTCTGGGCGAACAGCTTGAAGCCGGGCTTCTGGGCGAGCGCGGCGACGGCCGAGGTGATCGAGCCCAGGGCGACGTCCAGTTGGTCGGCGGACAGGGCCTGCGCGGCCGGGGCGAACGGGCCCGCGCTGCCGGTCCAGGCGACCTTGGCGTGGACGGCGGCCAGCGCCTTGTCCAGCGAGCCGTCCTTCTTGCCGCGGGCGAGGAAGCCGTTGTTTCCGGGGTCGGGCAGGCGGAGCACCACGTCGGCCTTGCCACCGGCCCCGCCGTCGGCGGAGGCCTTGGCCCCGTCGGCGGACGAGCCGCAGGCGGCCAGTGCGGTGGAGGCGAGCAGCGCGGTGGCGGCGAGGGCGAAGCGGGGGGTCTTCACGGGGTCTCCAAACGAAGGACAGCTGACAAGTGACAACTTTCGAAATCTGTTATCTGAAATCTGTCTGCTGAAATCTGTTAGTTGTGATCTGTCAGCCTGCGGCCGGGCGGCGCTCAGCCGCCCACCGCGGCGCGGCGCCGTTCGCGCAGCAGCTCGTGGGCGGCGCGCAGGGGTTCCGGGTCGGCCCAGCCGGGGATGTCGACCGGGGAGGCGAGGAATCCCCGGTCCCCGAGGAAACGTTCCTGCTGCGCCAGCAGCTCCAGGCGCTCCGCCGAGAGGTCCAGGTGCAGGGTGCGGTGGCTGCCCGGTGCGTACGCCCCGGCCACGCCTTCGGCGCCCGCGCCGGTCTCGGCCCGCAGGATCCGCACCACCTCCGCCGGGTGCTCGGCCGCCCAGTCGGCGGCCTCCAGCAGAACGGCGAGGAAGCGGGCGACCAGCTCCGGCTGCTCGTCCAGCAGTTGCTGGTGGACGGTGACCGGCCGGGGCGTCCCGTTGTTGACCCGGGCCCGGCGGTCCGGCGCCGCGTCCAGCTCCACGGCCACCTCCGCCCCGACCCGGCGGGCCGCCTCGACGGCGAGCGCCCCCTTCACGTACACGGCGTCCACCACACCGTCCCGCAGCGCGGCCAGCTCGCCGGCCCACTGCCCGCCGCCGGGCAGGCCCGGGACGTCGACCAGCTCGGCGTCGTCCAGCGTGAGCCCGGCGAGGCCGAGGGCGCCGCGGAAGCCGGCCAGGGCCATCGCCCGCCAGAAGTCGATGCCGATGTCATGATGTGGGACCGCCAGCCGCAACCCGCGCAGGTCGCCGGGGCCGGTGATGCCGCTGCCGGCCCGGACCAGGACCACCTGGCGCTCCTCGATCCAGGTGAGGCCGATCAGCCGGGTCCGTTCGCCGCGCGAACGGGCCCACAGCGCCGGGACGTTGCCGCCCTCGCGAAAAAGTCCGGTGAGCGCGTGGGTGTAGTGGTGGTCGGCGGCCACCTCCGGCGGGGCGTCCTGGAGCGAGCGGACGGCGATCCCGTCGGCGGCGAACTCGCGGGCGAGCCAACCCTGGTCGGCGGCGATCCCGGTGGCGGTGGGCACCGGGCAGCGGGTGAACCAGAGGGTGTCGGGGGCACTGGGGGAAGGGCTGGGCACGGGGTGTGGTCCTCTGCGGAGGGGGCGGGTTCGGCGGGCGCCGGAAGGCTGCGGGTCTGGGCACGCCGCGCGGGTCACGGGGCCCGGGGCGTCGGGGAGTTGCACGAGGTGGCGAGTCGGGCGGGGCGGTGGGTCGCGCGAGGCGGGGAACGCCGGACGGTGCGACGCGAGGGGAGCGTCAGCGACAACACGCGCAGGAGGCGAGGAACCGGTGGATCGTCACGGCGTCGCTCCTTCCTGCGGGTCGGGGTTGCGGGTGGTGCGCCGGACGGCGGGCGTCCGGCGCGATGGGAGGAGCGTTCCACGACGATCGAGCCGGAGGCAAGGTTTTGCCACATGGTGGGATCACTTGTTCATCAACGCCATTCCATTGCAACGTCGTCGACACAATCCCGCAGCACTCGCTGCCCTACGCTGAGACTCCTCCCGGTGATCCAGCCGGATTCCCGAACCGAAACGCGAGGTGCCATGGCCGAGGCCGCCACCGCCGTCCAGGGCCCGCCGGCCGGTGCGCAGGCCGTCCAGCGTGCGCTGGGGCTGCTGCACTGCTTCCACGACAACGGCCCCGACCTGAGCGCCTCCGACCTGGCCCGCCGGATGGACCTCTCGGTCTCCACCGCGCACCGGCTGGCCCGGACGCTGGTCAGCGCCGGCTTCCTGGAGCAGGACGAGCAGACCGCGCGCTACCGGCTCGGCCCGGCGGTCGCCGAACTCGGCCAACTCACCTTCCACCAGCGCGGACTGCACCTGGCCGCACCCGAGTTGGACCGGCTGTCCCGACGCACCGGTGCGACCGCGGACCTCGCGATCCGCAGCGGTCCGCACGCGGTCATCCTGGTGGGGGCCTCCGTCCGCCCGGACACCGGCCTCGGGCTGCGCCGGCCGCTGCACTCCACGGCGCTCGGCAAGGTACTGCTGGCCTGGCCGCGCCCGGGGGAGCCGGCGGTGTCGGCACTCGGCCCGCTGCCGTCGTTCACCGACCGGACGATCACCGAACCGGCCCGGCTCGACGAGGAGTTGGCGAAGGTCCGGAGCTCCGGGCACGCGCTCAACGACGGCGAGTCGGCCGCCGGGGTGCGGACGGCGGCCGTGCCCGTCCTGGACGGCACCGGGCAGGCCCGGTTCGCGCTGGCCGTCCGCTCGACCCCGGCACACCTGACCGACGACCGCCTGGACTGGTTCCTGGGCCACGCCCGCACCTGCGCCGACGCGCTCGCCGTCCTGCTGCTGCCGCCCGATCAGCGCGCCTGACGACACGTCACAATGCCGCAGCGGGATGCCCGTTGCGCGATGGCACGGGCAACCCGCCGCGGCAGGAAGTTCGGTGGCCGATCAGCTGGCCGGGGTGTACTTGTATCCGACCCGACGGACCGTCACGATCGTGTCCCGGTAGCCCGGTCCGAGCTTGCGGCGCAGCCGGGCGACGTGCACGTCGACCGTGCGGCCGTCGCCGACGTGGCCGTAACCCCAGACCGCCGAGACCAGGTGATCCCGGGTGTGCACCCGCTGCGGGTGCTCGGTGAGGTGGGCGAGCAGCTCGAACTCCAGGTAGGTGAGGTCGAGCAGCCGCCCGTCGACGTAGGCGTTGCGCCGCTCGGCGTCGACGGCGATGCCGCGCCCGGCCGGTCGGACCGGGCGAACACCGGCCTGTGCGGGCACACTCACGTGCACACCGGCGTGCGCACCGACGTGTTGTACACCCGAGGGCCCGCCGAGGGGCGCGCCGGCGGGCACCGCCGCCACCGGGCTGTCGGCCGGCACGAGCACCAGGTACCCGACCATCGGATTCCCGGTACCGGCGCCGAACTGCGTGCCGTACTGGGCGAGCAGACCCTGCGGCAGCGCGCCCTGCGGCAGCGCGGCGACGACGGTCGCCCCCTCGGGCAGCGCGGCGAGCAGGGCCGCCGGCGCGGCCGGGAGGACCGCGCCCGGCTGGGGCACGACGCCCGCGCCCGCCGGACGGGACGGGATCGCGTGAGAGGGCCGGACCGCTCCCCCGGGCCATCGCTCGGCGGCCGGCGAGCCGTGCGAGAGCGGGGAGGCGGAGGAGCCCGGCGCGCCGGAGACGCCGGAGCCGACCGGGGCGACGCCCGGGACGGAGCGGACCGCGCGCAGGTGCGGGGTCGCGGAGGGCAGGGGCAGGGTGGCCGTGGATGAAGAAGACATGGTGTGCCGCTCATTTCGCGCGTGACGGACGGGGTGGAGTCGTCTGCGCGTCGACCGGGCGTACTGCCGGGCTGATCCGGAATCAGCCTGCGGAGGGCCGGGACGCGCTGGGCGAGCCCGGACACGTCTGATCGAACAGGTGCGGCTGCCGGGACGGCCAGAACGGCTCAAGGTCGAGGCGACCCTGGTGGCTGTCCCCGGCGCGGTTCGCGCGCCCGTTCCACCGCCTGGCCGGTCCGCCGACGCACATCGCGGAGGCCGCCCCGGTCGAGCGGGGACGGCCGGCGATGCCGGGGGCGGGGCTGGTGCAGGCGATGTTCACTGGTGGTCTCTCCGCGAGGCGGGGCCGGATCGGCGGTCGCGGGCACGCCGGATGAGGCGGGTCCGCTACGGCCTGGTCGACGGGATTGGCGGTGCGTCAGACGGCGGCCGGGTGGGCCGGGAGCGTCAGGGACGTACCGGGAAGGGGCCGGCCGGTCACCGACAACAGGCGCTGCAGATCAGTGCCTGGTCGATGTAGCGGCGGACGGTGAGCACCGGCGTGACGGGGGTGGGATCGGTCGTGGCGTGTCGCTGGCCGACGGTCATCCTGCTGCCCTCCCCCTTGCTCTGTACGACGGCGCGTCGTCGTCGATGCGCGCCTTCGTGAACGGAACGTTTCCGGCCCTCCCGACGGCATGGCCGGGCGGCTTTCGTGCCCAGAGCCTTCCACGCCGGGCCGGTCTAGGCAACCTTCGGCACACCGAACGTCCGGGATGCGGACAACCGAATGAGACGTCGGGAGGCTCGAAGGCTCTGTGAAGCCTCTGTGCGGGTGCAGTGCCGGACCGAGGGCGCACTGCCGGACCGAGGGTGCGGCGGCGTCAGACCAGGGACGCGGTGTCGTCAGACCGGGGGCGCGGAGGCATCAGACCCGGACGCGGTGTCGTCGGACCGGGTCCCAGCAGCGCTCTACCCGGGGTGTGGCGGCGTCAGGTCCGGGCCGGGGCGCCGCGGTGGCGACGGGCGGCGGCGTGCTCGACGAGCGCGACCAGGAGTTCCTTCCCGTCCTCCCGCAGGCGGGCGTCACACAGCAGCACGGGAATGTCCGGGTCGAGGTCGAGCGCGTCCCGGACCTCGTCCGGGGAGAACCGCTCGGTGCCGTCGAAGCAGTTCACCGCGACCACGAACGGGATGCCGCGCTGCTCGAAGAAGTCGACCGACGGGAAGCAGTCGGCCAGCCGCCGGGTGTCCGCGAGCACCAGTGCGCCGAGCGCGCCGCGGGCCAACTCGTCCCAGACGAACCAGAACCGGTCCTGCCCGGGTGTGCCGAACAGGTACAGCGCGAGTCCGGGCCGCAGGTCGATCCGGCCGAAGTCCATCGCCACGGTGGTGGTGCGCTTCGCCTCCACGCCCGAGGTGTCGTCCACCGGGCGGCCCAGTTCGCTGAGCTCCTCCTCGGTGCGCAGCGGCCGGATCTCGCTCACCGAGCCGACCAGCGTGGTCTTGCCCGCGCCGAAGCCGCCCGCGACGAGGATCTTCACCGCGACGGCCGGGCCGCCGCGCCAGCGCGGGTCGTTGGCGCGACCGCCGGAGCCGTGGCCGCCGGGGGTGCCGCCACCAGGGGTACTGCCGGCAGAGGTACCGCCGGCAGCGGCGCGGCCGTCGTGGTCAGAGCGCACGGAGTCCATTGATCACGTCTCGCAGCAGGCGCTCGTCCGGCAGCTCGGCGAGCGGAACGGGTCGGGTGACGCTGATCAGCTCGGCGTCGTAGAGGTCGCCGAGCAGCACCCGGACGACGCTGACCGGCAGGTCGGTGTAGGAGCCGAGTTCGGCGACGGACAGCGGCTCGCGGCGGCACCAGGCGAGGAGGGTCTGGTGCTCCGGGTCGAGGACGTGCGCGGGCACGGCCCCCGCGTTCGGCCCGGGCTCGGCGGCGGTGATCAGCGAAATCAGGTCGAACAGGCCGTCCTCGACCGGCCGGGTGCGGCCGCGGGTCATCGAGTAGAGCCGCACGACCGGGCCGGCCTCGTCGTCGAACCAGCGGTCGTCGGCAGGGGCACGCGGGTGGAGCAGGTCGGACTCGGCCCCGTCCTGGCCCGTCTGCTCCACCACCGCCCCGGCCGACACGTCCGAGCCGCCCGAGCCAGACGACTCGGACGGCCCCGCCGCCTCAGCCTTCGGATCCGCCATCGGACCGCTCATCTCCCCGGCGGCGCGGCTTCGGTGCGCGGCTCGGCGGCCAGGTGCTCGCCGACCCGCTTGACCAGCAGCGCCATCTCGTAGGCGATCTGGCCGATGTCGGCCTCGGCCTCGCTCAGCACGGCCAGGCAGCTGCCGTCACCGGCCGCCGTGATGAACAGGAACGCCTCGTCCAGTTCCACCATGGTCTGGCGGACTCCGCCGACCTTGAAGTGCCCGCCGGCGCCCTTGGCCAGGCTGTGGAATCCGGCCGCGACGGCCGCCAGGTGCTCGGCGTCCTCGCGGTCGAGGTCGCGGGAGGCTCCGGTGGCCAGGCCGTCGCTGGAGAGGATCACGGCGTGCCGCAGGGCCGCGACGCGCCCCACCAGGTCGTCCAGGAGCCAGTTGAGGTCCCCGGACGGCTGCGTCGAAGTGGTCATGAATCAGTTCCTTCCGATGGAGCGGGTGGTGCAGGTGGTGCAGGTGGTGCAGGTGGTGCTGTTGGTACGGGTGTTGTCGATGGTGCAGGTGTTCCCGGTGGTGCAGGGTTTGCCGGGTTCCGTCGGACGGGCGAGCCGGCCGGCACCCGACGGGCGAGCGGTGCCCGCGCACCGTCCGGCGGCGCGGACAGCGCCGCCGGGGCGGGTGCCGGACTGATCGCCCGCCGGGCGGGGTCCGGCGGCTGCCAGGCGGGTACTGCGGCGGGCCGGGCACTCGACGGGGCCGACCTGGGCGTGGCGGCGCCGCGCCCTCGGGTGAAGCCGCGCTGGAACGAGGCGAAGGTGGCCCGCGCCTCCTCGGGCGAGCGCTCACGCGCCCGCTCGGCCTCCTGGGCCTCCCGGGCCCGTCGGGCGGCGAGGGCGGCCTCGTCCTCGGGCCCGTTGTCGGCCCGTTCCCGGAGGCGCTCCTTCAGCTGCTCCTTGAGCTGCGGCGCGAGGTTCGCCTGCCGGACCCGCCGGGGCAGCCCGCCCTCGGTCCGCGGGCCTGCGACCAACGGCAGGTCCGCGGGCCCGTCGACGACGGGAGCGGCCGTGGTCGGCTCGTCCCGACGGTGGCGCCCCGTCCCCGCACCGTCCTCGGCGTCCCTGGGCGGCGCGGGCACCAGCACCGGCCCGCCCTTGGTCCGCGAGGCCCGTCGCGGCAGCCCGCCCGGTGTCCGGGCCGGCTCGGGCGTGGACGGCCGTGGACCGCCGCTGCCCCGGTTCCGCTCGTCCTCCCCCGCGACGGAACCGGCCACAGACCCGGCACCGGCACCGGCACCGGCGCCGACGGCAGAGCCGGCAGCGGCCCGAGCCGCGCCCTCCGCCGTACCGCCGCCGCCACCACCGCCACCGCCACCGCCACCGCCACCGCCACCGCCGAGCGCGGGCACGGCGACCAGGTCGCGCTGTCCACGCCGGACCGGGGCGGAGCGCTGTCCGGTGGGCGGCGGTTCGGGCAGGCCGTCCGGCGCCTCGGCGAGCAGTTCGCGCGGGATCAGCACGACCGCCGTCGTCCCGCCGTACGGGGACGGGCGCAGGTGGACCCGGATGCCGTGCCGCCGGGCCAGCCGGCTGACCACGAACAGGCCCAGCCGGTCGGTGTCGGCGAGGTCGAACTCCTGCTCCACGGCGAGGCGTTCGTTGGTTTCGGCGAGGAGTTGATCGCTCAGCCCGAGCCCGCGGTCGTCGATCTCCAGCGCGAATCCGTGCGCCACCACCTCACCCTGGACGGTGACTTGGGTGGTCGGCGGGGAGAACACCGCGGCGTTCTCGACGAGTTCGGCGATCAGGTGGGTGACGTCCGCGACGGCGCTGCCGAGCAGGCCGGTGCCGGGGAACGGCCGGACGATCACCCGGGCGTAGTCCTCGACCTCGCCGACCGCCGCGCGGACCACGTCCACCATCCGGACGGGCTTGCGCCAGGCGCGCCCGGGCGAGCCGCCGGCGAGGATGATCAGGCCCTCGGCGTGCCGCCGCATGCGCGTGGTGAGGTGGTCGACCTTGAAGAGGTCGGCCAGCTCGGTCGGGTTCTCGGTGCGGCGCTCCATGGTGTCGAGCAGGGTGAGCTGGCGGTGCAGCAGCACCTGGCTACGCCGGGCGAGGTTGACGAACACCGCCGAGACGCCGCGCCGCAGTTCGGCCTGTTCGACGGCGGCCTCGACGGCGGCCCGCTGGACGGCGTTGAAGGCCTGGCCGACCTGGCCTATCTCGGCTGCCCCGAAGCGCAGTTCGGGTGCCTCGGCCGCGACGTCCACCGCCTCGCCGCGGCGCAGCCGCAGCATGACGGAGGGCAGCCGGGCGCCGGCCAGTTCGTTGGCCGCGTTGCGCAGTCCGATCAGTTCGCGGGCGAGGCCGCGCCCGATCCGGAAGGAGATCAGCACCGACAGGACGACCGCGACCAGGCCGATCGCACCGGCGATGCCGCCGCGCCAGAGCAGCCCGATCGCGGCGGACCGTTCGCGCTCGCCGATCCCGTTGGCGATCCGGGTGTTGATCGAGGTGAGGTCGCCGAGCGCCCGGTCGGCGGTCTCCCGCCAGGAGTCGCCGTTGATCGCCTGGGCGACCCGCTCGGGGCCGCCGGCGCCGACGAAGTCCGCTTCGGCGCGGGCCAGCGCGGCCCAGGCCTCGCCGCCGCGCAGGGCGATGTAGTCGGACTGGTCCGCGGGTTCGAGTTCGGCGATGTAGACGGTGAACAGGGCCTGCTGGTTGTGCAGGGCGTCCAGGGCGACCTGGTACTGCTCGGCGGTGGGCTTGGCCGCGCCACCGCGCAGGCCCTCCATCGCCGCGTCCTCCTGCGCGAGGTACTCGCGGGCGCGCACCAGCTCGATCAGGATGGTCCCCTGCCGCGGGAGTTGGCCGGTCTGCCGGGCGACGTAGGCGGACCGGAAGCCGAACACCGGCTTGACCAGGTCGCTGTACTGCCCCAGCGCGAACTCCCAGTTGAGCGCGGAGCGGCCGACCTGCGCGCGCAGCGGTCCGATCTGGTCGGCGGCGGCGATGATCTGCAGGAAGCGGCCGCGCTGGGAGCTGGAGAGCTTGCCGCCCGCGTGGTCCTTCTTCTGCCGCAGGACGTCGAGGCTGCGGTCGGTGGCGGCCTTGGCGTGTTCGTAGGCGTCCGTGGCGACCTGCGAGTTCGGGACGGCCAGTCGCTGGACGGCCGCGCGGCGCTCGTTCTGCAGATCGTCGGCGTACCGGTCGACCGGGGTCCCGAACTCCTTGTACGTACGGCTGATCTCCAGCTGGCCCCAGACGTCTCCGGTGGTGGCGAAGGTCGCGTACACCCACAGCGCGGTGAGTGCGACGATGGGCACCAGGAGCAGCGCGATGATCTTCGCGCGGATCGAGCTGCTGCGCAGACGCATGGAGTCCTCGGTCGGGAAGTGCCAGGCGCGGACGGGGAGCGGTTCGGAGGAGCCGCGGGGCTCGGCCGGAAAAGGCTTGGGAAAGGGCTTCGGAAAGAGTTCGGGTGCGGGCTTCGGGAATCGGCTTCGGGGCTGGTCGGCGTGGATGGTGCGTCGTCGGATCGGGCCTGGCCGGGAGGCCCCCGGTCGCAGGTCTGCGAGAGCCTACTACGCCCTGACCACTCGTTCGAGGGTCGTACCAGTCCACTTCCCCGGCTTGCCCCGCACACGTCAGGATCGACTCCCGGTCACTGCGGGCTCGCGTCCGGATCATCCACCGCCGCCCGGTTTGCCCGGTCACCGAACGCACGCGGTTCCTCCTCGGCGGCGACACCTTCCGCAGGGACCGGTGCCGATCTCGTCGCGTCACGGTCACAACCCTGGGCAGTGACAGGCCGATCCGATAGTTTCGCTCCACCTGCGCGGCCCGGCACCGCCGCCACGGCCTCCGGCGCCGACACCGGTTCCGGCACCGGCGCGGGCAGTGCCGCCGCGAGACGCCAACGGGGGGAATGTGCGCGAGTTCACCACCCCCGCCGTGGCCGGGCCCGAGGCCACCGGTGGACTCGCCGACTCGCTGTACGACACCGCCGAACGCACACCGGACCTGGTGCAGCTGGCCCGCCGCGTCGGCCCGCCGGGCCCCGCCGACCCCGCCGAGCACCGGGACGGGCACCGGTTCGGGCACCGGGACGAGTGGCGGGACGAGTGGCGGGGCGTCACCGCGCGGGAGTTCCGCGACGAGGTGCTCGCCCTCGCCAAGGGCCTGCTCACCCGGGGCGTGCGCTACGGCGACCGGGTCGCCCTGATGTCCCGCACCCGCTACGAGTGGACGCTGTTCGACTACGCGCTCTGGTCGATCGGCGCGATCACCGTCCCGGTCTACCCCACGGCGGCGGCCGAGCAGGTGCGCTGGATCCTCGCCGAGACCCAGGCCGTGGCCTGCCTGGTCGAGGACGAGGACGCCGCGATGACGGTCGGCGCGGTCTGCGACGCGCTGCCCGACCTCACCGGCATCTGGCAGCTGGACCGCGACTGCGTCGCCGCGATCACCGAGGACGGCCGTGACGTGCCCGACTCGCTCGTCCACCGCCAGCGGCTCGGCGTCACGGCCGGGAACGTCGCCACGGTCGTCTACACCTCGGGCACCACCGGCCGCCCCAAGGGCTGCCTGATCACCCACGCCAACCTGGCCGCCGAGGCCGACGCGCTGCTCGGCGGCTGGCGGGAGGCCTTCCACGACACCGGCGGCGGACAGCCGTCCACCCTGCTGTTCCTGCCGCTGGCACACGTCTACGGACGGGCCGTGCAGGTCGCGGCGATCCGCGGCGGCTTCCGGATCGGGCACGTCCCCGAGGTCTCCACCGACGCCCTGCTGCCCGCGATGGAGTCCTTCCGGCCGACCTTCCTGCACGTCGTCCCGTACGTCTTCGAGAAGATCTTCCAGCAGGCCCGGCGGGCCGCCGAGGACGCCGGGCGCGGCGAACTCTTCGAACAGGCCCGGCAGGTGGCCGTCGACTGGGCCGCCGCCCGGGAGCAGAAGGCGTTCGGGCGCGGGCCCGGGCCCAGCCCCAAGCTGCGGCTGCGCCACCTCGCCTACGAGCGGACCGTCTACCAGCGGCTGCGGGCCGTACTCGGCGGCCGGGTGCGCAGCGTGATGTGCGGCGGCTCCGCGCTGCGCCGTGAACTCGGCCTCTTCTTCACCGGCGCCGGCCTGCACCTGTACGAGGGCTACGGGCTGACCGAGACGTCCGCCGCGATCACGGCCAACCCGATCGGGCGGCAGAAGCTGGGCACGGTCGGGCACCCGCTGCCGGGCTCGTCGGTGGCCCTCGCCGACGACGGCGAGGTCTGGGTGCGCGGCGGCTCGGTCTTCGGCGGCTACCTCAACCACCCGCAGTGCACGGCGGAGTCCCTGATCGACGGCTGGTTCGGGACGGGCGACCTGGGCCGGCTGGACGAGGACGGCTACCTGACCATCACCGGCCGCAAGAAGGACCTGATCGTCACCAGCAGCGGCAAGAACCTGGCCCCGTCGGCGCTGGAGGAGCGGGTGGCCGCGCACCCACTGGTCTCCCAGTGCCTGGTGGTGGGCGACGACCGCCCGTACGTGGCCGCGCTGATCACGCTCGACCCGGCGGCGCTGGCACACTGGTTGAAGACGCACGGGCTGGAGCAGCTGGACCCGTGGGCGGTGCTCGCGGACGAGCAGCTGCACACCGAGGTCCAGCGCGCGGTGGCGGCGGCGAACACGGCGGTGTCGCGGGCCGAGTCGATCCGCGCGTTCCGGCTGCTGCCCCGCGAGTTCAGCCAGGACCAGGGGCTGCTGACACCCTCCCTGAAGCTGCGCCGGGCGGCGATCGCCGAGTACTACGCCGATGACATCGCGGAGTTGTACGTCCCCTGACGCATCGTCTCGTCCCTTTTGTGGCAGGTGCGGTGGGCTTCGGTTCACCGGCCGTTCCCTTGACGGGCTGATTGGTCCAGTCCATTGTTTCTCCTCGGTCCGAGTGCGGCGCACCATCCGCTCCCGCCCCTCCGGGAGCACCCAGGTCCCGCGAGCCCGGTTCCAGAGGCCCGCCCCACGGGCCCGGTTCCAGGGTTCCGGTTCCAGGGTTCCGATTCCGCCACGCCCTCCCCACGGGCGTGTCCCCCACACGCAGGAGTCCTCTCGTGTCGATGTCCACGCGCCCGTCTGCGCGCCCGTCTGCGCGCCTGTCCACGCGCCTGTCCGCGCTGGCCGCCTCCGTCGCGCTGCTCACCGCCTTCGCCGCCCCGGCGGCCTCCGCCACCCCCGGGCCCGCGCCGAGCGCCCCGAGCGGTCCGAACACCCCGAGCGGCCCGACCGTCAACCTGGCCATCAACCCCGGCTTCGAACTGCCCGCCCCCGACCTCTCCGCCTGGGGCGCCGTCCCCGGCTGGAACTGCACCGGCGGCCCGGCCGAAGCCGCCGTCACCACCACCACCGCGCACTCCGGCGCCTCCGCGCTCACCGTCACGCCGGCCACCGCCGACTCCACCGGCGAGTGCGCGCAGACCGTGGCCGTCCAGCCCAACACCGCCTACACCGCCTCGGCCTGGGTCCGCGGCGCCTTCGTCTACCTGGGAGCCACCGGCACCGGCAGGGACGTCGCCCCGGCCTGGACCGAGACCACCGGCGGCGGCTGGCAGCAGCTCACCACCCGGTTCACCACCGGCCCGAACGCGCACAGCGTCCGGCTCTACGTCCACGGCTGGTACCAGCAGGGCCCGTTCTCGGTCGACGACGTCCGGGTGGACGGCCCCGCACCCGCCCCGGCCGTAGCCGCCGGATCCGTGCCCACCAGCGACAAGGTCGTCTTCTTCACCGTCGACGACGGCTGGCAGCGCACCCCCGAGGCGGAGAAAGTCATCGCCGACCACCGGCTGCCGATCACCGCATTCCCGCTGCCGATGCCGGCCGGCACCGACCCCGACTTCTTCCGGCGCGTCACGGCCGTACCCGGCTCCTCCATCCAGGACCACAGCGTCTCCCACTCCGACCTCAGCAAACTGCCGCTGGAGCAGCAGCAGATCGAGATCTGCGACGCCCGCGACGCCCTGACCCGCCAGTTCGGCACCACACCGGTGGCCTTCCGCCCGCCGTACTTCGCCTGGAACGCCGACACCCTTCAGGCCGCCGCCAACTGCGGCATCCGCACCGTGCTCACCGCCGACGCGGACTTCAGCTGGGGCGCGTCCAACATCTGGCACCCGGGCCTGCTGCAGCCGGGCGACGTCGTCCTGATGCACTGGACCGACACCCTCGCCTCCGATCTCCAGCGCGCCCTCGCCGCTGCCGACGCGGCCGGGCTCAAGCCGGCCGGCCTGGTCGACTACCTGCGCTGACGCGTCGCCGCTGGCGGGCTCCCCAGGGAGCCCGCCGACGGGGGCACCCACTCGCGGGGCTCCCGTCCACCGGCGGCCGGGCTCAGCCGAAGACGTGCGCCATCCAGCCGCGCAGGCGCTCGTCGAAGTCGGCGGCGCCGGTGAAATCGTTGGCCGGGATCACGCCGCCCTCGGCGTCGTCCTGCTCCTCCCAGCCGGCGGCGAGGTACTCGACATCGGCCCAGCCGCCACGGAACAGCACCACGTGCAGTTCGCCACCGGACAGCGGGTCCACGACCTGGACGCCGACGGAGTCCGGGTCCGTGACGCGGGCGCGGTCCGTCTCCAGCGGCTGCGGCCACGGGGCCAGGGCGTCGCGCCAGGTGAGCGCGCCGACCGTCAGACCGGCGGCCCGCCAGCGTACGGCCCGGGCGGCGATCCGCTCGGCAGCGTGGTCGAGGTCGACGATGCGCTCCACGACGGCGTTCACTTCCCTTCATCGGCGATCCCGCGTCGGCGATCTTTCGGCGGCGATCTTGCTCGTTGACAGGGCGTCCGCGCGTGGCTCTAATGGGGGCGTGCAGCGCGGCGCCGGCCACAGAGTAGTGGGCCGGCCGGCAGCCGAGCGAGCACCTTTATCCGAGGGACGATGCGCGATGAGCACTTTCTCCGCTGCCCTGATCTGACGTAGGCGGTCACCGTGGTGTCCGCGTGCGCGCCCGTGCACCGCGTGTGGCCGTGACTCCCAACCCCTGCAGGAGACTTCACCCACACCTATGTCCATGTCCACGAACCATGTCAACCAGTTCAACCAGAGCGTCATCGAGGAGTTCCGGGCCGACGGCGGGCGGGTCGGCGGCCCGTTCGAGGGCGGCGACCTGCTGCTGCTCACCACCGCCGGGGCCAGGTCGGGCAAGCCGCACACCGTGCCGCTCGGGTACGTCCGGGCCGAGGGACTGCTCCTGGTCGTCGCCTCCGCCGCCGGGGCGCCGGACCACCCGCAGTGGTACCGCAACCTGCTCGCCCGACCGGTGGTCCGGGTCGAACTCGGCTCCGAGGCGTTCGACGTGATCGCCGTACCCGCCGAAGGCGCCCGCCGGGAACGACTGTTCGCGGCCGTCGTCCGGCAGGCACCCGGGTACGGCGACTACCAGGCGAACACCGACCGGGAACTGCCGGTGGTCGTCCTGGAACGGCCCGAGACACCCGCGCGCGAGGTGCGCAGCCTCGCCGACAAGCTGTTGGAGGCCCACACCTGGCTGCGTGCGCAGCTGCGCCACGTCCGGGAGGAGGCGCACTCGCACGTCGTGGGCCGCCCGGCCGGCCTCGGACTCCAACTGCGCCAGCACTGCCTCGCCTTCTGCGAGGGGCTGACGCACCACCACACCGGCGAGGACGCCGCGATCTTCCCCGCGCTCGCGCGCAACCACCCGGAGCTGGCCGGGGTGCTGGAACAGCTGGGCGAACAGCACCTGGTGATCGGGCGGATCAAGGAGGAGCTGGTGGCACTGCTGGCCGGGATCGAGGTCACCGAACCGGACCGGCTCCGGGCCGAGTTGGACCGGATGTCGGCCGAGCTGGAGGCACACCTCGACTACGAGGAAGCGGAACTGCTCCCGACGCTCGCCGGGATCCCGTTCCCGCCGCTCCGGCCCGGTCCGGCCCGGGACTGAGACGCACGAATGCCGTCGGCCCCTCTCCCCACGCTCGGGGAGAGGGGCCGACGGCCCGCGTGCCGGGTTCGGCGGGCGCCCTGGAGCGACGGTCCCACCTATGTGACGGGCCTGCCGATGCGACGGCCTACCGGCGCGAAGCCGTTACGACTGGGTGAAGACCGGGAGGTAGCCACCGGACTGGCCGGCGGCCTTCGGGTGGTAGCTCTCGTCGACCGGCAGGGTGGCGCTGTTCAGCCAGGTGGTCTGCGAGCCGCAGATCTCGTGCTCGGTGAAGATGCTGCGCACGTCGCCGAAGCTGAAGCCGGCGTTGGCGACCCGCTTGGCGATGACCTCGTCCAGCGTGTCGGCGGCGCCGTTGATCGCGGCGCGCTTGGTGTCACTGATGCCGAGGATGCAGCTGCCGCCGATCTTGTAGAGGTGCGGGTAGCCCAGCACCACCACGTGGGCGTTCGGCGCCTTGGTGTGGATCGTCGAGTACACCTTGTCCAGCTGGGCGGGCAGGGTGTTGCGGGCGTAGTTCTGGGCCGCGCTGACGGCGCTGAGGCAGGTGCTGTCCGACTCCAGCACGCAGGTCTTCATGGTGTCGGCGAAGCCGGCGTCGTTGCCGCCGACCGACAGGCTGACCAGCGTGGTGCTGGAGCTCAGCGCGGAGATCTGGTTGCTGAGGACGTCTCCGGTTCTGGCGCCGGAACACGCGACGAACGAGAAGGACGACGGCGAGTGCGCGTTCTTCCACAGGTACGGGTAGGCGTTGGTGCTTCGCTTGCAGTTGCCGCTGTCGCTCAGGTAGCTGCCGGCACCGACACCGGCGGAGTAGGAGTCCCCGAGGGCGACGTAGTTGACGCTCGCCGCATTCGCGGATGAAGCGGTGAACAACGTGGTCAGAGTGAGCAGAGCCGCTATCGCGGCAACGGACATGGCGCGCGCTGGACGGAGCATGGCACCTCCTGGTGTGGTACGGGTCACAGAAGTGATACCAGGCAGTAGGTGAACCGGGAAGCGGTCATGCCAAGGACATTGACGGGCAGTCCGACAACGCAGAAGTGAACCATCGGCCACAGGGCGTGAGTTGGCGCTGGTCAGCGCCGGTGTACGCCGACCGACGTCGGTCATCGCGCGTAGACAGTGGTCGGTGAAAAAGTCAGCGAGTGGTCAGTTGGTAGTCAGGGCGCGGCCAGGACACCGTTACGACACGGCCATCGCCAGGCCACCCCGCCGTACGACGCGTCGCGTCGCGCCGGGGCTCGCCACGGCACAGCGCGGCACGAACCGCCACGAACCGGCACGACACGACCCGACTCCGCGCGAACCGACTTCTCACGCAAGGGCGTCAGCGCGCGCGGGCTCCGGCGCACGCGGGCTCCAGCTCGAAGCCCTGACCGTGGATCACGCGGACGGCACCGTCACCCGGCAACCCCTCCTCCGGCTACGCGAGGCCCGGGTGAGACTCGCTCGGGCACACCGCATCCGGGCGGACGGCCTCCGGGTAACCGGCGTCCGGACACGCGGCATCCGGGTAGACGGCGCCGGGGAAGACCACGCAGCCCTCCACCGGCAGCTCCTCGATCGCCTCGTTCGCGGCGACCGGCACGCCGAGCCGACGGGCGGCGGTGGAGACCGCCACCCGGGCCTGGCGCAGCCCGGGCGCGCCCCAGCCGAGCAGTTCGACGGCGAGTCCGGGCGCGACCAGCAGCCGCCGGTAGTGCCGGCCGGAGGCCGGGTCGGCCGCGCTCGGGCCGACCGCGCGCAGCGCCGCCGCCATCCGGACCCGCGCACACTCGTGCCCGCCGTTGGCCGAGCCGACCCGGTCGTAGAGGTAACCGAGGTAGTACGGTCGGCCGATCACGGCCTGGGCCTCCTCGGCCGCCTCCCGGGCCAGCGCGGAGGCCGGATCCCCGGCGTCCTCCGGTTCCAGCGAGCCGCCGGGGAGCGAGCAGATCCCGTCCCTGGGGTTGACCAGGGTCAGCACCCGCCCGTCCGGAGCGAACAGCCACCCCCAGGACTGCTTCACCGGCAGCCCCTCGGGCACCTGCTCGCCCGGCCGCCACGGCCACCCCGCCGTGGGACGCCGGCGCACCCTGCCGAGCAGCTCGGCGATCTCCGCGCTGTACTCGATCCGGCTCATGCGTCCCCCTCTCGCTGTCGGGCTCGCCGGACCGGCAGTGCGCGGGACGGACCTGCGGAGCACGGTACGGAGCGGAGCGGCCGGAGCGGCGGCGTGGGGCACCGCACGCTCCTGCTGTTGATCTTCTCCGAATCTTCCCCGAACAGGCGGTCGATGAACAGTCCCCAGCGCCGCATGGTGGATGGCAGGGGTGGAAACCCCCTGATCACCCCAGCGGCCCACCCCCCTCCTCCGACGGGGAAGCGGGCTCCGGGAAGCCCGGCAGCGGGAAGCCCGGGCGCGGGACCACCCCGGGCGGGAACGGCAGCCCGCGCGCGGCGTCGTCGGCCAGCTCGTCGAACACCTCGTGCACCGTCATCGGCCGCAACCGCCCGCCGGCCAGCGCCCAACCGCGCACCCACGGCCCGTCCGAGGCCGAGGCCCCGGGCGCCGGGACGCCCGGATCGCCGTGCAGCAGCAACGCCCCCGCCCCGCCGCCGGCGACCCCCGCCGCCAGCGTCACGCAGAACGCCTCGGTGTCCCGCCCGGCGGGGTGGAGGCCGCCCGCCTCCACGCAGACCTCCACCGCCGAGCTGAGCTGCTCGCCGTCCTCCGGGCCGTGGCAGCGCAGCGTCAGCAGGTGGCAGCCCTCCCCCGCGCCCTCGGCCAGAGCGAGGTAGGCCGACGTCACGTACCCCATCACCGCCGCCAGCCGCCGCTGCCCGTCCGGGTCGTCGCCGACCGCCTCCAGCAGGGCCACGCCCGCGACGGACATCCGCACCCGCGCCCGGTGGTCGTCCAGCAGGACCGGGAGCAGTTCGGCCAGCCGCTCCCCCGCGTAGACGAAGGGCTCCCCGGCCAGCTCCGGATCGCCCGCGTACGCGACCCGGGCGGCGGGCGTCCGGGGGTCGAGGCCGAGCGCCGTGCAGTAGTCCTCGTAGTCACCCGCCTCCAGGACCCGCAGGTGCACCTCCAGGCCCTGCGCGTGCAGGACCCTCAGCTGCTCCTCCGAGCGCCGCAGGTACTCCTGGTGGGCGAGCCGGCCGAACAACCCGTACCGCGCGAGGCCGGCGAAGTCGGACGCAGCCGCCGCCACCGCGACCGCCACCGGCTGCGGCGGCGGAGCACCCCGGGCCCGCCCGCCACGGCGCCCCCGCGCACCGGCCCCGCCCGCACGCCCTCCCGGCGGCCGGTCACCACCGGACGGCCGGGCCCCGCCGGGAGCACCCGGCCCACCGTCCGCCCCGGCCCGCCGCCCGGCGCGCAGCAGCACCCGCCGGCGGACCCGCGACCGCCCGAAGACATCGACGGCCACGGAACCCCGGCAGCCCCCACAACGCCCCGCACAACGCTCCGCAACCTCGGAGCCCTCACGACCCAACGACCACACCCGCACGGTTCCTCCCACCGACTAGCCCAGCACCGGACACCGCCGACCGCTCCGACCCCGGAACCGCCGACGTCGAGGAACATACACAGAGCCACTGACAATCCACCCCGAGTAATCGAACACGCGCGTCCCAGGACCCCGGGCCTCCCGATCCGGACGGGATTGTCAGTACCGGACGTCAGGGTCGGGAACCATGCGACTGCCGCATGGAGACACAGCCCAATGGGCGGCAGCTTTTGGCGCACCAGTAGATCTGGCCGCAAAAGCAGCGAGTTGGATGGACCACTTCTGGACGACGATCCAGCTGTGAACGGGTGCGCCGTACAACGGCGAATGCCCGCCGGTGCAGGGCACCAGCGGGCAATCCCGAAATATCATTCCTCGAAGCGCTTGCCGTTCCAGCCCGCCGGAGTCACAACGGTGTTGCGTGCTCCGCCGTTGACCCAGTGCCAGTTGGCGGTGCTGGCCTCGCCGGTCCGTCCGGGCACGGAGGCCTGAGCGTGGGCCTCCTCGGTGCCGACCGGAACGGCCGCACCCGTCGCAGGGAAAGCCGTGACGACTGCCGTGCTTTCCGCACCCGTCTGGGCAAGCGCCACACCGGCACCGAGGCTGAACAGCGCAGTTGCCGCTACGCCAACTACTACACGCTTGATCACTATGGTTGTCCAAGGACTCGAAGGGGTCAGTTCTCACAGTGGACCAGCGGCCAGTAGACATTCGATCAACGCCAGTTGTGCGGCGAATCTCGGGGGCCTCGTGAAACAAGGAAAGCGGGCCCCACCCGAGAAGGCGGGGCCCGACCCATTTTCCTTGGGATCCACGATCCGGATCACCGCCGACGTCTGCGGCCGCCTGTCCCCTGATGCGGGTGAGAGGCTGAGGGCTGTGATGGACGGGGCTCTGTCGGTGGGTCCTGTGATACTCGGTACTGACCAGGCGCCGGCCGCGTGACCGGTGCTGACTCGGTGCTGACTCGGAGGACATGGAAGTGGCAAACATGCAGGTAGGGGCGCTGTAGTGCGACTGCTGCATACCTCCGACTGGCATCTGGGCCGTTCCTTCCACCGGGAGAGCCTGCACGACGCCCAGCGCGCCTTCCTGGACCACCTGGTGGACGTGGTCCGGGCCGAGCGCGTGGACGCCGTGCTCGTCGCCGGGGACGTGTACGACCGGGCGCTGCCGGGCCTGGACGCGGTCGCCCTGTTCGACGACGTGCTGCACCGGCTGGCCGGGCTGGGCGTGCCGACGGTGTTCATCAGCGGCAACCACGACTCGGCCCGCCGCCTCGGCGTCGGCGCCGGGCTGATCGGCCGGGCCGGCATCCACCTGCGCACCGACCCGGGCGAGTGCGCCGCCCCGGTGCTGCTGGCGGACGAGCACGGGCCGGTGGCGGTGTACGGGCTGCCGTACCTGGAGCCGACGCTGGTGCGCGAGCGGTTCGGGCTGGAGCGCGGCGGGCACGCGGCGGTGCTCGGCGCGGCGATGGACCTGGTCCGGGCCGATCTCGCGGCCCGCCCGGCCGGCACCCGCGCGGTGGTGCTGGCGCACGCCTTCGTCACCGGCGGCACGGCGAGCGACAGCGAGCGGGACATCGCGGTCGGCGGCGTCGCCTCGGTGCCCGCCTCCGTCTTCGACGGCGTGCACTACGCCGCGCTCGGCCACCTGCACGGCTGCCAGACCCTGGCCCCGCACCTGCGCTACAGCGGCTCGCCGCTCGCCTACTCCTTCTCCGAGGTGGACCAGCGCAAGACCATGTGGCTGGTCGACCTCGCGGCCGACGGCTCGGTCGCCGCCGAGCGCGTCGACTGCCCGCGCCCGCGCCCGCTCGCCACGCTGCGCGACAGCCTCGACGCGCTGCTCACCAAGGACGGGTACGCGCCGTACGAGCAGGCCTGGGTGCAGGCGACGCTCACCGACGCGGCCCGCCCGAGCGAGCCGATGGAGAAGCTGCGCCGCCGCTTCCCGCACACCCTCCAACTGCTCTTCGACCCCGAGGAGAGCGAGGCCGAGCCCTCCCGGTCGTACGCGGCCCGGGTCAGCGGCCGGGCCGACCTGGAGATCGCGGAGGGCTTCCTGCGGCACGTACGCCCGGGTGCCGAGCCGGAGCCGGACGAGCTGGGCTGGCTGCGCGCCGGGTTCGAGAGCGTCCGGGAGACCACCGACCGGAAGGCGGACCTGCCCCGATGAGGCTGCACCGGCTCACCGTCAGCGCGTTCGGCCCGTTCGCGGGCAGCGAGAGCGTCGACTTCGACGCGCTCGCCGCCGGCGGCCTGTTCCTGCTGCGCGGCGCCACCGGCGCGGGCAAGAGCAGCGTGCTGGACGCGGTCTGCTTCGCCCTCTACGGCGACGTCCCCGGCACCCGGCGGGCCAACCGGCTGCGCAGCGACCACGCCGAGGCGCGCAGGCTGACCGAGGTCCGGCTGGAGCTGACGCTCGGCGGGCGGCGGCTGCAGATCACCCGGCTGCCGGAGCAGCGGCGGCCGAAGAAGGTCGGCACCGGCACCACCGTCGAGCGGCCGCAGACCCTGCTGCGCGAGTGGGCCGCCGACGCGGGGGACGGCACGCCCGGCTGGCGGGCGGTGAGCAAGTCGCACCAGGAGGCCGGGGAGGAGATCCACCGGCTGATCGGCATGAACCGGGAGCAGTTCTGCCAGGTGGTGCTGCTGCCGCAGGGCGACTTCGCCCGCTTCCTCAAGGGCGACTCGGAGGAGCGCGGCAAGCTGCTGCGGCGGCTGTTCGACACCGAGCGGTTCCAGCACGTCGAGGGGTGGCTCGCGGAGCAGCGGCGCGTTCAGGAGGCCGCCGTCCAGGCCGGCCGTCGCCGTCTGCGGGATCTCGCCAGCAAGGCCGAGCAGGCGGCCGGCCCGGGCGCCGAGCCCGCCGAGGGCTGGGTGCCGGCCGAGGAGGACGCCGCCGACCTGACCGCCGGGGTGCTCGGCTGGGCGGCGATCCTGCGCAGCGGCGCAGCCGAACAGCGCACCGTCGCCGGGGCCGCGCTGGCAGGCGCCGAGGAGGCGCAACGCGCCGCCCAGGGCGAGCGCGCGGCCGCCGAGGAGCTGGCCGGGCGGCAGCGCCGCCACCGGCAGGCGCTGCTCCAGGCCGACCGGCTGGCCGCGTTCGAGCCCGAGGCGGCCCGGGACGGCCGGCGGCTGGCGGCGGCGCAGGCGGCCGTCGGGGTGGAGTCCGCGCTGCGGCTGCACGAGGGCGCGACCGAGGCGCACCGGCGGGCCCGGGAGGCCGAGCGACGGCACCGCGAGGTGCTGGCCGGCGACGGCGGCGCGGGCAGCGCTGCCGCCGGGGGCCCGGCGCTCGCCGAAGCGGGGACCGCCGAGCTGGCCGAGGCCGAACGCGAACTGCGGGCCGGGCTGGTCCGGCTGGAGGCCGCCGGGGCGGAGGAGCGGCGCTGCGCCGAACTCGCCCGCGAGCAGCGGAGCCTGGACGAGGAGCGCCGGCGGGCCGACGAGCTCGCCGAGGAGGCCGAGGACTGGCTGGCCGAGTACGACGCGCGGCTCGGCGGCCTCCAGGAGCAGCAGGACCGGGCCCGGGCGGCGGGCGCGCTGGTCGAGCAACTAGACGGCCGACGTGCCGAGTTGAGCACCCGCCTGGACGCCGCCCGGGAGCGCGACGGCCTGCGGGCCGAGATCGCCGCCGCCGAGCCGCGCGCTGCCGCCCTGCGCACCGCCGCGCTGGACGCCCGCGAGTACGGCCTCGGCCTGCGCGAGCGGCGGCTGGCTGGCATGGCCGCCGAGCTGGCCGAGCAACTGCGCACGGGCGAAGCGTGCCGGGTCTGCGGCTCACCCGAACACCCGGCGCCCGCCGAGACCGCCGACGGCCGGGTCGGCGCCGACGACGAGGAGCGTGCCCGCCGGGCCCAGGCCGCCGCCGAACAGGCCTGGACGGCAGCGGACCAGGCCCTCACCGCGCTGCGGGTCCGCGAGGCCACCGCCACCGGCGCAGCCGGGCCGGAGGGCTCCGACGCGCTCGCGCAGGCCCTCGCCGAGCTGGACCGCGAGCACCGCGAGGCACTGCACTCGGCGGAGGCGCTCGGCCGGGTCGAGCAGGAGATCGCCCGTTTGTCGGCCGACCGGGACCGCCGGCTCGCCGAGCTGCGCGAGGCCCGGGAGCGCGCCGCCGTCCGCACCGACCGGCTCCAGGCGCTCCGGCACGAACAGCGCGAGCTCGCCGCACGGGTGACCGCGGCCCGGGGCGAGGCGGCCTCCGTCGCCGCGCGGGCGGCCGCGCTGGAGCGGCTGGTCGAGCGGGTCGCCGCCGCGGCCGAGGCCTCGCGCGCCTGCGCGCAGGCGCTGGCCCGGCTCGGGGACGCCGAGGGCGAGCTCGCCGAGGCCGCCGCCGCAGCGGGCTTCCCGAGCCCCGAGGAGGCCCTGGCCGTGCTGCTCCCCCGCGCGGAGCGCGAGCGGCTGGCAGCCCGACTGGAGCGGCACCGGACGGAGTCCGCCGCCGTCCGGCACGAACTCGCGCTGCCCGATCTGGCCGAGGCCGCGGCCCGTCCGCCGGTCGACCTGCCCGCCGCCGCGGCCGCGCTCGGCGCCGCCACCGACCGGCTGGGCCGGGCCCACGCCGACCGCTCGGCGGCCGACGAACGGTGCGCGGCACTGGCCTCGATCGGTCGGCAACTGGCCGACCTCGCGGACGAGCTGGCCCCGGCGCTGGCCCGGTACGGGCGGATCAACCGGCTCGCGGCGCTGGCCGCCGGCACCTCCACCGAGAACCGGCTCCGGATGCGCCTGGAGTCCTACGTCCTGGCGGCCCGGCTGGAGCAGGTCGCGGCGGCGGCCAGCGACCGGCTGGTCCGGATGTCCGGCGGCCGCTACACCCTGGTGCACAGCGACGACCGGGGCACCGGCAACAAGCGCTCGGGCCTGGCCCTGCGGGTGGTCGACGCCTGGACGGGCACCGAGCGGGACACCGCGACGCTCTCCGGGGGCGAGAGCTTCTTCGCCTCCCTCGCCCTGGCCCTGGGCCTGGCCGACGTGGTCACCGACGAGGCCGGCGGCATGCCGCTGGACACCCTGTTCATCGACGAGGGCTTCGGCACGCTCGACGAGCAGTCCCTGGAGGAGGTGATGGACGTCCTCGACGGCCTGCGTGAACGCGACCGGGCGGTCGGCATCGTCAGTCACGTCGCCGACCTGCGCACCCGCATCCCCGCCCAGCTCCTGGTCCGCAAGGGGCGACGCGGCTCGACCCTGGCCCTGGCCGGGAGGGAGGACGCCTAGGGACCGCCCAGGGACACTGCCAGCGGCTTTGAGGCGGCCTTCCCAGGCCTTCTCGCCCCAGCATCACCGCAGGTCAGCGACTTGCTGGCGCTGTCAAGCCGGTGGCATCGCGGCTAGGTCGCACTGCTTCGCATCAGCCCGAACAGGCCACCCGCTGGGCCTGCTGCCAGGCGCAGACCGGGCAGAGCGTGCTGCCCGGGTGGTCGGCGGGCAGTTCGGTCGGCTCCCCGCACAGGACGCAGTCGGCCCGCGGCCCGGTCGACGCCGGATCGCGCACCAGCGCCGCCTGCGCCCCGCCGTCGGGGGCGAACTCGCAGACCGCCGTGTCCTCGTTCCTCGCGCTGTCGCTCATGCCGCCTTCCTACTCCGCCCCCGGCCCCCGCCGCAAGGCGCCGCCGACCCGAGCCCGACCCGATCGCCGGCCCGCCCTGACCCAGCCCGACCCGGTCCCCGCACTCCTCGATCAGGGCGGCGGCGCCGTCCAGGAGCGGGTGCAGCCCGAACCGGCCCGCCCCCGCCCGACCCGACCCAGCTCCCCCCGGACGACCCGCCGACGGCGGGCCCACGACGCCCGGCTACGGTGACCGCATGGCCACCGACCTCCAGCGGCGCCTGCTCGCCGCCCGCGCCAGCGCGCCCTCCTACCCCGAGGTCGGCGCCACCCGCGGAGGCCCGCTGCCGGACGGCTACGCGCACCTGCGGCGGCGGGTGCACCTGGGCCGAGGGCCTCAGGTGCTGGCCCGGGCCGGGCGGCACGTGCTCGGCTGGGGCAGCCAGCTGGGCACCGGTTTCGCCGTGTACCCGCATGCGCCGGCCGAGCCGGGGTCGACGGTGCTGCTGCGACTGAGCCTGCCGGGCAGCCGGTGGCCCCGGCTGGTGATCCCGTGCCGGGTGGTGTGGACGGTAGAGGAGCCGGACCGGATCGGCTTCGCGTACGGCACGCTCCCCGGGCACCCGGAGTGCGGCGAGGAGGCGTTCCTGGTGTCCATGGACGCCGCCGGCGAGGTGTGGTTCGAGGTGTCGGCGTTCTCCCGGCTGACCGCCTGGTACGCGCGGATGGGCCGGCCGGTCGCGCTGCTCTGCCAGTACCTGGCGATCGAGCGCTACCTGGCAGCGGTGGCCGCCGCCGTGGCCGAGCCGGCCGGGCCCGCGGGCCCGGCCGATCCCGCCGTCGAGTAGCGCGTCGAGTCGGCCGAAGGAGTGTCGGCCTAAGGAGTCCCTGCCGAAGGAGCCCCTGCCGAAGGAGCCCCGCCCGAGGGAGTCCCGGCCGCAGAAGTCGGGTCAGCCGAAGAAGGAGAGCCGCACCGTCCGGCGCGGATTGTCGCCGTTGGTGTCGATCAGCACCACGGACTGCCAGATGCCGAGCGCCAGCTGGCCGCCGATCACCGGCAGGGTGGCGTGCGGGGCGACCAGGCCGGGCACCACGTGGTCCCGCCCGTGGCCGGGGCTGCCGTGCCGGTGGCGCCAGCGGTCGTCGGCGGGGAGCAGTTCGCGCAGGGTGGCGAGGAAGTCGTCGTCGCTGCCGGAGCCGGTCTCCAGGACTGCGATTCCGGCGGTGGCGTGCGGGACGAAGACGTTGAGCAGGCCGTCGCAGCCGGCGGCCCGCTCGGTGAGGAACGCGGCACAGCGGTCGGTGATGTCGAGCGCGACCTCTCGGCTGCCGGTGGTGATCTCGATGGTGGTGGTCTGGAAGAGGCCCTGGTGGGTGGAGTGGATGTTGTCCGCCATGGCGCCATCCTGACCCACCTCGGCGGGCCCCGCGCAGCACCTCGCCGACTCCGCCTGTGGGGGCGGTGAGGTGCACTAGGCTGAAAGGTTTAGACCACATCGGCCCGGCCGGGGCGGGCCCGGATCCGGGCACGCCGAAGACCCGACGGTCCGTGTGGTCCGCCGGGTCGGGGTCCCGATCCGCACCGGGTGGCCCGGGAGGCCCGGGCCGCGGAGCCGTAGGCCCCGGGCCGACGGGCGCTAGCCGCGCCCGCCGAAGAGGCTTCGCCGCAGCCGGCGCAGTGGCGTCAGCAGCGAGATCCGCGCGTGACGACGCTTGGCCGTCGGGGCGTCCGCGCCGCGCGGCGTCAGCTCCCTTATCAACCCGAGCGCCTCGGCGGTGTCCACCGCCGGGAGCGCGGGTGCGCCGAGCACGGCCAGGTGTCGGTCGATCCGACGGCCGGTCGTGCCGACACCGCACTGGATCGCCGGCACGCGGGGCCGAGTCCGCACTTGCATGTGTTCCATCAGTTTTCCCACCCCTACGAGGCGCCAGGGCCGTGAGGCGAAGACTATCCGCGATGGACGGCCTTCGCGCAACCGTCCTTGGTGTTGTGCCACCGTACCGTGCGGCGTCAACTGACGATGCACCAGGGGCCACCAGGGCGATCACGACTAGGCATCAATGATGGTGCACGACCGGCCATCTGTCAGCAATACCCGGGGCGCAGGTCCGGCGCCCGGCCGCGCGGCGCGCGCCGGGCGCACGCGACCCCGCACGCGGCCCGGCGGGCGGTCCGGCGGCCATGGGGGATGCCGCGGCGGATGCGGCGGTGGACACGACGCGGATACCGCGGTGGATATAGGGGACAGCCTGGGTCGTCGACAAAGCGACCGGTCGACACCTCCAGGCTTCATGAAGTGAACACATTCGAGGGATTGACTCCGGGGAATCCTCCAAGCAATATCTGTGAGAACGCGTCCGTGCCCGCATCGCACCCGGGTGCGTGTTCGAGTGATGAAGAACTCCGGCTCCCGCGAGCCACTGCCCGGCCGCCTCGACGCTGCGGTGGCCAGGCTCGCGAGGTGCCCGGAAAGGCGGTCGGCCGTAGAGGGTCGGCCGGGCCGCCGCCAGGCTGCCGGTGCCGCCCCGTTCAGGGCCCGGCACCGGCGGTTCCGGGCCCAGCGGCGATCGTGGCCACGGTTCCACCGCGGCCGGTCAGCCCGGCCCGCCACCTCGGCCGATCACCCCGGTCGGACGTCCCCGCAGGTCGCACCCGGTCGATCGGTAGACTCGGCCAGCGTGCCCCTCCTCCTCAGCATCGTGCTCCCGGTCCACGGCGTGGAGCGGTTCCTGCCGCGCTGCCTCGACTCGATCCTCGGCGACACCCCCGCCACGGAGTCCCGTTTCGAGGTGATCGCGGTCGACGACCTCTCCCCCGACGGCTCCGGCGCGATCCTGGACGCCTACGCGGCCCGCGACCCCCGACTGCGGGTCCTGCACCTCACCGAGAACCAGGGCCTCGGCGGCGCCCGCACCGCCGCCCTGGCGCAGGTGCGCAGCGAGTACGTCTGGTTCGTGGACAGCGACGACTGGCTGCCCGAGCGGACGGTGGGCGCGATCCTGGACGAACTGGAGCTGGAGCAGGAGCGGGAGCGCGGGCCCGGGACGCCCGCCGACGTCCTGCTCACCGGCTTCACCCACGTCTACCCGGACGGCGAGACCGAGCCGAACCCCTGGCGCCACGTGCTGGCCGACTCCCCGCTGGTCGAGGGGTGCACGCTGGCCGAACACCCGGCGCTGTTCCAGACCGTGATGTCGGTCTGGAACAAGGTGTTCCGCCGCGCCTTCCTGGAGGGCCTCGGCGTCTCCTTCGGCCGTGGCTACTACGAAGACATCTCGGTCACCTACCCCGCGCTGCTGGCCGCCGGGCGGCTGCGCTACCTCGACCGCCCCTGCTACTTCTACCGGCGCGGCCGGGACGGCGCGATCACCGCCACCGCCTCCCCCAAGCACGCCGACGTGTTCGCCCAGTACGACGCGATCTTCGCCTTCCTGGACCGCCCGGACCGCCCCGGCCGGCCCGTCCCCGACGCACTGCGCACCCTGGTCTTCGACCGGACCGTCCGACAGGCGCTGAACGTCTACGACACCCCCGGGCTGGTCCCCGCCGACCGGCGCAAGGACTTCTTCCGCCAGATCGCCCGGCACTTCGCCCGGCACCGCCCGACCGGCTACCGCTACCCCGGCGGCGTGCGCGGCGTGCAGTACCGGCTGGCCGCGCGCGACGCCCGGATCGCGTACGCGGAGCTGCGCCGCACCGGGCAGCTGCCGCGCGAACTCAAGCGCGGGGCAAGGGCGGTGGCCCCGGCCGTGAAGAAGGGCGTGCGCAGCGGCGCGCGGTTCACCGCGTACAACGCCTTCCGCCGGCTGCCGCTGGACGAACACCTGGCGGTCTACGCGGCGTACTGGCACCGGGGTTACGCGTGCAGCCCGGCGGCGATCTACGAGAAGGCCAGGGAACTGGCGCCGCAGATCCGGGGCGTGTGGGTGGTGGAGAACCGCAAGCAGGCCGCGACCATGCCGCCCGGCGTGCCGTACGTGATCGTCAACACCCCCGCCTACCTCAAGGCGATGGCGACCGCCAAGTACTTCGTCAACAACGTCAACTTCCCGCGCACGATGGCGAAGCGGGCGGGCACCGTGCACGTGCAGACCCAACACGGCACCCCGCTCAAGGCGATGGGCATGGACCTGCGCGAACGCCCCGAGGCCGCCGAGGGGATGGACTTCGAACGGCTCCAGGAGGCCGTCGACCGCTGGGACTTCCTGGTCTCCTCCAACCCGCACACCAGCGAGCACTTCACCCGCGCCTTCCCCGGCCGGTACGAGATGCTGGACACCGGCTACCCGCGCAACGACCGGCTGGCCAACACCACACCGGACGAGGTGCGGGCCATGCGCGAGCGGTTCGGGCTGCGGCCGGACACCACGGCCGTGCTGTACGCCCCGACCCACCGCGGCGACCAGGGCGGCTACGTGCCGCTGCTGGACGTCCGGGAGCTGGCCCGGCGGCTGGGCCCGGACTTCACCCTGCTGGTGCGCACGCACTACTTCCACACCGGCGGCCCGGGCGACCTGGCGGCGGGCGAGGGTTCGGCCGCGATCGTCGACGTCTCGGCCCACCCGACCGTGGAGGACCTCTACCTCGCGGCGGACGCGCTGGTGACGGACTACTCGTCGATGATGTTCGACTACGCGGTGCTGGACCGGCCGGTCGTGATCTTCGCGCCGGACTGGGAGGAGTACCAGCGGGTGCGCGGCGTCTACTTCGACCTGTTCGAACAGCCACCGGGGGCCGTCACGGTGGACCCGGACGGGCTGGCGAAGGCGCTGCTGGCGGGCGATCCGGAGCCGGCCGCGCGGGCCCGCTTCCGGGCGCGGTTCTGCCCGTGGGACGACGGCGGGGCGGCGGAGCGGGTGGTGCGCCGGGTGTTCCCGGTGGAGTCCTGAGGCGCCCCGCGGCGCTCCCGGAGCCCTGAGGAGCCGTGAGGAGCCCTGAGGGGCCTTGAGGAGCCGTGCGGCACCGGGCCCGGCGCCGCCGGTACGGCGACCGGACCCGTCGGCACGCTCAGCGCTGGCGGGCGGCCAGGAACTCGTCGAAGGTCAGGAAGCCCTGGTGGCGGGTGTCCATGGCATGGATCAGGGCCTCGGCCATCGACAGCGTCACGGCGTGGTCGCCCATCTCGTTCGCGACCAGTGCGTATTCGGCCGGAGTGATCTTGCCGTCGCCGTTCTTGTCGAAACGGTCGAACATGGCCTTGATCGCCTCGGTGGTCTCCATCGTGCCCTCCTGGTACTGCGGGGTTGCGCTCTGTTCGGACGGGCGTACCCTACCCGGCCGTGGTGCGCGCCACGGTCGCCGGGAGTGGACGGCCGCGGGGGTGGTTGTCGTAGTCTGCGGATCTGATTGCAGGCCCGGGCTCCTCCCGGGCGATCGTTCGTCCAGGGAGGGACCATGCTCGATCTCGCCACCAGGCTGGTGCTGAAACCCGTCTCACGCGGCATCTGGCGGCCGACCATCGAGGGCATCGAGAACGTGCCGCGCAAGGGCGGGGTCATCCTGGCCAGCAACCACCTGTCCTTCATCGACAGCGTGGTGATCCCGCTCACCGCCCCGCGCCGGGTCCACTTCCTCGCCAAGGCCGAGTACTTCACCGGGACGGGACTCAAGGGCCGGCTGTCCAAGGACTTCTTCGAGGCGATCGGCGCGGTGCCGGTCGAGCGCGGCACCTACCGTTCCGCTCAGGCCTCGCTGGAGTCTGCGCTGGAGATCCTGGAGGACGGCAAGGCCTTCGGCATCTACCCCGAGGGCACCCGGTCGCTGGACGGCCGGCTCTACCGGGGCAAGACGGGCGTCGCCTGGCTGGCGCTGACCGCGGGCGTGCCGGTGGTGCCGGTGGCGCTGGAGGGACCGGAGCAGATCCTGCCGGTGGGCAAGCGGGTGCCGCGGATCAAGAAGGTGACCGTCCGGTTCGGCGAGCCGCTGCACTTCGACGAGCTGCACGGGCAGGCCCGCTCGCTGAAGGCCCGTCGGCAGGTGACCGACGAGGTGATGGCGGCGATCCAGCGGCTCTCCGGCCAGGAGGTCGCGGAGCGCTACAACGAGGCGCCGAAGGCCGCGTAGGCCCCGGCCGCGCACCGCGCCACACCTCGCCGCGCCACATCACGCTTCGCCACACCTCGCTGCGCCACACCTCGCTGCGCCGCGCCGGGGCGAGCGCTCACACGTGTCCGAGCGCGGCCGTCTCCGGTACGACGGCGGCCGGCTCCGGCGCCTCCCGGCGCAGCAGTGCCGCGTAGCGGCCGTCCAGCTCCACCAGTTCCTCGTGGGTGCCGAGTTCGACCACCTCACCGTGGTCGAGGACGGCGATCTGGTCGGCGGCCCGGACGGTGGAGAGCCGGTGCGCGATGGTGATGGTGGTGCGACCGGCCGCCAGGGTGTCCACCGCCTGCTGGACGGCCTGTTCGGTGCGGTTGTCGAGCGCACTGGTGGCCTCGTCGAGGATCAGCACCGGCGGGTTGCGCAGGATCGTCCGGGCGAGCGCGAGGCGCTGCTTCTCGCCACCGGAGAAGCGGTAGCCGCGCTCGCCGACCAGGGTGTCGTAGCCGTCCGGCAGGGCGGCGATGGTCTCGTGGACCTGCGCGGCCCGGGCGGCTTCGACCAGTTCGGCGTCGGTGGCCTCCGGCTTGGCGAAGCGCAGGTTCTCGGCGACCGAGGCGTGGAAGAGGTAGGTCTCCTGGGAGACCACGCCGACCGCGCGGGCCAGCGTGTCGAAGGACAGCTCGCGCACGTCCACGCCGTCGATGGTGACCCGGCCGCCGGTGACGTCGTACAGCCGCGGGACGAGGTAGCTGAGCGTGGTCTTGCCGGAGCCCGTCTCACCGACCACGGCCAGTGAGCTCCCGGCCGGGACCTTGAGTTCGATCCCGGAGAGCGTCGGCCGTTCCTGCGCGGGGTCGTAGCGGAAGTCGACGTCCTCGAAGCGGACCTCGCCGCGGATGTCGGTCAGGTTCCGCGGCTTCGGCGGCTCGGCGATCTCCACCGGCAGGTCGAGGTACTCGAAGATGCGCTGGAAGAGCGCGAGCGAGGTCTGCACGTCCACGCCGGTGGAGAGCAGGCTGACGGTCGGGCGGAACAGGCCCTGCTGGAGGGTGACGAAGGCGACCAGGGTGCCGACCGAGACGATCGGTGCGCCGCCCGCCGCGGACAGCCCCGCCGCCCAGTAGATGACCGCGGGCATCGCGGCCATGACGATCTGGATGGTGTTCATCCGCCAGCGCCCGGCCATGCTGGCCCGCACTTCGAGGTCGGCCAGCTGGTCGGACTGCCCGGTGAACTCACGGGCGAGCGAGTCGGAGCGGCCCATCGTGCGGCCGAGCAGGATGCCGCTGACCGACAGCGACTCCTGGACCGCCGAACTCATCGCGGCCAGCTGCTTCTGCCGCTCGGTGGTGATCTTCTTGCGCTCGTTGCCGACCCGCCGGCTGATCCAGACGAACAGCGGGAGCAGCAGCAGCGAGACGACGGTGAGCCGCCAGTCGAGCGCGACCATGGCGACCACGGAGGCGATCACCGCGGTGAAGTTGGAGACCAGGCTGGTCGCGGTGGACGTCACGGTGGACTGCATGCCGCCGATGTCGTTGGCGATCCGGGACTGCACCTCGCCGGTGCGGGTGCGGGTGAAGAAGGCCAGCGACTGCCGTTGCAGGTGGCTGTAGACGGCGGTGCGCAGGTCGTGCATGACGCGCTGGCCGACGGTGGTGGAGATCAGCGTCTGCAGGACGTTGAAGATGCTGTTCACCACGGCCGCGAGAACCATGCCGAGCGCGAGCAGGCTGAGCAGCCCGGTGCGGCCTTGCGGGATCGCGGTGTCCAGGACGGCCTTGAGCAGGAACGGCGAGGCCACCGATACCACGGCGGAGGCGGCCACCAGCAGCCCGACGACGGTGAGGCGGCCCGTGTACGGGCGGAAGAGGGCGAGGATGCGCCGCCACTGGGCCGGCGGGCGGGGCTCGCCCTGAGCGCGTTCGGGCGGGGTCCAGTTGATGGTGGTGGGTCTCAAGGGCAAACCTCCGTGGGTGGGGCGGTCGGACGGCCGCCAGCATAGCGAGAATAGCTCATAGTTAGACTAGCTAATAGTGAGGCTGGATCTATTCCCATGGCGACCGCCCCTCCGGCCGCCCGACCGACCGCCCCGACCGCCCCGACCGCGTCAGTTCGTCCGGTAGCTGCGCGCCGCCTTCGAGGACAGACCGCCCAGTCGGCCGGAGGGCAGCAGGCGGGCGAGCGCCACCACCGCCTTGTAGCGCTTGCCCGGCACGGACACCGACCGGCCCCGGGCCAGGTCGCGCATCGCCTCCGCCACCACCCGCTCGGCCGAGAGCCAGGACCAGGCCGGGATGTTGCCGGTGCCCATACCCGCCCGCTGGTGGAACTCGGTGCGGGTGAAGCCCGGGCAGAGCGCCATCATCCGCACCCCGGTGCCGCCGAGGTCGCGCAGCACGCCCTGGGTGAAGCTCACCACCCACGCCTTGCTCGCCCCGTACGTGCCGCGCGGCAGGAACGCCGCCACCGAGGCGACGTTCACGACCGCGCCGCGACCGCGCTCGCGCATCCCCGGCAGGGCCGCCGTGGTCAGCCGCAGGATCGCCTCGATGTGCACCTTCAGCATGTCCAGCTCGTCCTGGAGCGGGACGGTCCCGAACGCGCCCTTGTTGCCGAAACCGGCGTTGTTGACGAGCAGGTCCACCGGGCGGGCGGAGTCGGCGAGCCGGGCTTCGACGGCCGCGATGCCCTCGTCGGTGGCGAGGTCGGCGGTCAGCGCCTCCACCTCGACTCCGTACTCGGCGTGCAGGTCGGCGCTCGCGCGCTCCAGGCGCTCGGTGTCCCGGGCCACCAGGACGAGCCGGTAGCCGCTGCGGGCGAGCCGGCGGGCGAACGCGGCTCCGATGCCGGCGGTCGCGCCGGTGATCAAGGCTGTGGTCATGCCCCCGACGGTACCGACTCACCGCGGCCGCGCCCACTCCGAACGGACTATCCCGGCCCGGCCGTCTGCGGATGCAGGTACCGGACCGCGCCCTCACCGTTCGGACGGGGGCATCCCCCGACCGGGCGGTGACGCTCAACTGAGGAGGCACTTCTGATGCTTACTCACTGCCGGACCCACCAGACCACGACCACGCCGACCGCGACGCGCGTCGAGGCGGACACACTCGCGAGCCTGATGGTGGAGGACGAGGCCGTCGTGTCCGACGCGCCCACGTACTCGCCCGAAGCCCTCGGACTCCTGCTGCTGGCGCTGTTGCTGTCGCCGAAGCCGCCGAAGGAGAAGTCGACCCGCTAGCAGCCGGGCGACCCGATCACCGACCCGGTAGCCGGGCGGCCCGATCGCGGGGCCGGTCCACCGACGTGGACCGGCCTACCCCTTCCCCGGCGCCTCGGCGGGCCTGCGTGAACCCGTGCTCGCGAACCCACGCCCCGCGAGGCCCCTCGCCGGGGGCTCCCCGACCAGGAGGAACACCACCGATGCCCTTCGCCGAGACGCCACTGCGCGACGAGTACGCCGCAGCCGTCGAACGGGTGGCGCCGGACCCTCGACGCCCTCCGGGGCGACGGGGGCGCAGCCGCGCTCGCGGACCCGGACGGCGCCGTACCGCGCCCGACCCTGGCCGCACTGCGGGTGCTCGGCGCGGACCTCTTCGCCCCGCAACTACTCACCGGGGCCGCGCCCGACGGGCCCACCGCCGCACTGCTGGCCGAGGCCCGGCAGGCCTTTCCGGCACCGGACCCGGCACCGGACTCGGCAGCGGCCTCGGTGTCGGGCTCGGCCGACGCCGCGCTGGTGATCGCATGGCAGGACTGGGCGGCCGGGCAGGTGCTCGCCCGCACGCCGTACGGAACCGGTGCCCCGCCGACCGCGCCGCCCGTGCCGCCTCCGGGCCCGGAGGCCGTCGGCTGGCAGACCTGGTCGGTACGGATGGCGCAGCTGTCCGTCCTGGCGCTGCCCGGGCTCGACGGCCCGGTGCACGACACCGCCCGCACGCACACCCTGGCCCTTGCCCGCGGCACCGTCCGCTCCATGCTGCGTCGCGGCCTCCCCACCGCCGCCCGGCTCGCCCGCTGGCTCGCCTGGGCCGGTGCCGAAGGCCGGCCGCTGCGGCTGGAGGTCGAGCCCGTCCTGGAACGCATCCGGCTGGCCGGTAACGGCAGCGCCCGCACCGGACTTGAGCTGGCCGTCGCCCGTCGGATGCTCGACCGTTCCTCCCGTCCGCCGACCGACCGACGGAGCCGGGTCCGATGACCGACACCCACGTCCTCGCCACCGCGCAGCGGCTCGCCTCCCGCGCGCTGGCCTGGCTGCACGCCTCCCACGCCGACGGCCTCGGCCGGATCCCGGACAACACCGTGGTCGACCTCTCCGACCCCGACGACGCCTACAAGCCGCTCGGCGAGATCGCGCTGGCCGCTTCGCTGATCCTGCGCGACGGCGTCACCGGGCCCACCGAGACCCGCACCGCACGCGCGCTGCTCGACCACGCCTGGGGGCAACTGCGCGAGGGCGACCTGCTGTACGAGCGGCAGCTGCGCCACTTCACCATGACCGACCCGCTGGAGACCTACGCCCACTTCGCCCGGGCCGGCTACCGCCACCCCGCGCTGGAGGAACTGCTCGATTCGCTCGGCCGGCTGCGGGCCGCGCACGCCGAGGAGATCCACCCCAACCGACGCCTGGGGGTCGCCGACGCCCGACGGGTCGTCGGGCTCGCCCACCAGCCGAACTGGGCCGCACTCGCCGTCGGCACCTGGTTGGGCGCCACGCCCGAACCGTGGGCCGTCAACTGGATGACCGGCTACGACATCACCCACACCGTCTTCCACCTCACGGACTGGGGCGCCCGCCCGGACGGCCTGCCGGAGCCGATGCGCGACCACGTGCGCGACTGGCTGCCGGCCTGGCTCGACATCTGGCTGGAGATCGGCCAGTGGGACCTCGCCGCCGAACTCCTCGTGGTCGACGCCTGCATCGGCGAACCGGCCACCGGACGGCAGGGCTGGGACGCGCTGGCCGCCGCCCAGCACGAGGACGGCCTGCTGCCGCGCGACACCGACCCGGTCGACGAGGACCGCGAGCGGGCGTTCCAGGACCACCAGCACACCGCCGTCGTCGCGGTGGTGGCCGGTGGCATCACGCTCGCCCGGGCACTCGGGGCCACCGCGGCGCTCGCGTGAACGGGCTGGGTCCGGCGGTCGCGGAGGCGGTGCGCGCGGCCGGACCGTACGCCACCGTGGCCGTCACGCGCGGGGACGCGGAGGAGGTGCGCTGCCACGGGCGGCTCGGGCACGGGCGGACGGCTGCATGCTCGCCGGACACCGTCTTCGAACTCGGTTCGGTCAGCAAGACCTTCACCGCGCTGCTGCTGGCACAGATGGCCGCGCGCGGAGACGTCTCCCTGCACGACACGGTCGAACACCGCCTGCCGGACTGCTGGCGCCCGGTGACCGTCCGCTCCCCCGAGCCGATCCGGCTGCTGCACCTGGCCACCCACACCTCGGGCCTGCCCCGGCTGCCGCCCGGACTGGCCGCGCGCGCCGTGCCGACCTGGTTCAGCAATCCTTACGCCGCGTTCGGGGACGAGCAGTTGAGGGCCGGAGTGGCCCGAACCACCGTACGGTGCAGGCCCGGCAGCCGGTACCGGTACTCCAACTACGGCGTCGCGCTGCTCGGGCGGGCACTCGCCGAGACGGGCGGGTTGCCCTACGGGGAACTGCTCTCCGAACGAGTCCTCCGACCGCTGGGCCTCGGTGCCACCACCTGTACGGCGGACTCGCCGGGGCGGGCGGTCGGGTACCGGCGCGGACAGGAACTTCCGCCCTGGCGCATCCCCGGACTGCCGGGGGCCGGCGCGCTCCGGGCGAGCGGGGCCGACCTGTTGCGCTACCTGAGGGCGCATCTCGACGGCGGCCACGGCGAGTTGGCGGCCGCGCTGCGCGAGGTCCAGCGGCCGTGGCTGCGACTGCCGCGCTCGACGGACGAGCTGTGCCTGGTGTGGAACCATCGCCGCCCGGGCGGGCGCGACCTGTACTTCCACGCCGGGGCGACCCGGGGGTTCACCGCCTTCGTCGGGTTCTCGCCCCAGGCGTCGGCCGCGGTGGCGGCCCTGGCCAACACCGGGCCGTCGCTGGACGGACGGTTCCTACAGGCGGCGTACGAGGTGCTGCGGGCGGCTTAGGACCCGACCTGGGGGGTGCGGCGCCGCGGCCCAGGCGGCGGGCGGCGGGCGGCGGGCGGCGGGCGGCGGGCGGGCCTAGGCTGCCACGGCTTTGGCGCGGTCGGCGGCGATGTGGACGGCGAGGCCGCCGAGGACCGTCCCCATCGCATAGCGCTGGAACCGCAGCCAGGCGGGACGGCGGTTGAGGAAGGACGCGATGCCGCCCGCGCTCACCGCGATCAGCCCGTTGACGGTGACCGCCACCACGATCTGGGTCAGCCCCAGCACCAGGCTCTGCACCGCGACGTGACCGCGCTCGGGCGCCACGAACTGGGGCAGCAGCGAGATGTACATGATGGCGATCTTGGGGTTGAGCAGGCAGGTCAGGAAGCCCATGGCGAACAGCCGGCGCGGCGGGTCCGGCGGCAGCTGCTGCGGGGCGAACACCGCCGTACCGCCCGGCCGGACGGCCTTCCAGGCCAGCCACAGCAGGTAGCCGGCGCCGGCCAGCTTGATCGCGGTGTAGAGGGCGGGCACCACCGAGAACACGGCGGCCACGCCCGCCGTCACCGCGGCCAGGTAGACCAGGAAGCCGGCCGCGACCCCGATCAGCGACAGCAGCCCGGCGCGGCGGCCCTGGGCGATCGACCGGGAGACCAGGTAGATCATGTTGGGCCCCGGTGTCAGCACCATCCCGAGCGCCACGGCGGCGATCCCGAGCACGGCATGCCCACCCACGGCGGACAGGGCGGATGCGGCGGGCAGGTCGAACGAGGCGGATGCGACGGGAGCGGCGGGGGTCAGTGCTTCCATGCGAGGAGGCTAGGCCCGGCGTCGATCTCAATGCAATGATGACTTTGCACTCGGTGCAATGCCGATGCGATGCCGTGCAATGCCATCACCTTGCGTGGAGGGGTCCCGCCGATGGACGACTACCGCCTGATCGCCGACGAGATCGCCGACGCCATCACCGGCGGGCGGCTGCGACCCGGCCAGCAACTGCCCACCCAGCGCGCCTTCGCCCGCAGCCGGGGCATCGCCAACTCCACGGCGGGGCGCGTCTACCGGGAACTGACCCGGCGCGGACTGACCACCGGGGAGGTCGGGCGCGGCACCTTCGTCCGGGCCGGGCAGGGGGTCGGCGGCGGGGCAACCGGCGGGCAGGTGGCACTCGCCGAACCGGCCGCCGCGCCGGTGGACCTGGAACTCAACTATCCCGCCGTCCCCGAGCAGGCCGGACTGCTGGCCGCCGGACTGGCGCCGCTGCTCCGGGCGGACGCGCTGGGTGCCGCACTCGCGCCGGTGGGCGCGGCCGGGACGGGCGCGGCCCGGCAGGCGTTCGCGGCACTGCTGTCCGACGAACGCCGGACGGGCGGGGACCGGGCGGGCGGGGACCCGTCGGCTGGGGATCGGACGGCCGGGGATCGGACGGGCGGGTCCCGGGAGGTCACCCCGGAGATCGCCGGGGAGGAGCTGCTGTTCGCGGGCAACGGACGGCAGGCCATCGCCGCGGCGCTGTCCGCGCTGGTGCCGCCCGGCCACCGGCTGGGGGTGGAGGCGCTGACCTATCCGGTGGTCAAGGCCGTCGCCCAGCGACTGGGCATCACGCTCGTGCCACTGGCCGTCGACGAGCACGGACTTCTGCCCGACGCCGTGGCCGCCGCCCACCGGGCCGCGCCGCTGCGCGCCGTCTACGTCCAGCCGAGGCTGCAGAACCCGCTCGGCGGGAGCCTGCCGTACGAGCGGACGGCCGCCCTCGCCGAGGAGCTGCGCCGCCTCGACCTGCCGGCCGTCGAGGACGCGATCTGGTCCTTCCTCCGCCCGGAGCTGACCGCCCTCGCCAGCCTCGCGCCGGAACGCACCGTCCTCGTCGACAGCCTCTCCAAGCGGCTCGCGCCCGGGCTGACCACCGGATTCGCGGTCGTCCCCGCCGCGCTGCGCGAACGGATCGCGGGCGCACTGCGCTCGGGCGGCTGGACGCCCAGCGGGTTCGCCCTGGAGGCGGCCGTGCGCTGGATCGGGGACGGCACCGTGGCCGAGGTCGCGGCGGCCAAGCGCGCCGACGCCGTCGCGCGTCAGGTACTGGCGCGCGAGGCGCTGGCGGGGCAGCGCGTCCGGGCCGACCCCTGTTCGTACTACCTGTGGTGGGAGCTGCCGGCGGCCTGGCGGGCGGAGACCTTCGTCGCGGTGGCGGCGCGGGCGAGCATCGCCGTCACACCCGCGGCGGCGTTCGCCGCCGACCCCCGGCGTTCCCCGTCCGCCATCCGGGTCGCCCTGGCCTCGCCGCCGCTGCCCGTGCTGGCGCAAGCACTGGAGACGCTGGCGCGGATCGCGCGGGGGACGGCGGAGGAGTGGATGGAGTGACGGGCGGGCGGGCGGCCAGGCGGACGAACAACTGACAGATAACAGATAACAGCTGTTGAAATCTGTTATCTGTTATCTGTCAGTTGAAATCTGCCAGCTGTCAGTCGACGGCCGTCAGTCGCCGGCGCCGCTCCGACCGCCTCGCACCGCCGTGTCCGCAGCCCCGCCGGCACCGACTGCGCGCAACCGGGAGGCGGCGGTGGCGGCGAGCTGGGGCGCGATCCGGGCGACGTCGCGCGAACCGACAGCCGCGATCAGGCTCGGCAGCAGCCAGCGGACCGGCTGCATGCCGCGCAGCCAGGCCTGCGCGTAGACGTGGGCGGACCGCCGGGCAATGCCGGCGGCGATCCGCTCCACCGCGGGCTCCAGCGGGTAGGTCTTGTTGGCCGGCCACGGCAGCCTGGTCCGCATCTGCTTGAGCACGGTGTCCTCGTCGGCGCCGCGCACCATGTCGGTGTCGGTCCAACTCAGGTATCCCACACCGACCTTGACCCCCTGGTAGGCGACCTCGGCGCGGAGCGAGTGGGCGAAGGCCTCCACCCCGGACTTGCTGGCGCAGTACGCGCTCATCAGCGGCGCGGGAGTGAGCGCGGCGAGCGAGGCGATCTGCAGCAGGTAGCCCCGGCTCTCGACGAGGGCGGGCAGGAAGGCCCTGGCCGTGGCGACGCTGCCGAGCAGGTTGACCTCGATCACCCGGCTGAACGCCCGGTGATCGCTGTCCGCCACCGGCCCGCCGATGGCGATGCCGGCGTTGGCGACCACGGTGTCGATCCGGCCGTAGTGCTCCTTGATCCGGCGGGCGGCGTCGCCGAGCGCGTCGAGGTCGGTGACGTCCACCTCCCAACTGGTCGCGGCCGCGCCGCACTGCGCCGCGACGGCCTTGAGCTCGTCCGGCTCCAGCCCCAGGAGGGCGACCTTGGCCCCGCGCCGGGCGAGCGTGCGAGCGAGCGAAGCCCCGACCCCGCGGGCGGCCCCGGTGACGACGACGACCTGTGCGGACAACGACGGGATGGCGTTCATGCGGCGGCGGTCCTCTCGGAAACGGGCGCAGAGGCGGAGGAGGCAGAGGTGGAGGAGGCAGGAGCGGAGACGGAAGCGGGCGCGGCGGACAGGTACGCGGCGGCCAAGCGGTGGATCTCGGCCGCGACCTCCACCGGCCGCTCCAGCGGCGCCATGTGCCCGACCCCCGGAAGCAGCAACAGCCCCTGCGGGTCGGCGAGTTCGGCAACGATCCGGTGTGCGTGCACCGGCGGGGTCAGCCGGTCCGCGGTGCCGACCACGACGGCGGTCGGTGCGGCGAGCCGGGCGAGCCCGGCGTGGACGTCCAGACGGTCGAGGACGCCCGCCCAGTTGGCGCGGACGGCGGTCGGGCAGGCGTGCACGATCCGGGCCGTCGCCTCCACCTGCCCGGCGGACGAACCCGGGCCCATGGTCGCGAACTTGAGCGCGACACGGCTGACCGGCGAGACCGGTCCGAGCGGCAGCCGGGAGCGCAGCAGTTGGCGGTTCAGGAAGCGGCGCAGCCCCGGGGAGCGCACCGCCTCGGGCAGCACGGCGAGTTCGGCCACCAGCTCCCCCGGCCCGGTGGAGACCAGGACGGCGGCGGCGGTCCGGTCGGCGATCTCCGGGCGGCCGCCGGCGGCCATGACGGTCATCCCGCCCATGCTGTGCCCGGCGAGGACGGCCTTCTCCCCCGCCGGGACGGTCCGCGTGAGGACGGCGGAGAGGTCCTCGGCCAGCGCCCGGGTGGAGTAGCGGACCCGGCTCGGCGGGATCTCGCTGTGCCCGTGGCCGCGCTGGTCGTACGCCACCACTCGGTAACGGTCGGCGAGTTGGCGGATCACCGGAGCCCAGAAGGCGGTTGAGCAGGTCCAGCCGTGGGCGAGCACGACGGTGGGCGCCCCGGGCTGGCCGTGCACCTCGGCGTGCAGCCGGATCCCGTCCGCCGATCGGATGCTCAACTCCTCGACAGGCGTCGGCGGGAGGTACTCGGCGGGCAGCTCGGCGGCGCTCATGCGGACACCTCCTGCACGGCAGAGGCGGCGTTCTGGCCGGCGCGCATGATCAGTTCGTACTCGCCGAGGTCGACCTTGCGGGTGGCGCGGCGGAACGCGGTGGTGGAGCCGGGCCAGAGCACGGTGTTCTTGCCGTTCGGATCCAGGTACCAGCTGCGGCAGCCGCCGGTGGTCCAGACGGTGCGGTCCATCCGGTGCTGGAGTTCGAGGTTCCACTGCCGCTGGGCCCGGGCGGTGGGCTGCATCGCGGTGGCACCGATCGACCCGAGTGTGGTCAACGCGTCGATCAGGTAGTTCAGTTGGGACTCGATCATCAGGATCATCGAGCTGTTGCCGAGGCCGGTGTTGGGGCCGATCACGAAGAACAGGTTCGGGAAGCCGTGCACGGCCGAACCGCGCAGCGCCTCCATGCCGTCCTTCCACTCCTCCGCCAGGCTGGTGCCGTTGGCGCCGAACACCCGGGCTCCGATGGGCATGTCGGTGACGTGGAAGCCGGTGCCGAAGACGATGGCGTCGACCTCGTGCTCACTGCCGTCGGCGGCGAGCAGGGTAGAGCCGCGCAGCTCGCGCAGGCCGGAGGCGACGACCTCGGCGTTGGCCGCGGCGAGCGCCGGGTAGTAGGTGTTGCTGAGCAGGATGCGCTTGCAGCCGATCCGGTAGTCCGGGGTGAGCTTGGCACGCAGGGCCGGGTCGGGAACGCCCTGGACGAGGTGGCGTTCGGCGAGTTGCTGGACCACGCGCAGCATTCCCGGGCGGCGCACGAAGGCGTCCACCTGGAGCTCCCGGAGGGCGAACAGGGTGCCGCGGCGGATCTTCCCGGTGACCGGTACGCGGTCGTGCAGCCACTTCTCCAGCTGGCTGATCTCGCGGTCCCGGCGCGGCAGGACCCAGGCGGGCGTGCGCTGGAAGACCGTCAACTTGCCGACCTTCGGCTGGATCGACGGGATGATCTGGGCGGCGGAGGCTCCGGTGCCGACGATCGCGACCCGCTTGCCGGTCAGGTCGTAGTCGTGGTCCCAGCGGGAGGAGTGGAACACCTTGCCGGGGAAGGTGCCGAGCCCCGGCAGGTCGGGGATCTGCGGGTCGGCCAGCGGTCCGGCGGCGGAGACCACGGCGTCCGCGGTCCACTGGCCGGCCGAGGTGGTGATCCGCCAGCGGACCTGCTCGACCTCCCAACGCGCCTCCAGAACTTCGGTGTTGAACCGAAGATGCGGACGGAGGCCGAAGACGGTGGCGACCTTCTCCAGGTAGGCGCGGATGTCCGGCTGGCCGGAGAAGCTGCGCGGCCACGCGGGGTTGGGCGCGAAGGAGAAGGAGTAGAGGTGCGAGGGAACGTCGCAGGCGCAGCCGGGGTAGCTGTTGTCGCGCCAGGTGCCGCCGACCGAGTCCGCGCGCTCCAGGACGACGAAGTCGGTGATCCCGGCGCGGCGCAGCCGGACCGCGGCGCCGAGACCGCCGAAGCCGGAGCCGATCACCGCCACCCGAACGTGCGGGACGGCCTCGTCCGCCGCGGGGGCACCGGACGTGCCGGGGCGGGGGCGCTTGCTGCTGGATGCCATGCGGCCTCCTCCTGAGGGTGGGGCGATGATCTTCGCGCTGCCGTACTGTGCTCGACTGCTCTCGTACCGCCCTGGCGTTGCCCTGATGCGCCCGGGCGACGCCGCGGTATCGCTCTGGTGCTGCTCTGCATGATGCTCTGCGCACTGCCCTGCGTACTGCCTTGCCGTACTGCCGAGAGGGCTCCCCCGACGACTGGCATCGGAGCCTCGCCAATCGCGCCAGTAATCACTGGCATGATTGGCAGGGTAGCCCTTGCTGACACCGGATGGAAGAAGCGCGGCCACCCGGATTCCGGGAGCCTTCGGACGTGGCGGACCTATGCTGATCGCCGTGGACAAGGTCAGAGCTGCTGCGGGTGACGGAAAACGCGAGTACCGGGTGGAGGAACTGGCCGAGGCGGCCGGCATCACCAGCCGGACGCTGCGCTTCTACCGCGAGCGCAAACTGCTCCAGCCGCCGCGCAAAGAGGGCCGGATCGCCTGGTACGGCGAGGAGCACCTGGCCCGGCTGCGGATGATCGGCGAACTGCTGGACCGCGGCCACACCCTGGGCGGCATCGCCGAACTGATCGGCGCCGGCGAGAGCGGGCGGGACGTCGCCGAGCTGATCGGGCTGGAGGCCGCGATCGTCGCCCCCTGGTCGGACGAGACCCCGGTGCGCCTGGACTGGGACGAACTCAAGACCGTCTTCAACGACCAGCTCACCGAGGAGAACACCGCCGAGTCGATCGCCCAGGGCTACATCACGATCGACGACGACGGGATCACCCACATCAGCCGCCGCCTGATGGACGCCACCACCGCACTCGTCGCCGAGGGCGTACCGCTCTCCGTGGTGCTGGACGCCAGCCGACGCACCCAGGAGCACGTGGAAGCCATCGCCGAGATCTTCATCGACGTGGTCGGCGAGCACCTGCTCGGCGCCCTCGCCGCCGACGCCCCGCTGCCGCCCGGCGAGGCGGCCCGGCTCACCGAACGCATCCTGCGGGTGCGGCCGCTGGCCCGTACGGTCATCGACGCGCAGTTCGCCCTCGCGATGGACCGGCGGGTGCCCGCCGAGTACGACGAACTGCTGCGCCAGCGACGGGAGAACGACACCGAGGCGTAACCCCTCCAACGGGAGGGCAGGGATTCCCGCGCCCTGCCCGCCCGTTGGAGGAACCGCCGATGCCCAGACCCCTCAGTCGCCGCGCCGCGCTCGGCCTCGCCGCCGGGCTCGCCCCGGGCCTCGCACTCGCCGCCTGCGGCCCGAACTCGCCAGCGCCGTCCGCCGGTTCGACCGGCGGGTCCGGCGGGCCAGGCGGTTCCGGCGGATCCAGCGGGGCCGGCCCACGGACCGTCCGGCACGCTCGCGGCGAGAGCACCGTACCGGCCCGGGCCACCCGGGTGGTGGCGCTGGACACCGACGCGTTGGACTCGGTGGTCACCCTCGGGCTCACGCCGGTCGGCGCGACCACCGTCACCGAGGGTGCACCCTTCCCCGCCTACCTGCCCGCCGAACGGCTGGCCGCGACGAAGGCCGTCGGCGCCATCGGACAGCCCAACCTGGAGGCGATCGCGGCGCTGCGGCCGGACCTCATCCTGAGCAACCAGGTGCGCGACGACAAGCGGTACGACGAACTGGCGAAGATCGCGCCGACCGTACTGTCCAAGACCACCGGGCCCACCTGGAAGGAGAACGTCCGGCTGCACGCCGAGGCGATGGGCCGGCAGGCCGAAGCCGATGCGGCCGACGCGACGTACCGGACGAAGGCGCGGGACCTCGTCACCGCACTCGGCGGCCCGGCCAAGGCCGCCGCCACCCGGGTCGAGATGGCTCGTTTCCTCGCGGGCGCGCCGACCAGGCTGTACCTCAACGACACCTTCGTCGGCTCGCTGTTCAAGGACCTCGGGCTCGGCCGGCCCGCCAACCAGGACAAGCCCGGGTTCTCGGTCGAGATCAGCCCCGAGCAGGTGGACCAGGCGGCGGCCGACGTCATCTTCTACTCGGTCTACGGGGACGCGGCCAAGTCCGACCAGGGCAGGATCACCGATGGCGCACTGTGGAAGAACCTGGACGCCGTCCGCACCGGCCGGGTGTTCCGGGTCGACGACAACCTGTGGATGCTCGGGATCGGCTACACCGGGGCCGGCTTGATCCTGGACCAGATCCGGAAGGACCTCGCGCCCTGAGCGCGCTCGGCAGCGCACGGACCGACGGCGGCGCACGGACCGACGGCGGCGCACGGACCGACGGCGGCGGACACCCGACAGACGACGGCGAACAGATGACGGCCGACAGATAACAGAAAACAGATAACAGATGTTGAAATCTGTTATCTGTCATCTGTTCGCCGCGGCCTCTCACGCCTCGCCCGTTGTCCACTCCTCCAACCCCGCCCCGCCCCCGCCCCCGACGCCACTGGTCGATCGACCGATTACCCACCCCCCGGGCGCACCCCTACCGTCGAGGCTCACCCGCAGGTCGCTGTCGCCTGGTCGGGCCGGTGACGGGAGGCGGGCGCCCGCGCCGGCTCCGTGTGGGGGCGTACCGATGTCCGTGGTCGTGAAGTTCCGTACAGCAGCACAACTGACCGGCGGCCGGGTGCTGCTGTGGTCGCTGCTCGGTCGGCTGCCGAACGCGATGAGCCCGATCGGCACCCTGCTGCTGGTGAGCCGGAACACCGACAGCGTGTGGCGCGGCTCCCTGGTCGCCGGTGCGCTGGCGGTCGGCCAGGCGGTCGGCGGTCCGCTGGTGGGTCGGCTGGCGGACCGCCGCGGGCAGCGGACGGCCGGGCTGGTCGCCGCGCTGGTCAACGCGACGGCACTGGTGGCGCTGGTGGCCGCCTCGCAACGCGGGTCGGCCCTCGGCTGGCAGCTCGCGCCTGCCGCCGTGGTCGGCCTGTCCGTCCCGCTGGTCGGCCCGCTGTCGCGCAGCCGGTGGGTCCGATTAGCCGCTGGTGAAACGGAGTTGACCTCCGTCATGCTGTCGCTGGACGGGATCGTCGACGAGGTCGGTTTCACCGCCGGGCCCGCACTGGTCGGGGTCCTCGCCACCGTCGCCTCCCCCGCCGTCGGCCTGCTCGTGGCGGCCGTACTGTCCGGCGTCTGCGCGACCCTGTTCGCGCTGCACCCGACGGCCTCCCCCGGCATCCCGAAGTCCCCGGCCCGCTCCGCCGAGCGGCTGCTCACCGTGCCCTACGTCCTGCTGCTGGCCGGGATGGCGCTGCTGGGCACGTGTTTCGGCTCGGTGCAGGTCGGGGTGACCGCCACCACGGAGGCCCTGGGCCGGCCGGGCGCCGCCGGACTGCTGTACGGCTTCATCGGGTTCACCAGTTCCCTGGCCGGGATCGCCGCCGCGGGCCTGCCCGCCCGGTGGGAGTTGGCGTCCCGGTTGCGGGCGGGCACGGTGCTGCTGTTCGCCGCCGCCTGCGTCCTGCTCGTCTCCGCCGGGAGCCTGTGGAGCCTGACCGCCGCCGTGGGCCTCCTCGGGGTGGCGGTCGCACCGCAGATGATCACGATGTTCGGCCTGGTCGAGCGGACGGTGCCGGCCGTCCGGCTGGGCGAGGCGATGGCGGCGCTGGTCAGCGCGCTGATCCTGGCTCAGTCGGCCGGCACCTTCCTGGGCGGCTGGGCGACCACGCACTTCGCGGCCGCCGCGCCGTTCGCGATCACCGCGGCCGCGGCGGCGGCCGCCCTGCTGCTCGCCGCGTGCACCGCGACCGAACAGCGCTACCGCCGCCGTACTCCGACCGCTCCAACCGCTCCAACCGCTCCAACCGCTCCAACCGAAGGTCGGTCTGACGGTCGGCCTGGCGGTTCCGGCGCCCAACCTCGCATCGCCGCGCCCGTGCGCCGCGCCCCGCGCACATGACGGCGGGAGCGACGGTGGTCCGCACACCGTCGCCCCCGCCGTACGGCCCTGCCGGCCGGCACCCACGATTCGGCAGGGCCCACTCAGGCGGTTGTCAGTTGACGTTGACCGCCGTCCAGGTGGCCGCGACCGCGTTGTACTCGGCGCTGCCGTTGCCGTACAGGTCCGCCGCCGCGCTGAGGGTGCCCGCCCGGGCGCCCGCGTAGTCGGTGGTGGAGGTGAAGTAGACGGTCAGCGCGCGGTACCAGATCTGCGCGGCCTTGTCCCGGCCGATGCCCGCGAGCGAGGAGCCGTCGGCCGTCGGGCTGTTGTAGTCGAACCCGTTGATGCTCTTCGCGCCGCTGCCCTCCGACAGCAGGTAGAAGAAGTGGTTCGCCACGCCCGACGAGTAGTGCACGTCGAGGTTGCCCACGTCGGCGGACCAGGAGTCGGCGGACTGGCCGTCCTTGCTGGGCTGGTCCATGTAGCGCAGCGGGGTGCCGTTGCCGTTCAGGTTGATCAGCTCGCCGATCCAGTAGTTCGGCGGGTTGGAGGGCAGGTTGGCGTACCACTCGACCATCGTGCCCATGATGTCGGAGGTGGCCTCGTTGAGGCCGCCGGACTCACCCGCGTAGTTGAGGTTCGCCGTGGCGGCGGTGACACCGTGGCTCATCTCGTGGCCGGCCACGTCGATCTCGGTGAGCGGGGCGGCGTCGCCGTTGCCGTCGCCGTAGGACATGCAGAAGCAGCTGTCGTCCCAGAAGGCGTTGACGTAGTTGGAGCCGTAGTGGACGCGGCTCGCGGCGCCGACACCGTCGTTGCGGATGCCGTTGCGGCCGAAGGTGTTCTTGTAGAAGTCCCACGTGGTGGCCGCGCCGAACTGGGCGTCCACGGCGGCGGATTCGCGGTTACCGGCAGTGCCGTCGCCGAAGTTGTTGGAGGTGTTGGCGAACAGCGAGCCGTTGCCGGCGGTTCCGTTGCTCATGTCGGTGGTGGACTGGCCGCCGCGGCTGTCGTCCTTCAGCGAGTAGCTGGAGCCGCTCTGCGCGGTGGTGAGCGGCACCTGGCCGACGAAGACGCCCTTGCCGGTGCCGGCGGCGGTCTGGATCTTCTCGTGGGTGGACAGCACCTTGCCGGTGGCGGCGTCGGTGACGAGCACCTGGTTGCTCGGGGTGCCGTCGGCGCGCACGCCCTCGACGGTGGTCCGGTAGGCCAGGCGCGGGTTGCCGTCGGTCGCCCAGACGACCAGTTCGGCCTTGCCGGTCTGGTGCACGTCGGCCAGCGGGGACTCGTCGGCGTCGAGGGTGACCCCGACGGTGGCCTTGACCGCGCCGGTGGCCTGCGTGGCGGCCTGGTCGGCCGGGATCTGCGGGGTCAGGCTCGGCAGCGCGAGCTTGGCGGAGACCGCCTTGTCGACCGACTTGACCGAGCCGTTGGCCTTCTGGTGGACGACCAGGTCACCGCCGAGCACCGGCAGGCCGGCGTAGGTGCGCTCGAAGCGCAGGTGCCGGGTGCCGTCCTTGTCGACCACGGCGTCCTTGGCGACGAGCCGCTCCTTCTCGCCGAGGGCGAGGGCCTTGGCGAGCGGGCCGGACTGGCCGCCGGCCAGCGCGAGCACGGCCGCGTGCTGGTGGTCGGCCTGGGTCTGGAGGCCGGCGACGGGGCTGGCCTGGGCGGCGGTGCTCACCTGGATCACACCGGTCAGCAGGGCGGTGGCCGACAGTACGGCGACAGCTGCGAGCTTTCGCTTCACGTGCGAGTCCTTCCGGGAAACCGCGTGTGGACGCGGTCGCGCCGCGTTCCGGGGGCCGGGGTCGGCACCTGTGGGGCGGAATGGGCGCTGACGTGCTGAAACCCCGGGCGGTCGAGCGGCGAGCCACCAAGGGGTGGGGGTGGGGGCTACCGCCGGGGCTGTCCAAAAGCATGACAATCCAGCAGGTGAATTGACAGGTCTACTTCAGCGATTGGCCAGGTCCCGCCAGCTCGCCGGGGCTCTCAAGTGGTGGGCAAAACGGGGCAATTCACCGCGCCTTGCAGTGGGTTCCCACCCGAACCACGGCCGACCGCCTGCGCCGATGTCCGATCGACCGTCGAACGTCGATTCGGCGCGCGGAGCCGAGCGGGCCGGAATCGACTTTTACATCCCTGTAGAACTTCCCATACGGAATCTTGACATCCGCTTGGCGAGGTCCCGCCACCTGCCACCCTTGCCCGCCGCCGGGCCATCTGCTAGTGCCGCCGAACCTCGTGTTCGCCCGACTCCTCAGCGCAGTCGGTGAGTTGAGCGCGACACCCTGGGGCGCACCGGAGCCGACAAGGCCCCGTGTCCCACAACTTCCCCTCCTCCACCGACAACTGCGATGGCGCCCGGCTCCCGCGGCGCCCCGCTCGCCCGCCCCGACTCCCGGGCGACCTGCCCGTACGGACACCCGGGCCGGGTCGGCACACGCGCTCAACCGCCGCCGGCGCCGGGCCCGTCCGGTCGCAGAAGCGGCAGTGGCAGCGGCAGCGGCAGCGTCGGGGTCGGGGTCGAGGTCGGGAGGGCAAAGGGGTGCCGCTCCTCGCCCGGACCGGTCAGCGAGGCCTCCCCGGGAGCACGTCCGGCGCGTACTCCCGGACCGCCGCGAGCAGTTGGCGAATCGACGGGTTCACCATCGGTCGCCCGGCCACGGTGACGGTCGGCACGGTCTCGTTGCCGTCCGCGACCGAGCGGACGAAGGCGGCGGCGTCCGGGTCCTTCCAGATGTTCACCATGGTGAACCGCCGGCTGTAGCGCAGGCGCGTGAAGAGCAGCGCCAGGCGCAGGTTCATGCAGAACGTGCACAGCGGACGCCAGTAGAGGACCACGCCGTCGTCGGCTCCGTCGGTCGCTGTCACTGGAACCGCCATTCCTGGGCCGTGTTGCCGGGGGTGCAGGTCACCATGGTGACCGCGTTCCCCGGGCCGTTGTCGGTCATGCAGCTGTGGTTCTGGTAGTCGGCCAGCGTGTAGGAGCCCTGGGCGGACCCGCTGCGCACCGTCCAGTTGGTCAGGAAGCTGAAGCCTCCGCTCAGGGTGACCTTGCCGTCCATGGTCTGGACGAGCAGCGGCCCGCCGCTGTTGCAGGCGTTGAAACTGATCCAGGAGCCGGGGTTGGTCGCCCGCACCCAGCCGTACTGGGACGCGCCGCCGACCACGATCGGGTTGTCGCCGCTCAGTTCGTCGCGGGCCATCCCGATCGGGCGGCCGTCCTTCACGTTGACGATGGTGGTCCAGGAGGTGCCGCCGCACGACGGCGGCCGGGTGGGGGTCTGCGGGGCCGGCGGGTTGCCGCCGCCCGAGGGAGAACCGCCGCCGGACGGGGAGCCGCCCCCGGCGGGGGAGCCACCGGGCGCGTTCTGGGCCGGGGGCTGCGGGTTGGGATTGGGGTTGGCGGGCTGGTTTGCCGCGCCGCCCCCGCCCCCGCCGCCGGACTGGTTGGACTGACCGCCCGAAGCCCCGCCGGCGGAACCGCCCGAGACACCTCCCGCAGAACCGCCTGAGGCACCGCCCGAAGCCCCACCGCCACCAGCCGCGTTGCCGCCACCTGCCGCGCCCGCGCCGGTGCCCCGGCTCGCCGCGCCACCGTTGCCGCCCGGCGCGGGGGCCTGGACGGGCGCGCCCGGCTGGTTCTGGGTGCTCGGCTGCTGGTCGGCGGCCGGGGCCGCGACCGGAGTGTCGGAGGGTGTCGGCGTGGCGGGCGGCGTCGTGGCCGGGGCCGCCGGGGTGCCCGTGCCCGGGGTCACCGGGGCCGTCACGACGACGGTCGGCTGGGCGGCGGGCGGCTCGGCCGCGTCCGACCGGCCGGGGCCGCGGTCCACCAGCAGGACGGTCGCCGTGCCCATCGAGATGACCACGGGGACGATCACCGGCACCAGCAGTGCGCGACGTGACCGGCGCTTGCCCGGCTCGGTCACCGGCTGCGGCCCCACCTTCGCGACCTCGTCCGACACGGGGCCGTCACCCGACGCCGGGCGCTCGCCCGACGCGGGCTGGTCGGCGCCGTCCGCGACCGGCACCACGGCACCGGCCTTCGCCCCGCCGGCACCCCCGGGCGCTCCACCCCCGGCCTCTTCACCCGCAGCCGCTCCCCCGTCCGCCGCAGCTCTGAGGTCGACCGTCCCGGTGTCGGCCGGGGCTCCGGCCGCACCCGCCGCAGCGCCCGCGTCCTTCGCGCCGATCGCCGCCCGGGCCGCGGCCGCCATCTCGGCGGCGTCGGCGAACCGGTCCTCCGGCTTCTTCTCCAGCGCCTTCGCGACCAGCTCTCGAACCGCCGCCGGGAAGGCCCCCGGCAGCTCCGGCGCCGGCTGGCGGACGTGCTTGAGCGCGACCTCCAACACGCTCTCGCCGACGAACGGCGGCTTCCCGGTGAGCAGTTCGAAGCAGACCACGCCGATCGAGTAGAGGTCGGAGGCCGGCCCGGTGCCCGTCCCCTCGGCCTGCTCGGGGGCCATGTAGAGGGCGGTGCCGACGATCGCGTGCGAGGCGGTGATCTTGGTGCTGGCGATCGCCCGGGCGATGCCGAAGTCGGTGATGGTCACCCGGCCGTCCGTACGCACCATCAGGTTGGACGGCTTGAGGTCCCGGTGCACGATCTCCCGGCGGTGGGCGGCGTGCAGGCCGTCCAGCGCGGCGGCGACCAGACCGAGGACGCGCTCGGGAGGCATCGGGCCCTCCTCGGCGAGCACCCGGTCCAACGGCCGGCCGTCGACCAGTTCCATGACGATGTAGGCGCAGCGCTCCCCGGCGCCACCGCCTTCGCCGCCCTCGCTGCCCTCCCGGCCCTCGGCACCGCCGCCGCTCTCACCGTAGTCGTGGACGTCCACGACGGCCGGGTGGTCGATCGCGGCGACCAGTTGGGCCTCCCGGCGGAAGCGCTGGATGAAGGTGTCGTCCTCGAACAGCGCCGAGTGCAGGATCTTGACCGCCACCGGCCGCGCCAGCACCGTGTCGTCGGCCCGCCAGACCGTACCCATCCCCCCGCCGCCGATCCGCTCGACCAGCGTGTACCGCCCGCCGAGCACGGCGCCCGGACCCCTCATACTCCCGCCCCCATGTGTGTCATGACCCTCCCCAGCGGGCCGTTCGGCCCCCCAGTGTGCCAGAGGGGGTCGAACGGTCAGCAGGCACTGTCCGGCCAGGGGTTGAGGGCCCCGCCGTCAGCTGTCCCGGCCCTGCCGGGCGTGCTCGACCACCTCCAGGACGGCGGCGGCGACGGCCTGCGGGTGGTCGGCGTGGACGTGGTGGCCGGCGCCGCGCACGACGATGTGCGACCCCTTCGCGGCGCCGGCGACGACGTGTGACTGGAGGACGGTCCAGCGGGCGCGCATCGCCCCCGGCAGGCCGTCGGTCGCGCTCAGCACGGTCACCGGCACGTCGGGCAGCCGCGCGGCCGCGCGCCGCCGCCGGAGCTCGGAGACCGCGAGGACCGTCAGCCGGTTCTCGTCGAGGACGGTCAGCCGCTGGTGACGGTGTGCCTCGACGGCCGCCTCGGCCCTCGCGACAGCTCCCCCGGCACGGCGTGCGGCGGGCGTCAAGGCCGCCCGGAGTAGCCCCACCCGCAACAGGACGGCCTCGGCGGCGCGGACGGTCGGTGGCTGGAACTCCTCGTGCGCCGGGTCCACCAGGACGAGGCCTGCCACCAGTTCCGGGTGCCGCCAGGCGAGGAGTTGGGCCAGCTGGCCGCCCCAGCTGTGCCCGACCAGGACGGCCGGGCCGGCGCCGAGGTGCTCCACCAGGGCCGCCAGGTCCCCGGTCGGGGACTCCAGCGACGGGCCGGAGACGCGATCGGGGTCACTGGCACCGAGCCCGGCCCGGTCGTACGCCACGACCCGGCTGTGCGCGGCCAGTTCGGGCAACACGGGCGCCCAGGTCAGCGACGAGGTGCCGCAGCCCGCGAGCAGGACCACCGGCGGACCGCCGCGCCCCGCCTCCACCCAGCGCAATGCCCGCCCGCCACGGTCGAGTTCGCCCTGTCGGACCCCGCCGGGGACGCGCTCGGCCAGCGCCTGCCCGATGGCGTCCTGCACGTCCCGCATGGCCCGCGTGTCCCGCGTGTCCTGCGTGTCCTGCGTGCCCCACGGTTCCTGCGCGTTCTGCCTGTTCTCTGTCTTCTGCACGTTCGGCTCCCCCCTGGATCCGTCCGCCCGGTCCCGGCCTGTGGTGCCGGGTGACGCGGGTTCGTTACTCACCACTGCCACGAGTCCCGGGCACCTCCCCGACGCCCGGCGGCCCGGCCGACGGCCGGGCCCGGACTCGCTGTCAGGCACCAGACCCTGACCGCCCGGCTCCACGCCGACCCGAACACCTCGCGTCCGTTGCGCGACTGGAGGACGAAGAGGAGGTGCTGTGGCGCAAGGCCGTCACCGGCCCGCGCCTGCACGGACCAGGCCGGGGCGGACCAGGCCACGCCGCGCCCGCCGCCCCGGCCCTCCGGTGGCTCAGGCCGACAGGGTCCGCTTGAACAGGTCGAGCACCGCCTCCCAGTGGCGCGCGTCGGCGACGGCGTCGTAGCGGGTGGTGTCGGCCTGGGTGTAGCCGTGCGCGGCGCCCGGGTAGACCTCCTCCCGGTGGCGGACACCGGCGGCGGTGAAGGCCTCGGCGAGCCGTTCGATCTGCTCGGCGGGCATGGACGGATCCTCGTCGGCGTGGCCGAAGTACACCTCGGCGGTGATCCGGGAGGCGCCCAGGTGCGGGCTGTCCGGCGCATCGGTGGCGAGGTTGCCGCCGTGGAACCCGGCGATGGCGGCGATCCGGTCGGGGTGGCTGGCGGCCGTCCACAGGGCGAGCAACGCACCGCGGCAGTAGCCGGTGAGGCCGACCGGGCCGTCCGAGACGAGCGGGGAGTCGGCGAGCCAACGCAGATAGGCGTCCGCGTCGCGGGCGGTCACCTCGGGGGTGAGGCTGAGGAGCAGCGGGCCGATCTGTTGGAAGATCGTCGGGTCCTTCTCCAGGTCGATCAGCGGCGGCAGTTCGACGACCGGCGCGCGGCCGTTCCGGTAGTAGGCGTTGGGGACCAGCACGGCGTACCCGGCCTGGGCGAGCCGGTCGGCCATGTCCTTCAGCTGGGGTCGGAGCCCGAAGGCGTCCATGTAGAGGATGACTCCGGGGTGGGCCCGCCCGTCGTCGGGATGGGCGAGGTAGGCGTCGGCGGTGCCGTCCGCCGTCGGGATGTCCACGGTGGTTCCGCGCACGGTCATGGTGAGGGGTCTCCTTCGGTTCGCGCGGCAGGTTAGCGGGTGGACGCCGCCACCGACGCGGCGCCCGCGGGGAACGCGGGTGCGACCGCCCGGCGTTGGGCGTACATGGGTGTGATCGTAGATGTGGCGTGCGTGGCGGCGGCGGTGATCGGGCTGATGCTCCTGATCGCGTGGCAGATCCGGGGCGAGTCGTCGGGGCGTTGGCGGCGGGGCGGCGGGAGCACCGGGGTGGGCCTGGGCGGCGGGCTGGAGGAGTTGCAGGCGCTGTTCAGCCCGGGCAAGCGGGTGCAGGTCGAACAGCGGCGGGAACAGCTGACGCTGCGGGACGACGCCCAGGTCGGAGCGCCGCCGCACTTCGGCGTGGACCTGGACCGGGGCGTGGCGGTGCTGCACGGCAAGGGCGGGACGGGCGGTGAGACCGGACGGGGTCGGACAGGCGCTCAGGCCCCCCAGCCACGGGAGCAGAGCACCAGCCGGTAGCCGTCCGGGTCGGATATCGTCACGCCGAACTCCTCCCAGTAGGGGTTGTGGGCCCGGACCGGGGTGCCGCCGGCGGCCTCCAGCCGGGCGACCAGGGCGTCGTCCACCGGCGCGCCGAGGTAGACGACGAACAGGTCGTCGACCGTCGGGGTGGGCTCCAGCGGGTTCTCCGGGTCGTGGGTGAGTTCGAAGTGCCAGGCTCCGCCGGGCGGACCGACCATCAGCAGGTCGTGCTCGCCGGACACCCGCTCGGTGGTGCGCCACAGCACGTCCAGGCCGAGGCCGCCGACGTAGAAGCGCTCGGCCGCCGCGAGGTCGCGCGAGGGCCGGGCGATACGGACCCGCGTCGTCGAATCGATCATGGCCGCGACCCTAGCCGATACCACTGACACTGATAGTTCTAACCGGGTCCCTGGTGGTCGTGGCTCTGCCACTGACTGACGCCCTGCTGGGCTGTCCTCCGGTTGTTCTGTCCGG
>NZ_JBHVWW010000053.1:0-64294 GCF_042882025.1 Kitasatospora sp. NPDC058243
AGGCGGCCGCCCTCGACGACGCCGCCGGGCAGGACCAGCCGGGCGCCGGCCAGTGCGGTACGGTCACGGTCCGCGGTGGTCACGCGGTCACCTCCATGGAGAGCAGATCCCAGGCGAGCAGGCCCGCGCCCAGGGACGCGGCGGTGTCTTTGAGCATGGCGGGTACGACCTTCGGGGGCATCTGGAAGGTCAGGCGCTCGGTGACCGCCGTGCGCAGCGGGCCGAAGAGCGTGTCACCGGCCTCGGCCAGCCCGCCGCCGACGATCACCGTGGACGGGTCGAGCAGGCTCTGGGCGAGCACGATCCCGTCGGCGAGGGCGTCGACGGCGCCCTGCCAGACCGCGAGCGCGCGGTCGTCCCCGGCGTCCACCGCGGCGGCGCAGGATGCCGCGTCGGCGTCGGGGTCGCCGCTGGCCGCGGCCCAGGCACGGGACACGGCGGAGGCGGAGGCGAGCGTCTCCAGACAGCCGCGGGCGCCGCAGCCGCACTGCGGTCCGCCCGGGCGGACCACGACGTGGCCGATCTCGCCGCCGTAGCCGTGCGCGCCGGCCTCGATCCGGCCGCCGATGCCGATGGCACCGGCGATGCCGGTGCCCAGCGCGATGAACAGGAAGCGGTCGACGCCCCGGCCGGCGCCGAGCCGGCCCTCGGCCAGGCCGCCCGAGCGCACGTCGTGGCCGAGTGCGACGGGGATGGCGGCTCCGTCGGGCCCGGCCAGGCGCTCGCCCAGCAGCTTGCGCAGCGGGAGGTCCCGCCAGCCGAGGTTGGCCGAGTAGACCGCGATGCCGTTCCTCTCGTCGATCGTGCCCGGGACGGCGACGCCGGCCGCGAGCGGGGCGACGCCGAAGCGGCCCCGGCCCTCGTCCGCCAGGTCGGCGGCGAAGTCGAGGATGGCGGCGACCACGGCGTCCGTGCCGTGCTCCCGCCCGGTCGGTCGGCGTGCTTCGAACAGCACGGAGCCGTCCTGGGCGAGCAGCGCGGCCTTCATGCCGGTGCCGCCTACATCGAGTGCGATGACGTGCTTCACGGAGGACAGTTTCCCTTGGTCGGGTAGAAGAGGTCTAGTCCAGTTGTCGGATTGGTCTGGTCCAAAGTAGGTGAGCTTTGTCGCAGATGGGGTCGGTGTGAGCGGCTTTGCGTCGGGCGCCTTCCGTTCACCTTCTGTTGCGCATCGTGCAATGACGTCCGCACTTCGATAACTACTCGGCGGGCTCGGCACAGTGGTGTGGACCACCGCCAGGTGGGTTTGGCAGTGTTGCGCCTCCCCCCTCCCGGATTCCCCCGTCCGGTCGCAGTTCTCCCCTGAAGGCGGTACCCGCGTTGAACAGGCGCGCCCACGTTCCCACCCGCGTCCTCGGCACCGCGCTGGCCGGAGCACTGGTACTCACCGCTGTCAGCGCCTGCGGCGGGCAGAACGACGGGCCGGTCACCCTCAAGCTGGTCGCCGCCGACTACGGGGAGAGCGCCGACACCAGCTCCAAGCTCTACTGGGACGAGATCGCGCACGGCTTCGAGGCTGCCAACCCCGGCATCAAGGTCGACGTCGAGGTGGACAGCTGGACCGACATCGGCAAGAAGGTCGACGACATGATCGCGGCCGGCAAGTCCCCCGACCTGCTGCAGACCGGCGGCTTCGCCGACCAGGTCGCGGCGGACCGGCTGTACCCGGCCGCCGACGTGCTCTCGATGGACACCCAGGCCAACTTCCTGGACACCTTCGCGCACGCCGGGCAGGTGCTCGGCACCCAGTACGGCATCCCGTTCGTCTCCTCCTCCCGGGTGCTCTTCTACAACAAGGCGGTCTTCCGCCAGGCCGGCATCACCCAGCCGCCGGCCACCTGGAACGAACTGCGCCAGGACGCCGAGAAGATCAAGGCCAAGGTGCCGGGCGTGACCCCGTACGGGCTGCCGCTCGGGCCGGAGGAGGCGCCGGCCGAGTCCATGCTGTGGACGCTGAGCGGCGGCGGCAGCCTCTCCGACGACGTCGGCAACTACACCATCGACAGCACCCAGAACCAGGCCACCTTCAGCTGGCTGAAGAACAACCTGGTGGCCACCGGGCTGACCTATCCTGACCCGGGCAAGATGAACCGCACCCCGGTCTTCCAGGACTTCGCGGCCGGGAAGGTCGCGATGCTGAACGGGCACCCGACGCTGCTGCGGATGGCCACCGCCGGGAAGATCGACTTCGGGACGGCGCCGATCCCCAAGAAGGACGGCGTGGGCAAGACCGGCAGCCTCGGCGTCGCGGACTGGATGATGGCGTTCAAGGCCAACGGGCACAAGAACGAGATCAAGAAGTTCCTGTCCTTCGCCTACTCCCGCGAGTTCCAGCTGAAGTTCGACGAGCAGTACAACCTGCTGCCGGTCACCCAGGACGCGTTCAACCAGATGACGTCCGACCCGAAGCACGAGGACCTCAAGCAGTTCGCGGTCGGGCTGACCAACGCCAGCTTCTACCCGTTCGGGGACCCGGCCTGGGGCGACGTCAGCAACCGGATCAAGGCCGGGATCGGGCAGGCCGTCACCGGGGACCCGAAGCAGGCGCTCGCCGGGCTGCAGGACGCGGCGGTCAAGGAGGCGGCCCGGGTCCGCAGGTGAACCCGGGCCGGGGCGCCCTCCAGGGGCGGGGTCTCAGGGTCGGGCTCGTCAGGGGAGCGTGATGGCGTAGGCCTTGCGGAGCGTCTCGTGGACCGTCCAGGTGGTCCGGTCGCCCTCGCGCAGCACGGCGCAGTCGCCCGGGCCGACCTCCAGGGTCGGGCCGCCCTCGACCTCGATGGTGGCCCGGCCGCTGAGCACCACGAACAGCTCGTCGGCCTCCACGTCGGTGACCACGCCCGGGGTGATCTGCCAGATGCCGCGCAGCTGGCGGCCGTCGGAGGACTCGGAGAGGACCAGGCCGGAGACCTCCGGGGTGCCGGAGACGATCTGGGCCGGGTCGAGCGGGTCGGGTTCGAGGTCGGCGGTGGGGATGTGCACGGCGAAGCTGGGCGTGGTCATACCGCCGACGCTAGCCGGGGCGGCCGGGCGCCGGAGGGCGCACAGTGTGTCCGGCTCACGCGGGAGAATGACACTCCGTAGTGATGGCGGAGGTGTCCTGGTGGGCGAGCTGAGTGAGCGGGACCTGGCGGTGCTGGCCCTGGAGGGGCGGCAGTGGCGGACGGCCGGGGCCAAGGAGCGGGCGATCCGGGAGGAGCTGGGGCTCTCCTCCACCCGGTACTACCAGCTGCTGAACGCGCTGCTGGACCGGCCGGAGGCACTGGCGCACGCCCCGGTGCTGGTGAACCGGCTGCGCCGGATCCGGGAGGCCCGTCGGTCCGCGCGGTAGCGGGAGGGGGCCGCGGGGTAGGGCTCGGGCATGGGCTTTGACGAGAAGTGGGTGCCGGTCACGGCTGCCGGGCGGGACGGGCTGCGGGCGATCCTGGCGGCGCCGGGCGAGGCGGTGATCGCGCTGGACTTCGACGGGACGCTGGCGCCGATCGTGGCGGACCCCGATCGGGCGCGGGCGCATCCGGGGGCGGCGGCCGCGCTGCGGGCGCTGGTGCCGGCGGTGCGGGCCGTGGTGGTGGTGACCGGGCGGCCGGCCGCGCTGGCGGCGGAGTACGGCGGCCTGGCCGGGCTGCCCGGGGTCGTGGTGCTGGGGCACTACGGCGCCGAGCGCTGGGAGGGCGGCGAGGTGACCGCGCCGCCGGTGCACCCCGGGGTGGCCGGGGCGCGGGCGGCGCTGCCGGGCCTGCTGGCGGCGGCAGGGGCGCCCGAGGGGACGTGGCTGGAGGACAAGGGGCGCTCGCTGGCGGTGCACACCCGGCGCACGGCGGCGCCCGAGGAGGCGCTGGAACTGCTGCGGGCGCCGGTCGGCGAGCTGGCGGCCGGGCACGGGCTGGTGGTGGAGCCCGGGCGGCTGGTGCTGGAGCTGCGGCCGCCGGGGGTGGACAAGGGCGCGGCGCTGACCGGCTTCCTGCGCGAGCACGGGGCTGGCTCGGTGCTGTACGCGGGGGACGACCTGGGGGACGTGGCGGCCTTCGCGGCGGTGGAGAAGCTGCGCGGCGAGGGGGTGGCGGGGCTGCTGGTGTGCAGCGGCGCGGTGGGGGACGCGCCGGTGCGCGAGCTCGCCGACCGGGCGGACCTGGTGGTCGCGGGCCCGGCCGGCGTGGTGGAACTGCTCGCGGCGCTCGGCGCGGCCGTCGGCGCGGGCTGAGCCGGGCGGCAGCGCGCGGTCGGGCCGGTTCAGCGCGCGTCGAGCCGGCTCAGAGCGCGTCGAGCCGGTTCACAGCGCGCCGAGCTGGTTCACAGCGCGTTGAGCTGGTCGAGGAACCACTGCTGCGGGGGCAGCGCGGTGGCCGCCGCCGCGAGGCGCTTGGTGCGGTCGGCGCGCTCCTCCTCGGGCATGGTGAGGCCGGCGTGCAGGGCGTCGGCGGTGGCGATGACGTCGTACGGGTTGACGGTGAGCGCGTCCTCGGCGAGTTCGGCGTACGCGCCGGCCTCGCGGGAGAGCACCAGGGCGCAGCCGTGGTCGGACACCACCGGAACCTCCTTGGCGACCAGGTTCATGCCGTCCCGGATCGGGTTGACCAGGGCCACGTCGGCGAGCCGGTAGGCGGCCAGGGAGCGCGGGAAGTCGTCGTCGACGTGCAGGATCAGCGGCTGCCAGGCGGGGGTGGCGAACTCGGCGTTGATGTCCTCGGCGAGCCGTTGGACCTGGGCGGTGTAGGCGCGGTACTCGGCGAGGTCGGTGCGCGAGGGGTAGGCGAAGGCGATGTGCACCACCCGGTCGTGCCATTCGGGGCGGGTGCGCAGCAGGTGCCGGTAGGCCTGGAGGCCGCGGACGATGTTCTTGCTCAGCTCGGTGCGGTCGACCCGGACGATGGTGCGGCGCCCGCCGACGGCCTCGCGGAGGGCGGCGAGGCGTTCGTCGACGTCCGGGCGGTGGGAGCGTTCGCGCAGGAAGTCGGCGTCGGCGCCGAGCGCGTGGACGCCGAGCCGGGTGGTGCGGCCGGCGTGGGTGACGGTCATGGCGTCCCGGTCGACCTCGGCACCGAGCAGGTCGGCGCAGCAGTCGGCGAAGGCCAGCGCCCAGCGGCGGGTCAGGAAGCCGGCCCGGTCGGCGCCCAGGATGCCGGTGAGGACGGCCTCGGCGACGTCGTCGGGCAGCAGCCGGTAGTACTCGGGCGGGGCCCACGGGGTGTGCGAGAAGTGGCCGATCCGCAGGTCGGGGCGGGCGGCGCGGAGCAGTGCCGGGGTCAGCGAGAGGTGGTAGTCCTGGACCAGCACGGCAGCCCCGGGGGCGGCCTCGGCGGCCAGCGCCTCGGCGAAGGCGGCGTTGTAGGCGCGGTAGGCGGCCCACTCGGTGCGGAACCCGGCGTCGAAGGCGGGGGCGGTGGGGGTGGCGTAGAGCAGGTGGTGGACGAACCAGAGGGTGGAGTTGGCGACGCCGTTGTAGGCGCGGGCGAAGGTGTCGGGATCGATGTCCAGCATGCGGACGGCCTGGCCGCCCACGTCGTGCCCGGCGAGGTCGAGGCGGCCGTCCGGGGCCTCTCTGGCGGCCTGTCGGTCGGCGGCGCCGAGGGCGGCGCAGACCCAGACGGCGTCGGGGTCGTCGATGGCGGAGAGGCCGGAGACCAGGCCTCCGCCGCCGCGGCGGAGGGTCAGCGTGCCGTCGTCCGCGGTGCTGAACGACACCGGTCCCCGATTGGAGGCCACCAGGACGGGGGCGGTGCCGGTCGCACTCGAACGTTCGGTCGTGAGATCGCCCATGGTTGGTACGTTGCCTGGGCTCCGGAGCGGCAAACCCTTTCGGTGGGTGTTCAGTGTCGGGTCGCGTACTCGGGCACGGTGTGCATGGGCGGGCGTTCCAGGGCGGTCACCGGGTGGGTGTGGGCGGTGAACTCCCGGCTCTGCGGGTCGCGGGTGAACTGGGTCAGCAGCGGGTGGACGAGGTCGGCCGAGGCCTTCAGCCGGTGCGTGCGGTCGAGGCGTTCGAGGGCGGTGCGGTAGATGGTGGCGGCCATCCGGCCGAGGGCCTGGCCGTCCTGGTGCCGGTGGTGCCGGACGCCGACGTCCACCTGGGCCAGGGCGTCCAGCCCGACCGTCTCCAGCGCGTCGACCAGCAGGCCGAGTTCGACGCCGTAGCCGGTGGGGAAGGGAAGCCGTTCGAGCAGCGCGCGGCGGGCCGCGTACTCGCCGCCGAGCGGCTGGACGAAACCGGCGAGTTCCGGCCAGTGCAGGTTGAGCAGCGGGCGGGCGACCAGTTCGGTGACCCGGCCGCCGCCGGCCGGGACCACCGCCCCCTCCGTCTCCAGCGGCCGGTCGTACATGGCCTTGACCAGCTGGATGTCCGGTTCGGTGAGCAGCGGGCCGAGGATGCCGGAGACGAAGGCCGGGTCGAACTCGCGCAGGTCGGCGTCGACGAAGCAGACGATGTCGCCGCGGGTGACCAGCAGCGAGCGCCAGAGCACCTCGCCCTTGCCGGGGACGGCGGGCAGCCGGGGCAGGATCGCGTCGCGGTACTCCACCCGGGCGCCGGCCCGGGCGGCGACGGCGGCGGTGGCGTCGGCCGAGCCGGAGTCGATGACGACGAGTTCGTCGACCAGCGGGAGGCGCTCCATCAGCTCGCGGCGGATGGTGCGGACGATGTCGCCGACGGTGGCCTCCTCGTCCAGTGCGGGCAGCACCACGCTGACCGTGTGGCCGGTCCGGCGCTTGGCCTCCAGCAGGGCGTGCACCGGCCGGTCGACCGCGCTCCACGAGCGGCGGCGCAGCCAGGACGCCGCCTGCGGGAGCAGCGCGGGGGTCGGTTCGGCGGGCACGGGACTCTCCTCGGCGGGGTCGGTGGGACGCGCCATCTCGCGTGGCGGACGATCCCGTTCGGGGTTGACGCCTTCGGATACAGTCTTCGTACAGCGGCCGGACCTTTGCACGTCGGGGTCGCCGTTGAGCACCACCACAATTTCACAAGCTCATCCAGAGGGACTGAGGGAACGGCCCGTTGACGTCCCGGCAACCTTCTCGCGCGGCTGTCTGTCGACAGGCCCCGGCGGGACAGGTGCCAATTCCGGCCTGTGGCGCGACCGTGCCACGGGGAAGATGAGGAGAGAGGCCTCCGCCATCATGGCTATCGACACTGTCGCACCCGCATCCGTGGACCTCGGCCCCGCCACCGCGCTGTCCTGTCGGGAGTGCGGCACCCGCTTCCCGCTCGGTCCGAGCTTCGCCTGCCTGGAGTGCTTCGGCCCGCTGGAGATCGCGTACGACTTCGGCAGCGAGGGCGCCGAGGCGCTGCGCCGCCGGATCGAGGCCGGCCCGAGTTCGATCTGGCGCTACGCGCCGCTGCTGCCCGTCCCGGCCGACGTCGCCACCAAGCCCAACCTGAACCCCGGTTGGACCCCGCTGGTCAAGGCGGACAACCTGGGCCGCGAGCTGGGCTTCACCGCGCAGCTGCACATCAAGGACGACTCGGGCAACCCGACCCACTCGTTCAAGGACCGCGTGGTGGCCTGCGCCATCGAGGCCGCGCGGGCCTTCGGCTTCACGACGCTCTCCTGCTCCTCCACCGGCAACCTGGCCGGCGCGGTGGGCGCGGCGGCCGCCCGGGCCGGTTTCAAGTCCTGCGTGTTCATCCCGCACGACCTGGAGCAGGGCAAGGTCGTCATGGCCGGGGTGTACGGCGGCGAGCTGGTCGGCATCGAGGGCAACTACGACGACGTGAACCGCTTCTGCTCGGAGCTGATCGGCGATCCGGCCGGTGAGGGCTGGGGCTTCGTCAACGTCAACCTGCGCCCCTACTACGGCGAGGGCTCCAAGACGCTGGCGTACGAGATCTGCGAGCAGCTCGGCTGGCGGCTGCCGGAGCAGATCGTCATCCCGATCGCCTCCGGCTCCCAGCTGACCAAGATCGACAAGGGGCTGCAGGAGCTGATCAGGCTCGGCCTGGTCGAGGACCGGCCGTACAAGGTCTTCGGCGCCCAGGCGGCGGGCTGCTCGCCGGTATCGGCGGCGTTCAAGGCCGGCCAGGACGTGATCCGCCCGGTCAAGCCGGACACCATCGCCAAGTCGCTGGCGATCGGCAACCCGGCGGACGGCCCGTACGTGCTGGACATCGCCCGGCGCACCGGCGGCGCGGTCGAGGACGTCACCGACGCCGAGGTGGTGGACGCGATCCGGCTGCTGGCCCGGACCGAGGGCGTCTTCGCCGAGACCGCGGGCGGGGTGACCGTCGGCGTGCTGAAGAAGCTGGTGGAGACCGGCCAGCTGGACCCGGCCAAGGAGACCGTCGCGATCAACACCGGCGACGGCCTGAAGACCCTGGACGCCGTCGCCGGGGCCGGGATGACCGCCGTCATCCGCCCGACCCTGGCGTCCTTCCACGACGCCGGCCTCGCGTCCGCCTGAAACACCCCCCACCCCGCTGGGTCGCACCCGCTAGGAGAACCATGAGCGCCAACGTCCGTATCCCCACCATCCTGCGCACCTACACCGGCGGCGCCGCCGAGGTGGCCGCCGAGGGCGCCACCCTGGGCGAGGTCATCGCCGACCTGGAGAAGAACCACGCGGGGATCGCCGCCCGCATCCTGGACGACGCCGGCAAGCTGCGCCGTTTCGTCAACGTCTACGTGAACGACGACGACGTGCGCTTCGCCGAGGGCCTGGCGACCGGGATCGCGGCCGGCGCCAGCGTCTCGATCATCCCGGCGGTGGCCGGCGGCTGCTGAGCCGCGCCCCGACCCGGGCACCCCGCCCGAGCCGTTCGTCCGACCGGCCGTCCGCGCGTACGGAATTCCGTTCTCCGTACGCACGGACGGCCGGCCGCATTTCGGCGGGAATATGGCGGGGTCAAGTCGGAGTAGAGTGTGGCTCGGTTGGGAACAGGGCTTCCCCTCATCCTCACCCGCGAATCGCCGGACGGTCGTCCGGCCGCTGAGACCGGTCGGGTGCCTGGGCCGTGAAACATGTCAGGCAGATGTCAGAATTCCCGCGGGGATTTGTAGTAATCCGTCCGCTATGTCCGGCGTGAAATGCCGAATTCCTCCCGCTTTCGCCCGTCCTGCCCCTTGGCGCGGTGCCGGAATTCCCCGCAGCTGACCCTGTTGCAGAGGGCGTCGATCCGGATACATTCAGCCGCGGTCGACGTAATCACCCGCTCACAGGGCGCCGTCAGGCACCCCCGGCGGAGGACTGCGGCGTGCACGGCTGCGCCCAGGGGGGGTTCCCCGGGCCGGCCTTCAAACCAGACCCGGGCCCGCGACCTGCGGGCGCGTGAAGGGCCAGCACAGCACTAGGGGAGTTCGGAATGGCTCAGGGCACCGTCAAGTGGTTCAACGCGGAGAAGGGCTACGGCTTCATCGCGGTCGACGGTGGTGCGGACGTCTTCGTCCACTACAGCGCGATCCAGATGGACGGCTACCGCACCCTCGAGGAGGGCCAGCGGGTCGAGTTCGAGATCTCCCAGGGACAGAAGGGCCCGCAGGCGGACATGGTCCGCGCCGCGGTGTGACCCCCTTCCGACCCCAGGAGCTCGGCGCGGCCCACGGCTGGTGACCACTCGCTTCTCGACGGGCCCGTACGACACGCGTCGTGCGGGCCCGTCGGCGTTCCCCGGCGGGGAGTTGCGCGGGTCGGCGGGAGCGCCCCGGACGGCTCGCGGGATCGCGATTGGGCTTGCACTCGACCACCCGGAGTGCTAATCATTGGCGTTAGCACTCACAGCGTGAGAGTGACAGCGGACCGGGTCGGTGAGGCCCCCGGGAGCGGTAGGGGAAAGGACCCCCGCACACCAGGGCCGTCCGTCGCGGGCACCCCTTGGTCCGAGCAGTCGACCGTGTCCCGGAGGACCACTTCTGATGGCCAAGATCATCGCCTTTGATGAGGAAGCTCGCCGCGGCCTTGAGCGTGGCATGAACCAGCTCGCCGACGCAGTGAAGGTCACGCTCGGCCCCAAGGGTCGCAACGTCGTGCTGGAGAAGAAGTGGGGCGCCCCCACGATCACCAACGACGGTGTCTCCATCGCCAAGGAGATCGAGCTCGAGGACCCCTACGAGAAGATCGGCGCGGAGCTCGTCAAGGAGGTCGCCAAGAAGACCGACGACGTCGCGGGTGACGGCACCACCACCGCCACCGTGCTCGCCCAGGCCCTGGTTCGCGAGGGTCTGCGCAACGTCGCCGCCGGCGCCAACCCGATGGCCCTGAAGCGCGGCATCGAGAAGGCCGTCGCCGCCGTCTCCGACCAGCTGCTGGCCCAGGCCAAGGACGTGGAGACCAAGGAGCAGATCGCCTCCACCGCCTCCATCTCGGCCGCCGACACCCAGATCGGCGAGCTCATCGCCGAGGCCATGGACAAGGTCGGCAAGGAAGGCGTCATCACCGTCGAGGAGAGCAACACCTTCGGTCTGGAGCTTGAGCTCACCGAGGGCATGCGCTTCGACAAGGGCTACATCTCCGCCTACTTCGCGACCGACCTGGAGCGCATGGAGGCGACGTTCGAGGACCCGTACATCCTCATCGCCAACTCCAAGATCGGCTCGGTCAAGGACCTGCTGCCGCTGCTGGAGAAGGTCATGCAGAGCGGCAAGCCGCTCGTCATCATCGCCGAGGACGTCGAGGGCGAGGCCCTGTCGACCCTGGTCGTGAACAAGATCCGCGGCACCTTCAAGTCCGTCGCCGTCAAGGCCCCGGGCTTCGGCGACCGCCGCAAGGCCATGCTCGGCGACATCGCCATCCTCACCGGTGGCACCGTGATCTCCGAGGAGGTCGGCCTCAAGCTGGAGAACGCCGGCATCGACCTGCTGGGCACCGCCCGCAAGGTGGTCATCACCAAGGACGAGACCACCATCGTCGACGGTGGCGGCGACAGCGAGCAGGTCGCCGGCCGCGTGAACCAGATCCGCGCCGAGATCGAGAACAGCGACTCGGACTACGACCGCGAGAAGCTCCAGGAGCGCCTCGCCAAGCTGGCCGGCGGCGTGGCCGTCATCAAGGCCGGCGCGGCCACCGAGGTGGAGCTCAAGGAGCGCAAGCACCGCATCGAGGACGCCGTCCGCAACGCGAAGGCCGCCGTCGAGGAGGGCATCGTCGCCGGTGGTGGCGTCGCGCTGCTGCAGGCCTCGGTCGCCTTCGACAAGCTGGAGCTGGAGGGCGACGAGGCCACCGGTGCCAACATCGTCAAGGTCGCGCTGGAGGCCCCGATCAAGCAGATCGCGACCAACGCCGGCCTGGAGGGTGGCGTCGTGGTGGAGAAGGTGCGCAACCTCCCCGCCGGTCACGGCCTGAACGCGGCCACCAACACCTACGTCGACCTGATCGCCGAGGGCATCATCGACCCGGCCAAGGTGACCCGCTCCGCGCTGCAGAACGCCGCCTCCATCGCGGCGCTGTTCCTCACCACCGAGGCCGTCATCGCCGACAAGCCGGAGAAGGCCGCTGCGGCCGCCGGCGGCGGCATGCCGGGCGGTGACATGGACTTCTGATCCTGATCGCACCGATCGGATCAGTTGGTTCCTGATCGTGTGGGCGGTCCCCTTCGGGGGGCCGCCCACACGGCGTTCTACCGGAGAATGGACAGATGGCTTCCGACGACATCGAGACCGCGCTGCACAACGCGCGGGCGCTGATCCTGGCCGACCTCACCGCGCGGGACGTGGCGGACGCCGCCGTCGTCTCCTTGGTGGAGCAGGCCGTGACGCACCGCCGCTGGTGGCTGGAGCAGTGGCCGGACGGCACCGAGTACGTGCTCGGACTGGTCGCCCAGGACGTCCAGGACGCGCTGCTGGAGGCGTACGGGCGCTGGCCGCTGTGCACCGCCTGCGCCGCCGACGGGGACCCGCACGCGCTCGGCGTGGAGCCGGAGCTGGGGCCGGAGCCGCACTGGGTGTGCGGCAAGCAGGGTGCGGTGGTCGCGCCGGTGGGGGAGCTCTCCTAGTCCGCTCGTGGCCTGCTCCTGGTCCGCTCCCAGCCCGCTCGTGGTCCGCGTGGTGGACCGGGCGGCGGGAGTACTGGACCTATAGGTAGGTTGACGATATATGTAGTCGTATGACTGAACGCTCGATGCAGGAGCCGACGCTGCTGCTGCTCACCGCCCTGGCGGACGCCCCGAGACACGGCTACGCCCTCATCCAGGAGATCGCCGCGATCTCCGAGGGCCGGGTCAAGATGCGCACCGGCACCCTGTACGGCGCCCTCGACCGGCTGCTCCAGCAGGGGCTGATCGAGGTCGCCGCGGAGGAGGTCGTGGACGGGCGGGCGCGGCGCAGCTACGCGCTGACCAGCGTCGGCCGGGAGGCGCTGGCCTCCGAGGCGGAGCGGCTGCGGGCCGTCGCCACCGAGGCGGAGCGCCGTCTCGCGAACGTCCTGTCGGCGCTGCAGGGGAAGCCGGAGCCGGAGGGGAAGTCGATGATGAGGGGGTTCTTCGCATGACCACACCCATGACCACACCGACGATGGGGGCGCCTTCGACCGCGCTGCGGGCGGCGCTGCAGTTCTACCCGCCGCGCTACCGCCGGGAGCGCGGCGAGGAGCTGGCCGCGGTGTTCGCCGACACCACGGCGGAGGCCGGCCGCTCGGCCGTCGCCCGCGAGGCGTTGGACCTGGCCGCGTACGGACTGCGGGTGCGGCTCGGGCTGACCGGCTCCTCGCTGGCCGGGCGGGTGCTCGCGCTGGCCGCGCCGATGGTCGCCGGGGCGCTGGCCGGTGCGGCCCTGGTGCCGTGGGTGAGCGATGCGGAGCGGGCCGCCCATCGGCTGACCTGGGACGACTCGTACCTCACGTACGCCCTGACCATCGCGCCGCCGGTGATCGCGCTGCTGCTCGCGGTGGCCGTCGTGACGGGGCGCTGGACGGCGGTGCGGGTCATCTCGCTGGTCCAGGCCGTCTCCGCGCTGTTCGTGCTGGCGCAGGCCGTCGTGCTGCCGCCGGAGTTCGACCTCTGGGGGGTGGGGGACAGCAGCGTGGCCACCATGCCGTTCGTGCTGGGGGCGCTGCTGCTGGCCGCGGCGCCGACGGAGTTGCTGCCCAGGGCCTCCTGGCGTTCCGGCGGGCTGGCGCTGGCCTCGGTCCTCGGGGGCGGGCTGCTGGTGGCGCTCCAGCACTGGGGCGACTCGACCTTCCCGCTGGACATGCAGTGGTTCGCGGTGCTGCTGATCGGGCCGCTGCTGCTGACCTTCACCGCGCTGCGCGGCCGGGTGCTGCCGGCGGCCGTCGGGGTCGCGGTGCTGTCGCTGACGATGTTCGCGGGCCTGTTCAACATCTGGCGCGAGGGCCGCGGGTTCTGGCACGTGCTGCCGATGGCGGCGCCGGTGCTGCTGCTCCTGGTGGCGGCCGCGGTGGCGGTGCGCCGGATCGGGACCGGCGACGGGCTCGGCGGACGGTTCGGCGGGGGCTCCGGGAAGGGGCGCAGCCTGGCGTGATCCGGGGGGTGGGGCGAAGTGCTCGCCGGGCCCGGCCGGATGTGGCAACCTACTGATATGTCTAGACCAATTTTCGAAGTCATCGCGCTGACGCCCCAGGACGCCCAGGCTGCCGAGTCGGGCGGCGCCGACCGGCTCGAACTGGTCACCGACATGGCCGCGGACGGGCTCACCCCGCCCGTCGAGGACTTCGCCCGGATCCGGGCCGCCGTCGACATCCCGCTGCGCGTCATGCTCCGGATCCAGGACGGCTTCGCGCCCGGCGGCCTGGACGAACTGGCCGCCCGGGCCGCCGCGTTGCGGGCCGAGGGCGCCGAGGAGTTCGTCTTCGGCTTCCTCCACGCCGACGGTGCCGTCGACCTGGCCGCCACCGCCGCCGTCGCCGAGGCGGTGGCCGGCTGCCGCTGGACCTTCCACCGGGCGATCGACCACAGCGCCGACCGGGCCGCCCTGCGGGCCGCCGTCGGCGCGCTGCCCGGGCTGGACACCTTCCTCACCTCGGGCGCGGCCGCCGGCGTCGACGCCGGGCACAAGGTGCTGCTGGCGGACCTGGCCCGCGCGGGCGAGCCCGGGTACGGGCAGCGGATCCTGATCGGCGGCGGCCTGCGGGCCGAACACCTGAAGGGCCTGCGGGCCGAGGGCTTCGACGGCTTCCACGTCGGCGGCGCGGTGCGGGCCGACGGCTGGCGGACGCCGGTGGACGCGGCCAAGGTCGCCGAGTGGCGGGCGCTGATCGACGCCTGAGCGCGCGCGGCGGGCGGGGGCCGGTCCCGGTGGGGCCGGCCCCCGCTGCCCGGTTCCTCAGTGCAGCTGCGCGGGCAGCGGCTCGCCGTGCAGCACCGTCAGGCCGGAGACGGCACGGGTGAGCGCCACGTACAGCCGCCGCAGGCCGGTCCGCTCGTCCGGCTCGCCCGCGACCACCGCGGCCGGCTCGTCCAGCACCACGTAGTCGTACTCCAGGCCCTTGGCCAGCGAGGCCGGGACGAGCGTCAGCCGGGCCTCGGCGCTGGTCTCGGCGCCGGGGGACAGGTACGGCAGGCCGGCCGCGGTCAGCGCCTCGGCGAGCGCCGGGATCCGGGCGTCGGCGGCGATCAGCCCGGTCGAGCCCTCGTGCTCCAGCGCCTCGCGGCAGGCCGCCAGGACGGCGGGCACGGCCTCCCCGTCCGGGAGGCGGCGGATCGTCAGCGAGCCGGGGGCGTCGCGGACGGAGGTCGCCGGGGCCAGGCCCGGGGCGATCGCCGGGAGCAGCCGGGAGGCGTACGCGATGACCTCCTCCGGCACCCGGAAGCCCTTGGTCAGCTCCTCGACGTGGGCGTCCGGCTTGCCCAGGTGGCGCAGCGCGTCCGGCCAGCTCGCCGTCGCCCACGGGGTGGTGCCCTGGGCGAGGTCGCCGAGGACGGTCGCCGAGCCCGTCGTGCAGCGGCGGCCGACCGCGCGGTACTGCATCGGGGAGAGGTCCTGCGCCTCGTCCAGCACCACGTGCCCGAGCGAGGGGGTGCGCTGCACCAGGTCCGTCGCCTCGTCGACCAGGACGGCGTCGGCCTGCGTCCAGCGGGCCGTCTTCACCGAGCGGCCCGGCTTGGGCCACAGCACCGCCTGCTGCTCCTCCGGGGTCAGCACGCCCTCCGCGCAGGCGGCCAGGAACTCCGGGTCGGAGAGCAGCCGCAGCACCAGCTTCGCCGGATCGACCGCCGGCCAGCACTCCTTGGCCACCGCCTTGACCGCGGCGTTGCGGGCCACCGCGTCCTGCACCCGGTCGTCGGGGGCCTCGCCGGACTGTTCCATCTTCAGCAGCACGGTGTGCGCGATCCGCTGCGGCAGGGCGTCCCTGGCGGCGCCGTAGCGCACCTCGCGGCCCTTCAACTCCTCGATGATCGCGGCGAGCTCGTGCACCTGGACGCGCCAGCGGCGGGAGCCGCGGACCACCACGCAGGGCTCGGTGGGCAGCGCGATGCCCGCGCGCACCGCCCGGCGCAGCACCTCGGCCATCCGGGCGTCGCCCTTCAGCCGGGCCGCCTGCGGGTCGTCCTCGCCGCGCACCTCGACGTGCCCGACCAGCTGCTGCACGGTCGCCTGGGCGACGTCCAGCTCGCCCAGGGCCGGGAGCACCTGCTCGATGTAGGAGAGGAAGGCGTTGTTCGGCCCGATCACCAGCGTGCCCGTCCGGGCGAGGCGCTCGCGGTGCGCGTACAGCAGGTACGCGACGCGGTGCAGGCCCACGGCCGTCTTCCCGGTGCCGGGGGCGCCCTGGACGCAGATGGTGCCCGTCACGTCGGAGCGGACGATCTCGTCCTGCTCGGGCTGGATGGTGGCGACGATGTCGCGCATCGGGCCGACGCGGGGCTTCTCGATCTCGGCGGCGAGCAGGGCGGAGGCGGTGTCCGCCTCCGCCGGGTCGCTCAGGTGCTCGTCCTCGTAGGCGGTGAGCTCGCCGGCGGTGTAGCCGAAGCGGCGGCGGCGCTCGACGTCCAGCGGCTCGGTGCGGGTGGCCCGGTAGAACGGCTGGGAGACCGGCGCGCGCCAGTCGATCACCATCGGGTCGCCGTCGGCGTCGTGGACGTGCCGGCGCCCGATGTAGAAGTTCTCGCCGCCTCCTCCTTCGCTCAGCTCCTCGCTGATCGCGTGCAGGTAGTCCAGGCGGCCGAAGAACAGCGGGGTGTGCGAGAGGTCGGCGAGGGCGGCGATCCGGGCCTCGATCTGGTTCTGGAGGACGGCGGCGGACACCCAGGTGCCGGTCACGTCGCGCAGGTCCAGCGACTGGACGTCCTCGCGCATCGCTCGCAGCGCGGACCGGGACGCGGCCAGGTGGTCGCGTTCGCGCTGGAGGGGGTCGGTGGTGGGGGTGGCGGGCACAGCGAACCTTCCCGGCTGCGCCGGAACCGGGCGCAGCGGATCGATGGAGCTCACGGTGGGTACGGCCGACCGGTTGCCGTGCGGTCGGCGCCTCCCCCGGCTGCCTGCGCGACTTCAGCAGGTACCACGGTTCGGGAGGGGGCAGACGGACGATCCTAGACCCGTGCGGCCCGGGGTTCCAGCCCCGCAGGTCCCGGGCCTGCAGGTCCCGGCCCCCGTACGGGCCGCAGGACGTGCGCGACGGCGGCACCGCCCCGGGCACCGCCGCGCGCCTGCCGCACGCCCTACAGCACGTCGTCCGCGTCGATGATGCGGTACGCGTAGCCCTGCTCGGCCAGGAAGCGCTGCCGGTGGGCGGCGAAGTCCTGGTCCACGGTGTCCCGGGCGACCACCGAGTAGAAGTGCGCCGAGTGGCCGTCCGCCTTCGGGCGCAGGACGCGGCCCAGGCGCTGGGCCTCCTCCTGGCGGGAGCCGAACGTCCCGGAGACCTGGATGGCCACGGTGGCCTCGGGCAGGTCGATCGAGAAGTTCGCGACCTTGGAGACCACCAGGACGCCGATCTCCTTGTTGCGGAACGCCTCGAACAGCTTCTCGCGCTGGGCGTTGCTGGTCTCGCCCTTGATCACGGGCGCGTCCAGCACCTCGCCGAGCTCGTCCAGCTGGTCGATGTACTGGCCGATGACCAGCGTCTGGTCCTTCTCGTGCTTCTTCACCAGCGCCTCCACCACCCGCCGCTTGGTCGCCGTGGTGGCGCAGAAGCGGTAGCGCTCCTCGGGCTCGGCGGTGGCGTAGGACAGGCGCTCCGAGTCGGTCAGGGTGACCCGCACCTCGCAGCAGTCGGCGGGCGCGATGTAGCCCTGCGCCTCGATCTCCTTCCACGGCGCGTCGAAGCGCTTGGGCCCGATCAGGCTGAACACGTCGCCCTCGCGGCCGTCCTCGCGCACCAGCGTCGCGGTCAGGCCCAGGCGGCGGCGGGCCTGGAGGTCGGCGGTGAACTTGAACACCGGCGCGGGCAGCAGGTGCACCTCGTCGTAGACCACCAGGCCCCAGTTGCGGGCGTCGAACAGTTCCAGGTGCGCGTAGGCGCCCTTCCGCTTGGTGGTCATCACCTGGTAGGTGGCGATGGTGACCGGGCGGATCTCCTTGCGCGTCCCGCTGTACTCGCCGATCTCCTCCTCGGTGAGCGAGGTGCGCTTGACCAGCTCGTGCTTCCACTGGCGGGCCGAGACGGTGTTGGTGACCAGGATCAGCGTCGTCGACTTGGCGTGCGCCATCGCGGCCGCGCCGACCAGCGTCTTGCCGGCGCCGCAGGGCAGCACCACGACGCCCGAGCCGCCGTGCCAGAAGCCCTCGACGGCCTGTGCCTGGTACGGGCGCAGCCGCCAGCCGTCCTCGTCCAGCTCGATCGGGTGCGCCTCGCCGTCCACGTACCCGGCGAAGTCCTCGGCCGGCCAGCCGAGCTTGAGCAGCACCTGCTTGATCTGGCCGCGCTCGGAGGGGTGCACCACCACCGTGTCCGGGTCGACCCGGGCGCCGACCAGCGGGGCGATCTTCTTGGAGCGCAGCACCTCCTCCAGCACCGGCCGGTCGGTGGTGGCGAGCACCAGCCCGTGCGTCGGGTGCTTGAGCAGCTGGAGCCGCCCGTAGCGGCCCATGGTGTCCGCCACGTCCACCAGCAGTGCGTGCGGCACCGGGTAGCGCGAGTACGTCACCAGGGCGTCGACCACCTGCTCGGCGTCGTGCCCCGCCGCCCGCGCGTTCCACAGCCCGAGCGGCGTCACCCGGTACGTGTGCACGTGCTCGGGGGCGCGCTCCAACTCGGCGAACGGCGCGATGACGCGGCGGCACTCGGCGGCCTTGGGGTGATCGATCTCCAGGAGAAGAGTTTTGTCGCTCTGGACGATGAGCGGTCCGTCGTTCACGCGGGGAAGCCCTCCACTGGCTGACAGGCTGGATTGACGCAGACCCTCCAGTGTCGCGCATTGCGCGGCGAACGTGAGCGGGCCCCTTCCAAACGTGATCGGGCTTCTTCCATTCGTACGGGTGACCGCGCCCGCGACCGCGACCGCGCCGGTACCCGCGCCCCGGGCGACGGCTCCGGGTGACCACGGTGCGCATCGCTCGTTGAGCCGGTCATGAAGAAGTCGAAGCGCGTTCTCACCGCTCTCGCCCTGATGGGCACGGCCTTCGCGGCCACCGCCTCGTCCGTCGGCTCCGCGCACGCCCTCGCGGGGATCGGGGAGGGGCCCGGCGGGCTGCTCGCCGCGCCCGGATTCCTGATCGCCGACCAGGTCGGCGGCGGCTCGCTGCCGGTCGGGCAGGGGGAGATCGGCAGCCTGGCGGACAAGGCCGTCAAGGAGAAGATGAAGGAGTCGCAGGGGCACTGAGCCCGGCCCTGCCGCCGGGGTTACTCGTCGAGCTCCGCGACGCCGGTGATGCGGTGCAGGGCGAAGGTGCGGAGCTCGTCGGCGTGGTGGTCGAAGGCGGTGACGAAGCCGCCTTCGACCTTGACCGGGTCGATGATCCGCTGGCTGGCGATGCCCTCGGCGTTGAGGTAGCCGATCCACATCCGTTCGCCGAGCAGGACGGCGGTCTGCAGGGCCGCGAGGGTCTCGGCGGCGGCGGTGCGGGGCAGCTGGCGCGGGTCGGGGGTGGAGTCACGGCGGTTGACGGTGGCGGCGCGGTCGCCGGCCCGGATGGCCTTGATGGCGGCGGCGAGCAGGGTGTCGTCGGGGGTCGGCGGGCCGTCCGGGACGGGCGCGGGGGCGGTGCGGGGCGGGGTGCGGTGGCTGTCCTGGCGGGTGATCAGCACGTCGCCCTCGGCGGACTCGGCGGCCGGGGCGTAGCCCATCGTGCGCAGGGCGGCGAGCAGGACGTCCGGGGCGGCCTGGGCGGCGAGGACGGTGGGGGCGAGCAGCCGCAGCCGCAGGTCGGCGGAGCGGCGGTCGGCGAGGACCTCGTTCAGCAGCGACGGGTCGTCGCAGCGCAGGTAGGAGGAGGCGGCGCCGACCCGCAGGATGCCGTGCCGGCGGGCGACGTCGTCGATCAGGTAGCCGAGCGGCTGCGGGACGGGCGTCCGGGAGTGCTGCTCCAGGAAGGCCCGCAGGTCGGCGGCGGTGCGTCCGGCGTCGAGGGCGCGGCGCACGGACACCGGGGTGAAGCGGTAGACGGTGGCGCCGCCCTTGGACTCGATGTCGGCGCACAGCGCGAGGGCCTGGGCGAGCGGGGTGAGCAGCGGGCCGGGGGCGATCGCGGTGAGGTCCGGTTGCAGGATCACGTGGTCGAGCGGCTGCGGCAGCAGCGGGGCGAGCACCTCGGCCGGGTCGGATTCGGCGGTGAGCAGGGCGCGGGCGGGGGCGGCGAGGGCGCCGCGGCCGGTGACGCCGAGGAGTTCGGCCTCGGCGAGGGTCCAGGCGGTGAGGTCGTCGCGCAGCTCGTGGCCGTCCGGGCCGGTCGGGCCGCCGCGCAGCGGGCGCTGCCAGCGCAGGGTGGGCAGGAGTTCGGCGGCGGTGGCGGGGGTGCCGGGCGGGAGTTCGGCGAGCAGCGCGAGGGTGGCGCGGCGGACGGACGGGGCGAGGGTGCGGTCGAGCTCGGGCCCGAGGGCGGCGCGCGGCTTGCCCTTGCCGTCCGGAGTGCCGGTGAGGGCGGGGACGCGGGTGGCGGCGAGCCAGGCGGCGGCGAGGACGGACCAGCGTTCGGCGGTGTCCCGCTGGAGCCAGCCGTCGTAGGCCGGGGTCGGGGCCCAGCGCTCGTCGGCCTCGCCGTCGGGGGCCAGCAGCCCGGCGGCGTAGGCGAGTTCGAGCCAGAAGGCGGCCTGCTGCTCGGTGGTCTCCAGGGCCTGCGCGGTGCGCTTGAGGTCGCGGATGCCGAGGCCGCCGGCGCGCAGCGTGGGCGGCGGGGTGAGGCCCCAGGTGTCGAGGAGTTCCTCGACGGTCTTGACGGCGGTGTGGGCCTGGCCGGCCGCCGCGCCGTCCACAGCCTGTGGATCGCGCGGGGCGGCGGCCGGGGCGGGCTCGGGCTGGACCGGCTCGACGGCGCGGTGGGTGCGGCCGCCGCGCAGGTGCAGGGCCAGTTCGCGCGGTAGGACGACGCTGCCCGGCCCGCTGGGCAGCAGCAGCCCGCGGGCGAGCAGCCACTCGACGGGGCTCTGCGCGTCCTCGGCGGTGACCGGGCGGGTGGCGTCCGGGACGGTGCCGGTCGGCGGCCCCCAGACCAGCCGCTCCAGCAGCCGCAGCGCGGCCTCGGGGGCGGTGTCGAGCAGCGCCGCGCAGCGGGCGCGGTCGTTCAGCAGGGCGGCGAGCGCGTCGACGGCGGTGACCGGGTCCGGGGTGGCGGGCTGTCCGGCGGAGGCGAGCAGCTGCTGCAGCCGGGCCGGGGACATGCCGACGGTCGCGTCGGAGAGGGTCGGGCCGAGGCCGGTGCGGCCGGGGTTGGCGGCCGTCGGGGCGAGTGCCTCGCGGACGGCGAGGACCAGCCGCAGGCCGTTGTCCGGGCCCCAGAGCAGGGACCGGTCGCGCAGGGTGGCGATGGCCCGGGGGAGGGCGGCGGCGACGGCGGACCGGTCGGCGGGCGTCAGCGGGGTCGCGCCGGGGTGCGGCTTGACCTTGGCCGGGCCGGTCAGCAGGGTGCGGACGGTGGCCAGGCCGGTGCCGTCCGGGGCGGTGGCCAGGACCTCGGCTACCTGCAGGGTGAAGCGGTCCAGGCGCTCCAGGGCGCGCAGCGCCGAGGCGCGGGAGGAGAGCCGGGCGGACAGCTGGGTGAGGTCGCCGGGGACGGGGTTGAGCAGGTCGGGGCGGGAGCGGAGCAGGGCGGCGAGCGCGTCGTCGGGGCGGGCGCGCAACTCCTCGGCGAGGGTGCGGGGGCCGGCGGCGGACCTGCCCTGGCGTTGAGGGCCCTGCTGTGTGGTCATTCGACCTAGGTTAGTCGGGCGGGCGGACGGCGGGGTGTCCGTGCGGCGGCCCGTGGTGGACCGGCCCTCAGGACTCGCGTGGGCGGGGGCGGGGTGGGTAGCGTCACGGCCGAGGGTGGTTCGGTGGGCCGGGGTTCGGGCGCGAGGCGGGGTGTCGGTGATGACGGACGGCGAGTGGTGGCGCAGGAGCGGGCCGTGGAGCGGCCGTTCGGGGGGCGGGGCGGGGGCCTCCGGCGGGTCTGCCGGGGCCGGTGCTGCCGGTGACAAGGGCGGTTCGGGCGGTCCGGGGGCGTCGGGTGGGTCCGGCGCCTCCGGTCCGTCCGGCGCCTCCGACGGGGACAGCGTGTACGACACGGCGGCGCCGGGCGGCGGGACTCCGTCGGTGCCGCTGGATCCGCCCCGGACGCCGCGCGCCCAGGGGGCCGGGGCGCCGCCCGTACAGCTGGACAAGTCGCGTTTCGACGGGCCCGAGGACGATTCGGACTCCATCCCGCCGCCCCAGGTGTACAGCTCCGGCGCGAACGGCTGGGATCTGGTGCTGCTCAACTTCTCGGACTCGCCGCAGGCTCCGCCGAAGCCGATCCCCGAGCAGCGCGCCGGGGGCGGGGTGGGTGCGGCGGGCGCGCAGGCTGCCGATCCGGCGGGAGCTGCGGCGGGGGCGGCTGCGGCGGTTGCGGCGGCTTCGGGGAAGGGGAAGAAGCAGCGCAAGGCCAAGGGGAGGGCGGCCGCCGCGGGGAAGGCGAAGGCGCAGCCGGCCGCCCCCGCCGGCCAGGCCGGTGCCGATGCGGGCGCAAGTGCGGGTGCGGGCGTCGGGGCTCGGCGGCCGTCCCTGCTGGTGCTCCTCTCCTGCGGGCTGCTGATCGGCGGCGCCGCCATGAGCTTCTTCCCGGCGATGCTGGTGGGCTGGGCCCTCGGCTACCTGTCCCGCCAACTCTCCGATCTGATGCGCAAGTTCGTCATCCTCGGGATTCCGCTGATCACGATGAGCGCGGCCACCCTGCACGCCATGCAGGCCAAGCCCGGCGCCCAGGGCGGCGCGGGCGTGCAGGCCGGTGCGCAGTTCAGCCAGATCAGCTGGTCGGCGGCCCCGGGCGTGCTGCGCCTGTCGGCGGTGCTGTCGGCGGTGGTGCTGCTGCTGCTGAGCCTGCGCCGTCGCCCGCCGCAGCAGGGCTGAGGCCCGGGACGAGGGCGGCGAAGCCGGTGCAGAGCAGTCGGATGCTCTGGGTGAACTTCTCGTCCTGGCTGATCCGGGGGATCAACTCGCCCATGATCAGCGGGAACTGCGCGCACAGGTCGGCGTAGAGCTCGGCGCTGACGGGTGGTGGGGCCGGTGGCTGGTTCTGTTCCTGGAGGACGAAGCCGGTGACGTGGCTGAGCAGGATGTCGGCGGCGATGCCGCAGTGGACGGTGGGCAGGCCGGCGTCGAGGAGGGTGCGCAGCAGGCGTTCCATCAGGGAGAGGCCGCCGGAGCTGAGGACGCCGGGGCTCTCGGCGAGGAGCAGTGCGCCGCCGGGGTGTTGCCGGATGCTGCGGCGCAGGGTGGTGGCCTGGGCCTCGACCCGGTCCCGCCAGGTGGCGTCGGGGGGGAGGGCGGCGAGGGCTCCGGTGCCGGTGTCGTAGGCCTGTCGGCAGACGCGGTCGGCCATCAGGGTGAGCAACTCGTCCTTGCCGCGCACGTGGTAGTAGAGGCTGCCGGCGTGGGCGTCGAGGCGGTCGGCGACCTGGCGCATGGACAGGTTGTGGTAGCCGACCTCCGCGAAGACGGCCATGCCCGCATCGACGATGCGCTCCTTGGTGAGCTTCATCGCTCCACCGTACAACGTTTTCCAACACCGTTCGAAAGCTGTGCTAGCTTTGCCCTGCCCGGTTTTCGAACAGTGTTGGAATGCAATGGGGGAGGGGCAGTCATGGGGGCGATCCTGTTCAACGTGACCACGGCCGCGCTGATGGTCATGATGGTCAACTGCGGGCTCGGCGTGGTCGGCCGGGACACGCTGCGGGGGCGGCCGATCCCGTGGGCGGCGGTCGCCCTGACCGCGCTCGCCGTCGGCGGCGTGCTGCTCCAGCTGCTCTGGTCCGGCGCCATGGACGCGCTCGACGCCGACCCCGCCAAGTCCGGCTGGTGGCGCGAGTTCACCTCGGTCTTCCTGCAGAACGGCGGCCTCGGCGGCGGCCTGTGGAACCTCGCCACCCTCGCCGCCGTCGCCGCGCTCGCCCAGTGGTACTGGGGCGGCCCGCTCACCCTCGCCTTCTTCCTCGCGGGCGTCCTGCTGCCCGGCCGGATCGACGACCTGCTCGGCTTCGGCGACGGCCCCAGCACCGACCCCCGCAACTTCGCCGGCAGCTCCGGCGCCACCTACTTCCTCGGCGCCACCCTGGCCCTCGCCTTCCTCGCCCGCACCCGCCTGCCCAAGGAACGCGCCCTGGCCGTCGGCGTCCCGGTGCTGGGCCTCGCCATGTGGCTCGCCCAGGACAACGGGCACGGCCTGGTGGCGGTCTACGGCTTCGCCCTCGGCGCGGCGGCCTGGGCGGTCCGCGGCCGGCTGGCGCGACGGTAGTCGGGGCCGCCGCGATCCGACCCGCAGGGCTGGGCGATCCGGCCCGGTGGGTCGGATCGCTTGGCCCTGCTTGGCCCGGCGGCGGATCGCCCAGCCCCTCAGTCCCTCAGTCCCTCAGCCCCTCAGTCCCTCAGTCCCTCGGTCCGGCGGCGCGGTGCGCCCCAGCCGCTCAGCGGGCGAAGCCCGCCAGCAGCTCCCGCGGGTCGAAGGTCACCCGGATCCGGGTGATCCGCCCGTTCTCCACGTGGCTCCAGTTCGCCGTCGGCGCCGGCGGTGCGACGCTCGTGTGCAGGTCGAACCAGGTGATCACGTCGTCCCCCTCGACCACCCGGGCGTGCACCTCGATCTTCTCCAGGACCTGCCCGAGCCCCTTCAGCCCGGCCAGGGCGTTCTCCACCCCCGACACCGTGGCCAGCGGCCCCACGAAGTCGACGTCCTCCGCCAGCAGCCCCCGCAGCGTCTCGAAGTCGCCCGCCTGCCAGGCCGCGAAGTAGGTCTCGGAAATCTCACGCGCAGTCTTCGTCGTCGTCATGCCTCCATCCTCCCGAGCACTCCGCCATCCGTCCAACAGATGGATCAGATCCCAGCTATCATCGTTGGTTATGGAGATGCACCAGCTGCGCTACTTCGCGGCCGTCGTCGACGAGGGCTCCTTCACCGCCGCCGCGACCCGCCTGCACGTGAGCCAGTCCGGCATCAGCACCCAGGTCGGCAAGCTGGAACGCGAGTTGGGCCAGCTGCTCCTCGACCGTTCCGGCCGCCGGGTCCGCCTCACCCCCGCCGGCGAGGCCGTCCTGCCGCTGGCCAAGGACGCCCTCGCCACGCTCGAAGCCATCCAGCACACCGCCGCCGAGTTCGCCGACGCCGTCCGCGGCCGCGTCCGGCTCGGGATGATCATGGGGTGTGCGATCCCGCCGTTCCTCGACGTCGTCGCCGACCTCGGCCGCACCCACCCCGGCATCGAACTGAGCCTGCACGAGGGCCACTCCGAGCTGCTCCAGGCGCAGGTCCTCTCCGGCGCCCTCGACCTGGCGCTGATCGGTTTCGCCAAGGAGGCCGGCCCCGGCCTGGACGTCACCGTCGTCGTCGATGAGCCGATCGCCGCCATCGTCCCCGCCGGCCACCGCCTGGACCGCCCCTCCCTCCGGCTCGCCGACCTCGCGTCCGAGAAGATCCTCTGCCTCTCCCCGGGCACCGGCATCCGCGCCGCCTACGAGCACTCCTGCCTGCAACTCGGCCTCGAACCGCGGGTGGACATCGACGCCAGCTCCCCGGCCACGCTGTTCCGGCTCGCCCAGCGCGGGGCCGGCGTCGCCGTCCTCAGCCCCTCCTCCGCCGCCGGCGAGGGCCTCCGGACCGTCCCCGTCGCCGATGCGCCGGTCCGGGCCCGCCTCGGCCTGGTCGCCCGGCCCGGCCAGCACTCGCCGGCCGTGCGCCTGCTGCACGCCCGGCTCCGCGCGTCCCTGCGGGCGACGGGCTGAGGGCCTGACCGGCTGACCGGCTAACCGGTTGAGCGCTCAGCCGCTCAGCCGCTCAGGCGTTCCAGCGCGGATCGCGCCCGGAGGCGGCCAGCGCGCGGTCCAGCGCCGGGGCGCCGTCCGGCACCGCCACCGGGGTGGCGAACCCGCCGTACTGGCGGTACAGCTCGGCGTTCTCCCCGACGACCTCCAGCACCAGCTGCGCGAGCTCCTCGTCGATCCCGATCCGACCGCCGGTCGCCCGGGCGACGTCCCAGCCGTGCAGGACGAGCTCCGCGATCAGCATCCGGGCGACGCCCTCCGCCGGTGCCGGGGAGCCGCCGAGGTCGACGTCCCCCTCCCAGGCGGCCGGGTCGGCCCAGGCCGCGACGGCGCGGTCCAGCTGGGCCGCGTAGGCGGCGGGCCAGCCGGGGTCGGCGGTGAAGTCGTGGTCGACCAGCGCCTTGGGCAGTTCGGTGCGGCGGGCCCGGTGCTCCAGGCCGTGCGAGGTGTAGAGCACCCAGTGGTTGACGAGCGCGCGGGTGTCGAAGTCCGTGCAGGGTGTCGGGCCGTCCAGCGGGTGGTCCGCCGGGACGCCGTCGGCGACGCGTGCGGCGGCCGCGGCGGCGCGGGCCAGCAGGGGGTGCAGGGGGTGCGGCGGGTGGGTGTCCGGGGTGGGGTGATCGTTCATGCCCCGATCCTGCGCCGGTCGGGGCTGCCGGGTCTTGAAGAAACGCGACGGTCGGCGCCCTGACCAGGAGCGTCGGGCCGGGGCTCGCGGCGGCCCGCCCCGACGACGGCGAACCCTTCAAAATAGGCAGGCAGACTGCTAATATTCAGCAGGCAGCCTGCCCATCTCCGCCGGGATCTCCCCAGCAGGCCCCGCCCCGTCGCAGAGGTCCCGGAGGAAGCGGAAGGAACCCGGCATGCCTCTCCCCGGCGACACCCGCACCCCGCGGCAGACGACCCCGGCGCCCGCCGGAAACCCCTTCGGCCCGCGCTTCGTGGTCCCGCTGTACCTGGGGGCCTCGCTCAACCCGGTCAACAGCTCGATCATCGCGACCGCGCTGGTGGCCATCGCGGCCGCCCTGCACCTCCCCGTCGGGGACACCGCGGTCCTGATCTCCTGCCTGTACCTCACCAGCGCGCTGGCCCAGCCCGCCGCCGGGCGGCTCGCCGAGGAGTTCGGGCCCCGGCGGATCTTCATCGCCGGGATCGTGCTCGTCTTCGCGGCCGGAATCGTCGGCACGCTGGCCCACTCGATGGCCGCCCTGATCGCGGCCCGGGTGCTGATCGGCGCGGGCACCTCGGCCGGCTACCCGGCCGCGATGCTGCTGATCCGCCGCCGCGCCGAACAGGCCGGCTACCAGGCCCCGCCGCGCGGGGTGCTCGGCGGCCTGGCGATCACCGGCGCCGCCACCGTCGCCGTCGGCCCCGCCCTCGGCGGGCTGCTGGTGGGCTGGTTCGGCTGGCAGACCGCCTTCTGGATCAACATTCCGGTCGCCGCCGTCGCCCTGGTCCTGGCGGTGGTCGGGATCGCGTCGGACCCCGACCCGGTGCGCCCCGGTTCACCCCGCGCCCTCGCCTCCCGCCTCGACCTGCCCGGCATGCTGGGCTTCGGCGGTTCGCTGACCGCCCTGATGGTCTTCCTCTCCGCCCTGCCGCGCCCGGACTGGCCCGCGCTCGCCGCCGCCCTCGTCCTCGCCGCCGTGCTGGTCGGCTGGGAACTGCGCGCCGCCCACCCGTTCCTCGACGTCCGGCTGCTCGCCTCCAACGGGGCCCTGACCCGCACCTACGTGCGCAACGGCCTGACGCTGATGGGGACGTACGTGATCCTCTACGGGCTCACCCAGTGGCTGGAAGCGGCCCGCGGGCTGTCCGCCTACCAGGCCGGCCTGGCGCTGATGCCGATGGGCGTCCTGAGCGCCGTGACCGCCCGGGTGGTGGCCCAACGGACGGGCGTGCGGCTGCCGTTGATCGTCTGTTCGGTGCTGCTGCTGTTCGGCGCCGTGGCCGTGCTGTTCGTGGGCGGCGGCACCCCGATGGCGGCGGTCGTCGCCGTCAGCGCGGTGTTCGGACTGACCTCCGGCGCCGGGACGGTCGCCAACCAGACCGTCCTCTACCAGGAGGCCCCCGCCGCCACGGTCGGCACCGCCTCCGGGCTGCTGCGCACCTTCGGCTACCTCGGCTCCATCGCCTCGGCGGCGATCACCGGCACCGCCTTCCACGACCGGGTGGACGACGGCGGCCTGCACTCCATCGCCTGGGTGCTGGTCGCGATCTCCGCCCTCCTCCTCGTCCTGACCGTCTGCGACCGCCGACTCGCCGAGTCCTAGGACCGGACAGGACCTAGCCACCGCAGGCGAACCGGACAGGGGCTAGCTGTCCGCCAGGCGGTTCATGATCTCGGCGGCCCGGTCGAGCGTCTTGCGCTCGCCGGCCCGGAGGGTGGAGCCGATCACCTCGGCCAGCCACGCCTCCCGCGCCGCCGGGATCCGCTCGCACAGGTCGGCTCCGGCCGGGGTCGCGCTGAAGAGGGACTTGCGCCCGTCGTTCGGGTCCTTGGCGGCGCTGACCAGGCCGCCGGCCCGCAGCGCGGCCACGGTCTCCGCCATGGACTGGCGGCGCACGTGCTCGGCCTGGGCGAGTTCGGTCACGGTCGCCGGGCCCTGCTGCACGACGCGGTGCAGGGTGGTCAGGTGCGACCAGTTCCACGGCAGGTCGTCGATCGGGGCCTCGGTGCGCAGCCGTGCCCGCAGCCGCGTCATCGCGCGCATCAGCTCGACGGCGGTGTCCTCGGGCGGGGCCGGTTCGCTACTCACCGTGCCAGCTTATGGCAGGGTGCGGCCGCCCCGACCGGCGCCGGAACCCGGGCGTCGCGGGCCCGGAGAGTCCATACCGGACAAGGCCTAGCCTGGCGGGTATGGACTCTCCCGACCTCGGACGCGGCGTGCTCCACCCCGCCCGCGCGGCGGAGGCGATCAGGGTGGAGCGGCGCGCGCCCGCCCCCGCCGTGGCGCGCTTCGTCGAGTTCTACTGGCTGGTCCGCTGGGACCTGCGCGGCCGGCCCCCGTACGAGCAGAAGGTGCTCGCCCACCCGAACGTGCACCTGGTCTTCGAGGCCCCGAGGGCCCGCGTCTACGGGGTCGACCGGTCGCTCTTCGTCCGCCGCCTGGAGGGCGCCGGGCACGTGCTGGGAGTGAAGTTCCGGCCGGGCGCGTTCCGTTCGTTCGCCGGGCACCCGGTGGCCGGGCTCGCGGACCGGTCGGTGCCCGCGGCCGCCTACTTCGGCCCCGAGGCGGACCGGCTCAACGAGGACGTGCTCGGTGAACGGCCGCGGGACCAGGCCGCCCTCGCGGACGCCTTCCTGCTGCCCCGGCTGCCCGCGCCCGACCCGGTCGCGCAGGAGGTCGCCGCCATGGTGGAGCGGATCACCGGCACCCCCGACCTGTGCCGGGTCGACGACCTGGCGCGGGAGCTGGGCCTCACCGTCCGCCGGCTCCAGCGGCTGTTCGCCGAGTACGTCGGGGCCTCCCCGAAGTGGGTGCTGCGCCGCGCCCGCCTCCACGAGGCCGCCGAACGCGCCGACGCGGGCGGCGGGTTGGACCTGGCGGCGCTCGCGGCCGAACTCGGGTACGCGGATCAGGCCCATCTCACCCGCGACTTCACGGCCGCCGTCGGCACCTCCCCGGCCCGCTACGCCGACGCCGCGCGGTGGGTCACGCCTCCAGGAAGCGCTGCAGCTCGGCCAGCATGAAGTTGGCGCCGGTGTACCCGATCCCCTGGAACCACAGCTGGTCGTCCACCGGGAACGCCCGGTGCGCCTTGACCGCCCCCAGCGCCTGCCAGCCCGGGCTCTCCAGCGCGGCGTCGGTGCCGGCCAGGGCCGGGTCGCCGGAGGTGGCGTACAGCAGCAGGTCGCCGTCCGCCTTCGCGATCTGGTCCAGCGGGATCTCGACGTCGGACTGGTCGACGTTCTGTGCGTCCGGCCGCCCCACCTGGGCGTCCGACAGCACGATCCCGGGGAAGCTCTGCTTCCCGAACAGCCGGATCCCGCCGCCCTCCACGAACCGCACCAGGCTCACCTTCCGGCCGGACGCCTTCGCCGCCGACAGGGCCTGCACCACCTGGTTGGCGTGCCGCTGGTACGAGGAGACGAAGGCCGCCGCCGCGGCCTCCCGGCTCAACGCCTGGGCGTGCACCTGGAAGTCGGCCTTCCACGGCGCGCCGGTGGTCTGGGTGAGTACGGTCGGCGCGATCTCCCGCAGTTGGTCGTAGCGGTCGCCGTCGCGCGCCTGGTTGGAGAGGATCAGGTCCGGCCGCAGCGCCCGGATCGCGACCAGGTCCGGGGCGCCGGCCAGGCCGACCCGGTGGATCCCGGCGACCCGGGAGGCCGGCCAGTAGCCCGGGAACCGGATGTCGGCGGCCGGCAGCGCGGCGCCGACCGGGGTGATGCCGAGGGTCAGCGCCGAGTCCAGCACGTCCGTGTCGAGGACGACCACTCGCAGCGGCTCGCCCGGCACCAGCACCGGCCCGGTGGCCGTGTCCACCGTGACCGGCGGCACCGGGGTGGGCGAGGCGGCCGCGCCCAGGCCGTCGGCGGTCGGCGGCGCCGGCCGCCGGGTGGTGCAGGCCGCGAGCGCGGCACCGCCGAGACCGGCGAGGAACGAACGGCGGGCGATCCGGTGCATCGGCGGTCCTCAGGCGGTGAGGCTTCGGGGGCGCGCCGATTATGTCCGGTTTGGTGTGGAATTGCCGTCAGGCGTCCACGGCCGCCGCCCACGGGGCCCCCGGAACGACCAACGGCGTACCCGTCACCGGGTCCGGCACCACCACCGACTCCAGCCCGAACACCTCCCGCACCAGCTCCGCCGTCACCACCTCGGTCGGCGCGCCCTGCGCCACCACCCGGCCGTCCCGCATCGCCACCAAGTGGTCCGCGTACCGGGCCGCCTGGTTGAGGTCGTGCAGCACCGCCACCACCGTGCGGCCGCGCTCGACGTTCAGCCGGCGGACCAGGTCCAGCACCTCCACCTGGTGCGCGATGTCCAGGTAGGTGGTCGGCTCGTCCAGCAGCAGGATGTCCGTGCCCTGCGCCAGCGCCATCGCGATCCACGCCCGCTGCCGCTGGCCGCCGGACAGTTCGTCCATGCTGCGCTCGGCCAGCTCCGCCGTGGACGTCCGCTCCAGCGCCTCCGTCACCGCCGCCTCGTCCTCCGGCGACCACTGCTGCCACCAGCTCTGGTGCGGCTGGCGGCCCCGCGAGACCAGGTCCGCCACCGAGATGCCCTCCGGCGCCGTCGGCGACTGCGGCAGCAGCCCCAGCCGCTGGGCGATCCGCTTCGTCGGGATCCGCGCCAGCTCCTCGCCGTCCAGCAGCACCGCGCCCCGGACCGGCTTCAGCAGGCGCCCCAGGGCCCGCAGCAGCGTCGACTTGCCGCAGGCGTTCGGGCCGACGATCACCGTCACCCGCCCGTCCGGGATGCCGACGTCCAGGCCCTCGACGACCGTGCGCGCCTCGTAGGCCAGGGTGAGGCCCCGGGCCTCCAGTCGGTGAGCGGACATCAGGAACCTCCACGACGGATGGGGGTACCCCCGAACGGAGTTCGGGGGAGGATCAGCAGCCACATCAAGTACGGCGCGCCGACCATGCCGGTCACCACGCCCACCGGCAGTTCGGTCGGCGCCATCAGCCGCCGGGCGATCAGATCGGCCAGCACGACCACCAGCGCGCCCGTCAGCGCCGAGCAGAACAGCGGGACCTGCGCGGACCGGACCAGCCGCAGCGCGATCTGCGGCGCCATCAGCGCCACGAAGTCCACCGGCCCGGCGGCGCCCGCCGCGCACGAGGCCAGCACGATGCCCAGCAGCGCCATGCCGAGGCGGATCCGGTCCAGCCGCAGGCCCAGGCCGACGGCCGTCGCGTCGTCGAAGGAGATCGAGCGCTGCGCCCGCGCCGCCCACAAGGCGACGGGCACGGCGGCGAGCAGCACCCAGGCCAGCCAGCCGGCCTGGTCGTAGCCGGCGCCGTTCAGGCTGCCCGTCATCCAGACCTTCGCGGCCTGCGCCTGGAAGCCGTCGCCCTTGGTCAGGAACACGGAGGTCAGCGAGGACAGGGCCACGCTGATCCCGATCCCGATCAGCACGAAGCGCTGCGCGTGCAGGCCGCGCCGCCATGCCAGCGCGTACACCAGCAGCCCGGCCACCAGCCCGCCCGCGACCGCCGCGTACGGGGCCTGACCGGTCGAGCCGACCACGCCGTACGCCATCAGCCCGACGACGGTGGCGGTCGCGCCCCAGGTCACGCCCACCACGTCGGGGCTGGCCAGCGGATTGCGGGCGACGGTCTGGATCAGTGCCCCGGCCAGCCCCAGCGCCGTGCCGACCAGCAGGCCCACGACCACCCGGGGCAGCCGGAACTCGCCGACCACCAGCTCGTGCGGGCTCGGCTGCCCGAGCACCACCTTCACCACCTCGACCGGCGACACGGCCGACTCGCCCAGGCAGAGCGAGGCGACGACCGTCCCGGCCAGCGCGACCAGCAGGCCCAGCGCCACCACCGCCGACCGGCGGTGCAGCAGCACGGACGCCCGCCCGGCCCGCAGCACGGCGTACCCGCGCGGGGAGACGGCGCCGCGCCCGACGGTTCGCCCGCCCTGCGCGCTCATGACGCGACCACCTTCCGGCGGCGCACCAGCGCGACCAGGACCGGGACGCCGACGAGCGCCGTCATCACGCCCGCCGGGACCTCCGAGGGCGGGAAGAGGACCCGCCCCAGGGTGTCGGCGAGCAGCAGCAGGGCCGGGCCGAGGACGGCGGAGAAGGCGAGCACCCAGCGGTGGTCCGCGCCGGCGACGGCCCGCGCCGCGTGCGGGACGGCGAGGCCGACGAAGGCGATCGGCCCGGCGGCCGCGACGGCCGAGCCGGTCAGCACCGTCGCGCCGAGCGCGCCGACCGCCCGGACCAGGCCGGTCTTGGCACCGAGGCCCTTGGCGGTGTCCTCGCCGAGCGCGAGCGCGTCCAGGCCGCGGGCCACCGCCACCACCAGCACCGTGCCGACGGCGAGGAACGGCAGCAGCTGCCAGGCCACGTCCGAGGTCCGCCCGGAGAGCGAGCCGACGTGCCAGAAGCGGAACTGGTCCATGGTGGCCGCGTCGGTCGTCAGCACCATGGTGTTGAGCGAGGCGATGAACGCGGACATCGCCGAGCCGGCCAGCGCCAGCTTGATCGGCGTGGCCCCGCCCCGGCCGCGCCCGGCCAGGCCGTACACGAGCACGGTGGCGATCACGGCGCCCGCGAAGCCGAACCAGACGTAGCCGGTGAGGGTGGAGACGCCGAAGCCGGAGATGGCGAGGACCACGCCGGCCGCCGCGCCCTGGGAGACGCCGAGGATGCCGGGGTCGGCGATCGGGTTGCGGGTGAGGCCCTGCATGACGGCCCCGGCGAGGCCGAGCGCCGCGCCGACGGCCAGCCCGACGACGGTGCGCGGCACCCGCAGCTCGCGGACGACGACGGCGTTGGCCGTGTCGCCGCCGTGCAGCAGGGCGTCGAGGGTGTCGCCGAAGGGGATGGTGCGGCTGCCGACCGCCAGGCTCAGCAGCACCGCGGCGGCCAGGACGGCCAGCGCGGCGGCGAGCCACAGTATTCGGTGGCGCGCTGTCCGTCGCGCGCCGGGTGGCGCGGTGGTGTCGGTCATGGGCCCTCTCCGCAGACAACTCAGGTAAACCTAAGTTCCCGTCGGAAGCCGGGGCAAATTGCCCCGGCTCCCCGAACCGCCCGTTGGATAGCCTGGCGGCATGCCCGAGACCCGCACCGCCCCGCTCACCGTCGGCTTCGACCTCGACATGACGCTGCTGGACACCCGGCCGGGGATCCACGCCACCTACCTGGCGCTCGCGGCCGAGACCGGCGCCCGCATCGACGCCGACCTGGTGGTCACCCGGCTCGGCCCGCCGCTGCTGGACGAGATCCGCAACTGGTTCCCGGAGGACGAGGTGGAGCGCGCCGCCACCCGCTACCGCGAGCTCTACCGCGACCTCGCCTTCGCCCCGACCGTCGCCCTCCCCGGCGCGCACGCCGCCGTCGAGGCGGTCCGCGACCACGGCGGCCGGGTCGCGGTGATCACCGGCAAGTACGAGCCGAACGCCCGCCTCCACCTGGAGCACGCCGGGCTGCACGCGGACGCGCTGGTCGGCGACCTCTGGGCGGAGACCAAGGGCGAGGCGCTGCGCGAGTACGGCGCGAGCGTCTACGTCGGCGACCACCTCGGCGACATCCGGGGCGCCCGGCACGCGGACGCCGTCGCGGTGTGCGTGGCCACCGGTCCGTACAGCGCGGACGAACTGCGCGCGGCCGGGGCGGACGTGGTGCTGGCGGACCTCACCGGGTTCCCGGCCTGGCTCGACGCCCACCTGGCCGGCTGAGCCGCGGCCCCGGGGCACGCCCTGGGGCCGGGTCCCGGGGCCGCGTTCTAGGACGCGGCCGCGGACTCCACCCGGCGGCGCTGGGCCCGCGCGTTCAGGAACAGCCCGGTCAGCGCGGCCAGGAAGCCCGCCGGCATCAGCATGCTCAGCCAGTACGCGGCCGTCGGCAGCGGCGTCAGGTGCAGGAACAGCGGGACGAAGGTGACCAGGGTGGCGAGCGCGCCCAGACCGAAGACGATCGTCCCGGCCTTGACGTACACGTCGCCGGGGTCGGCGCTCTGGCTGCTCACGTCTGCTCGCTCCTCGGGGCTGGTCGGGCGGTCGGTCCAGTCTGGCAGAGCGGCCGCCGGGCCCCGTCACCGGAGCGGTCCGGTCACGTTGCGCAGTTTCTCGGAAGCTGAACGTTTTGATCCCTGCTGGGCGGGGGTATGCAGGGGGTGCCGAGGGGTGCGACACGTGCGCCCCGTTTCCTCAGACCCGGGGGTGTGAGCCGATGGACCGTGCTGAGCCGCGCCCCGGCTGTGCCAGTACCGGGTCGCCCGTGATCGCGAGAACGCCGCGCCCGTACCGCCCCCAACGGGCCTTGGAACGCGGATCTTTCGCGGAACGCGGATGAGGCAGTGACGGACCGTTAGTCTGCTCCTGACAGCGTGCTGACCATGAGCGCCCGCGGGCGCCGAGCCGAGGTCGGCTGCCTTCCCCACCACCCAGTGATCCCCGGCCAGGGCCGGGATCCCTCACACCCATTCGAGGACTGTCGAGATGCCCACCGGCCAGGTCAAGTGGTTCAACGAGACGAAGGGCTTCGGCTTCCTGTCACGCGACGACGGCGGCGACGTCTTCGTCCACACCAAGGCGCTGCCCGCCGGTGTCACCGTGCTGAAGCCGGGCCAGCGGGTCGAGTTCGGCGTGGTCGCCGGCCACCGCGGCGACCAGGCGATGGCCGTGCAACTGCTGGACGCACTGCCGTCGGTGGCCGCCGCCCAGCGCAAGAGCGCCGACGACATGGCGCCGATCGTCCAGGACCTGATCACCACGCTGGACGCGGTGCTGCCGGGCCTCCAGCACGGCCGCTACCCGGCCAAGGCGACCGGCCAGAAGCTGGCCGGCCTGCTGCGCGCGGTGGCCGACCAGTTCGACGTCTGACCGAGGGGGATCAGAACGCCAGCGCACCCGGGTCGAGCGGGGGCACCAGCCCCTCCGCGGCGGCCCGGGTGAGCAGCGCGCGGACGGCCGCGTAGCCCTCCTCGCCGAGGTCCGCGGTGAACTCGTTCACGTACAGGGCGATGTGCTGGTCGGCGACGGCCGGGTCCATCTCCTGGGCGTGCGCCAGCACGTACTCCCGGCTGGCGCCCGGGTCCGCCCAGGCCTGCCGGACGGAGGCGCGGACGGCGTCGGTGAGCGCGCGCAGCCGTTCGGCGCCGAGCGAGCGCCGGGCGACGATCGCGCCGAGCGGGATCGGCAGGCCGGTCTCCTGCTCCCAGGCCTCGCCCATGTCGGCCAGGCTGTGCAGGCCGTACTGCCGGTACGTGAACCGGGCCTCGTGGATCACCAGGCCGGCGTCCACCCGGCCGTCCCGGACGGCGGGCATGATCTCGTGGAACGGCAGGACGACGATCTCGCCGAAGCCGCCCGGCACCGCCTTCGCGGCCCAGAGCCGGAACAGCAGGTAGGCGGTGGAGCGCTCGGACGGCACCGCCACCGTCTTCCCGGTGAGGTCCGCGGGGGCGTCCGTGCCCGGCCGGGTGAGCACCAGCGGGCCGCAGCCGCGCCCGAGCGCGCCGCCGCAGGGCAGCAGGGTGTACTCGTCCAGGACCCAGGGCAGCGCGCCGTAGCTGATCTTCAGGACGTCCAGTTCGCCGCGCTCGGCCAGGCCGTTGGTGACGTCGATGTCCGCGAAGGTCACCTCGGGGGCGTCCGCCCCGGGCACCAGGCCGTGCGCCCAGGCGTGGAAGACGAAGGTGTCGTTCGGGCAGGGCGAGTACGCGATGCTCAGCCGTTCAGCCACGGCCGGCCTCCTCGATCAGTTCGTGGACGGGCAGTGCGGCGAAGGCCCGCTCCAGGGCGGTCAGCGCCTCGCCGATCCGCCAGGCGGCCCGGTCGCGCGGGCCGACCGGATTGGAGACGGTCCGCAGTTCGAGCACCGGCACGCCGTACCGGGCGGCGGCCTCGGCCACGCCGAAGCCCTCCATCGCCTCGGCCAGGGCGCCCGGGTGGCGGGCGGCCAGCGCGGCGGCCCGCTCGGCGCTGCCGGTGACGGTGGAGACGGTCAGCACCGGGCCGGTGGCGGCGCCCAGGGCCCGGGCGGCCAGCGCGACGGCGGCCGGGGGAGGGTTGTGCCGGACGGTGCCGAAGCCCAGTTCGGTGACGTCGGCGAAGCCCTCGGGGGTCTCGGCGCCGAGGTCGGCGGTGACGATCGCGTCGGCCAGCACGGTGGTGCCGACCGGGGCGTGCGGGGCGAACCCGCCGGCGATCCCGGCCGAGACGACCAGGCCGTAGCGGCCCCCCGAGGCCGTCTGCGCGCCCAGCGCGGCGGAGGCGGCGGCCGCGGCGGCGGCCGGGCCGACCCCGCCCGCCAGGACGTCCACCGGGGCGCCCGCGGCGCGGTGCAGCGCACCGCCGGGCAACGGCAGCACGGTGGCCGGGCCGGGCAGGCCGCGCAGGACGGCCTCGGCCTCGGCGGGCACCGCGACGACGACGAGCAGCCGGGCCCGGTCGGGGCCCGACTGCTCGCTGCGCTCGTCCGCGACGGCGTGTGCGGTCATCGCGGGAACGTCAGCTGTCCTGGGTGTTCAGCTGGAAGTACCAGACGGCGACCGGGTTGTCCGAGTTCTTGTCGCCCTCGACCACGGTGACCAGGGTCTTGCCGGAGGCGTTCAGCACCTGGCTCGCCGGCTGGGAGCCGGAGAAGGTCGGGCCCTTGGCGTAGGAGAACAGGCTGAAGCGCCCGCCCTGGCCCTGCGAGCCGCCGTTGGTGAAGGCCCACCAGCCCGTGTCAGCCACGTTCGGGGAGACACCGACGCCGACCCGGTCGCTCACCACGACGTCGGAGGTCGGGAGGGTGCCCTCCGCGAGGGCCTGGGTGGCCTTCTGCTGGCACTCCTGCTGCAGGTCCTCCGTGATCGGGCTGCCGCCGTTGAAGCACAGCGGGTCCGCGACGATCGAGGAGTTGCCGACCGTCAGGGTCGCGCGGTGGGAGCTGTGCTCGGTCTGGCCGCTCGCGATGGCGACGGACGTGCCGACCGTGGCAGCACCGACCACGACGACGGCGCCGAGGGCGGCGATGGCACGGGTATTGAGGCTCATGCGTCAGAATCTACCGGGCTTCGCCGATCACGCTACGCGGGGGTCGGCCACCGCGTGTTGCCCATGGCCGGTTCAGGCCACCCTGGGCGCCGCCGGGTGCCGCCGCAGGCCCACCCGGAACAGCGTGCGGACCGTCCACAGCAGCATCAGGCCCACCACCCCGGCGGCCACCGACAGACCCAGCACGCCGTTCAGCGGCAGCAGGATGCCGACCGCGCCGCCGGCCACCCAGGACAGCTGGAGCAGCGTCTCCGAGCGCGCGAACGCCGAGGTCCGCACCGCCTCCGGGACGTCCCGCTGGACCAGCGCGTCCAGCGACAGCTTGCCCAGCGAGGCCGCCACCCCGGCCACGCCGGCGACCAGGACCACCGTCACCACGCCGTACCAGAGCGCGGCCGCGGCCGTCGCGCCGGTCGCCAGCAGCAGCATCGCGGTGACCGTCGCCTCCGGGCCCCGGGTGCGCAGCCAGGAGCCCAGCACCGAACCCAGCGCGTTGCCCGTCCCCGCCGCCAGCGCCACCAGGCCCAGCGCCAGCGTCGGCCGCAGGCCCCCGATCGGCTCGTCGCGCAGCAGGAACGCCAGGAACATCACCAGGAAGCCGACCAGCCAGCGCAGCGCCGACATCGCCCGCAGCGCCAGGATCACCGAGGGGCCGACGGTGCGCAGCGAGGCCTTCGGGGCCCTGGCGTCCTCCGGCGCCCGCTCGCCGTGCACCCCGTCGTGGACCTCGCCGTGGACCTCGGCGTGCAGGACGGCGCGCTGCTCGCCCTTGGCGGAGTCCACCGCGTGCGGCAGGTGGAAGGCCATCAGGGTGCCGATCACGAAGACCAGGAACGCGCCGCGCAGCGGCCAGCCCGGCCCGATCAGGTGCAGCAGACCGCCCACCCCGGCCGCCACCCCGGTGGCCAGCAGCCCGGCCAGGGTGACCCGGGAGTTCGCCTTCACCAGCGACAGCCGGCTCGGCAGCAGCCGCGGCACCACCACGCTGCGCACCACCCCGTACGCCTTGGACGCCACCAGCACGCCCAGCGCCTCCGGGTACAGCGCCAGACCGCCGCCGGTGATCACCCCGGCCATCGTCCAGGCCAGCACCGCCCGGGCCAGCATCGACATCGCCACCGCCGCCCGGCGGCCGTGCGGCAGCCGGTCCAGCAGCGGGCCGATCACCGGGGCCAGCAGGGCGAACGGGGCCATCGTGATCAGCAGGTACAGCGACACCCGGCCGCGGGCCTCGCCGGTGGGCACGGAGAAGAAGATGGTCGAGGCCAGCGCGACGGTGATCAGCATGTCGCCGAAGGAGTTCAGCGCGTGCAGTTCGATCAGTTTCGCCAGGCCGGATTCGCCCGCGCCCTCCGCGGAGGTGGCCTTGCGGATCCGGCGGCCGGTGCCGTGCACCACCCGGCCGGTGCGGGCGCCGGCGGCGGAGGCGGTCCGGACCAGGACGTTGCGGCTCGGCTCGGGGTCCTCTTCGCCAGGGTCCCCGTCCAGGGCGGCGAGTTGCCGGGCGTGGACGGCCGGATCCGCGCCGGTGCCGGTCGCGGTGGCGATCGCGGCGCCGGTCTTGACGAGGCTCACGGGGGCGGTGGGCGACTCGAAATCGCCCCCCGGCTGCGGTTCGCCCGCAGTGGGGGCCGGAGACTGCTGTCGCGGCACGGCGTCCGCCTGGTCGGGGCTGCCGGCCTGCGAGGCGTGCAGTGCGTGCTGCGACGGGTCCTCGTCCGCCACATGCCCATCCTGCCCCAGAATCGCCGCAGTGACGCGGGAATCCACCCCCCTCGGCGCGGCCCCGGAACGGCCGCCACCGCCCCGGACTGTGCTGGGGCGCCGACCGGCGGGTAGCCTGCCCAGGGGCCGCGCGCCGAGCGCCGGGGCGCCGGCAGGCCCGGACGAGCGGCGCGGCCGGTATCCGCGGCGGCCTCTGGTCGCGCAGAATGGACAAGGGACTATCGAGCCGCGACGGAACAGGCAACACGCCGTGGGCGACAGAAGAACTGGGAGAGAATCGACGCCGTGAGTGCTGCGATGCGAAGCCGTACCCCCGATCGGCTCTGTGCCGAGGCCGTCGAACTCGCCCGGAAGGCGGCCGAGGAGGCCGTCGGCCCGGAGACCGTCGGACCACATCTCGGCGCCCAGGCGGACGCCGACCGCGTCGTCACCCACACCTTCGAGTGCCTGGACGCCGCCTACCGTGGCTGGCACTGGGCGGTCACCGTCGCCCGTGCCCCGCGGGCGAAGAACGTCACCCTCGACGAGGTCGTCCTGCTGCCCGGCGCCGACGCCGTCCTCGCCCCCCAGTGGGTGCCGTGGAGCGAGCGGCTGCGCCCCGGCGACATGGGCCCGGGCGACCTGCTGCCCACAGACGCCGACGACGCGCGCCTGGAACCCGGCTGGAGCGGCGAGGACGAGCCCGCCCCGAACTCCGCGGTCGCCCTCGCGGCCGAGGAGGACGTGGTCGTCACCGACCCGGGCATCCAGCCCGCCCCGGCCCGGGCCCAGATCAACGCCGTTGCCGAGGAGCTCGGCATGGGCCGCAGCCGGGTGCTCTCCCGGCTCGGCCTGCACCTGGCCGCCGACCGCTGGGAGAAGGCGCACGGCTCGCAGACGCCGATGGCGCAGGCCGCGCCCGCCGCGTGCGGCAGCTGCGGCTTCCTGATCCCGATCGGCGGCTCGCTCGGACAGGCCTTCGGCGTGTGCGGCAACGAGTTCGGGCCGGCGGACGGGCAGATCGTCTCCTTCGCGTACGGCTGCGGCGGGCACTCCGAGGCGGCCGTCATCCCGGCCCCGCCGGCGCCGTCCGAGCTGATCCTGGACGAGCTGGTGGTCGAGCCGATGCAGCTGCACCCGGACCGCACCTCCGGCTCGGTCGAGCCGGACGCCCCGGCGGAGGAGCTCGGGCACTCCTGACCGGACCTGTCGTCGCTCGCGGCCCGCTCCACCGAACCGGTGGGGCGGGCCGCGGCGTTCGTGCGGGTGGGGGCCCTGCGGGGGCTCGGCGGCGGGGGCGCGGTCCGGAGCAGCGGCCGGGGCGGGGGAGAATGCCCCCCGTACGAAGTACAGGGCGGCGGAAGGCGGCAGGTCCAGTGGAACCTCGGATCATCGGCAGCAGCACGGACGAGCACCTCGCGGACCCCTTCGGGAGCGCCGCGCTGCGCCGGCGGGTGCTGGACGCCTGGGCCGCCTCGCCGGCCCGGTTCCGGGAGGACGCCAACGCCGAGGAGGAACTCGCGCTCGGCGGCTACCGCGACCGCCTGGTCGTCGAGTTGGCGCAGAACGCGGCCGACGCGGCGGTCCGGGCAGGGCACGGGCCCGGCCGGCTGCGGCTCACCCTCGCCGACGGCGTGCTCGCCGCCGCCAACACCGGGGCCCCGCTGGACGCGGCCGCCGTCGAGTCGCTGTCCACCCTGCGCGCCTCCTCCAAGCGCGGTGAGACGCCCGCCGTCGGCCGGTTCGGCGTCGGCTTCGCCGCCGTGCTCGCCGTCACCGACGAGCCCGCCGTGCTCGGCGCCGCCGGCGGGGTGCGCTGGTCGCTCGGCGAAGCCCGCTCGCTGGCCCAGGCGCAGCCCGCGCTGGCCGAGGAACTGCGCCGCCGGGACGGCCACGTGCCGCTGCTGCGGCTGCCGTTCGCCGCCGAGGGCCCGGCCCCCGAGGGCTACGACACGGTGGTCGTGCTGCCGCTGCGGGACGCCGCCGCCGAGGACCTGACCCGCCGTCTGCTCGCCGGCATCGACGACGCGCTGCTGCTCACCCTGCCCGGCCTCGCCGAGGTCGTGGTGGAGACCCCGGAGGGCACCCGGACGCTCACCCGCGCCGCCGCCGAGCCCCGCCCGGACGGCGTCACCGAGGTCACCGTGACCGACGACGCGGACGGCCGGCCGCGGCGGACCCGCTGGCAGACCGCCGGCGCCACCGGCACCCTGGCCGCCGAGCTGCTCGCCGACCGCCCCACCGAGGAGCGCGCCCGCCCGTACTGGACGGTCACCTGGGCCGTCCCGGTCGCCGCCGACGGCACCCCGCAGGCGCCCGGCATCGCGCCGGTGCTGCACGCGCCCACGCCCAGCGACGAGCCGATCGGCCTGCCCGCGCTGCTCATCGCCTCCTACCCGCTGGACTCCACCCGCCGGCACGTCGCCCCCGGCGCGCTCGCCGACTTCCTCACCGAGCGCGCCGCCGACAGCTACGCCGACCTGCTGCGCGCCCGCGGCGCCGACCTCGGCTCGCTCGGCCTCGTCCCCGGGCCGCTCGGCCAGGGCGCGCTCGACAACGCGCTCCGCGCGGCCGTCCTCTCCCGGCTGCCCGGCACGCCGTTCCTGCCGCACCCGGCGCCGGTCGAGGCGGGCACGCCCGCGCTGCGCCCCCGGGACGCCACCCTGCTGGAGGGGGCGGACGGTTCGGTGGTCGAGGCGCTGGCGCCGATCTTTCCCGGGCTGCTGCCGGCCGGGCTGGAGCGCCGCACCGAGCTGCGGGTGCTGAACGTGCGCCGGGTGCCGCTGGCCGACGTGGTCGACCAGCTCGGCGGCCTGGACCGAGAGCCCGCCTGGTGGCGCAACCTGTACGCGGCGCTCGGCGCCGCAGACCCGGAGGCGCTCGGCGCGCTGCCCGTCCCGCTCGCCGACGGCCGGACCATCACCGGGCCCCGGCGCGTCCTGCTGCCCTCCGAGGACGCCGACTGGGCGGCCTTCCCCGGCTACCCCGAGTCGCTGGCCGACGCGCTCGCCGCCCTCGACCTGCGGCTCGCCCACCCCGAGGCGGCCCACCCGCTGCTCGCCAAGCTCGGCGCCGGCACCGCCACCCCGGCCGGGGTGCTCGACACCCCCGAGGTGCGGGCCGCCGTCGCCCGCTCCTACCAGGTGGCCGAGGACGACGTCGAGGCCGCGCTCGAACTGGCGGACGCCGTCCTGGCGCTGGTCAAGGTCGCCGGCCCGGCCGCCGGCGAGCACCGCTGGCTGGCCCGGCTGGCCCTGCTCGACGACGAGGGCGAGCCCGCCCGCGCCGGTGAACTCGTCTTGCCCGGCAGCCCGTTCGCGGCCCTCGCCCGAGAGGAGGACGCCGGCTGGGTGGACGACGAGCTGCTGGAGCGCTGGGGCCCGGAGGTGCTCACCGCGGTCGGCGTGCTCGCCGACTTCGTCCTCGTCCGCGCCGAGGACGTGGTGCTCGACCCGGACGACCTGGAGCGGCTCGACCCCACCGCGCCCGCCGACCGCGCGGCCGGCGGCCACCCCACCGGGCTGCTCGACGAGGCACCCGACGGCCTCGCCGACTGGGCCGAGGACGCCCTCGAAGCCCTCCAGGCCGACGACGTCGCGGGCGTCCCTCCGGTGGCCGCCGAACTGCTGGCCGTCCGCGACCTCGACCTGGTCGACGACGACGCCTGGCCCGAGGCGCTCGCCGCGCTCTCCCGCCCGCCGTACCGGGACGCCGTCGTCAACCCCGTCCGCACCCTGCTGCCGGACGGCTCCTACACCGACCTGCCGCCGTACACCGCCTGGTGGCTGCGCGACCACCCGGTGCTGGACGGCCGCGAGCCCGCCGGACTGCGCGCCGCCGGGGCCGACCCGCTGCTGCGCGGCCTCTACGACGAGGCCCGGACGACCCTGGACGAGCAGTTCCTGCACGCGCTCGGGGTGCGCACCACGCTGGCCGCGCTGCTCGCCGAACCGCACGGCCCGGACGAGGTGCTGGACCGGCTCACCGATCCGGCCTCCGACCTCGGCCACCGCCAACTGCACGGCCTGCACAGCGCGTTGGCCCGGGTCGAGATCGAGCGGATCGAACCGGTCGACGTGGTGCGGGCGCTGCCGCCGCTCGACCCGGACACCGGCCGCCGGCCGGCCCACACGGTGGTCGTCGACTCCTCCAGGGCGGTCGTCGCCGACGCGCCCGACCTCGTCCAGCTCCTGCACCCGTACCCGCTGGTGCCGGTCGCCCCGGCGCTCGCCGCCGACCTCGCCGAGCGGCTGCACGTCTCGCTCGCCAGTGAGGTGGCGGGCGGGCGGGTGCTCTCCGAGGGCGTGCTGCACCGGGTCCCCGCCGTGGTGCGGGAGCTGCTGCCCGGTTGCCCGGTCGCCTACGAGGAGCACGAGGAGCTGCTGGTGGTCGGCCCGGACGGCGACGACGCCGCCGTGGACTGGCGTTGGGACGTCGAGGCGGACGCCCCGGAGGCGCCCTACGACCCGGATGCGGCCGAGGCCGCCGACGAGGACGACGAGTTCGAGCTCCCGCCGGTGCCCGGGCTGCTGCACGCGGCCACCCCGGAGGGCCTGGCGGCCGGGCTCGCCTGGTCGGTCGGGCAGTGGCACCGGCGGTTCGAGGTGCTGGCCGTGCTCACCGATCCGGACCGGGCGTACGAGCTGTCCGCGGCGCGGGACTTCGAGGGCTGAGCGCTCAGCGGGCCCGCCCACGGCGCTTGAACCGCAGGTAGACGACGGTGGTGGTGGCCAGCCAGACGGCCGCCACCAGGGCCTTCACGGCCGTCGGCACCCACGGCAGCGCCGGGGCGGTCACCTCGCCGGCGTTCGTCAGCCAGCGGCCGCCCACCAGGGCCAGGACCGTCAGTCCGGCGGCCAGCAGGCCGGCCAGGAAGGCGGTGAACGCCTCCACCTGTCCGGTCTCGTGCTCGGTTTCCCCACCCGTGTGGGCCATGTCGGCACCCCCTTCCGCGATCGATCATCCAGGCTGCGGGCCGGGGGTGCCAGGGCCTCACTCCATCCCGCGGCGCTTCATGAAGCGCCAGGCGATCTCCAGGGCCAGGCCGCAGACCACCGCGATGCCGACGCCGACCAGGGGGTCGCGGGTGCCCACCAGCGAGAGCTGGAAGAACTCCGCCAGCCAGGGCACCAGCAGGACCAGGGCGAAGGCGCCGCCCATGGTGCCGATCAGCAGCAGGCGCCACCAGTTGTAGGGGCGGGCGACGATGGCGAGCACCCAGATGGCGATCAGGAAGAGCGTCAGGGTGGCCACGCTGGTGTCGGCCTTGAGATCGGTCGCGTGGTCGGAGCGGGCCAGCGCGTAGGCGACGAAGGTGCCGGTGCCGGCGATGACGCCGCCGGGCACGGCGAGCCGCAGGACGCGCTTCACGAAGCCGGTGCGGGCCCGCTCGTTGTTGGGGGCGAGGGCGAGGAAGAAGGCCGGGATGCCGATGGTGAGGGTGGAGAGCACGGTGGAGTGCCGGGGCAGGAACGGGTACGGCGAGTGGGTGAAGATCACCAGCAGGGCCAGCAGGACCGAGTAGACCGTCTTCACCAGGAACAGGCCCGCGACCCGCTCGATGTTGCCGATCACCCGGCGGCCCTCGGCGACCACCGAGGGCAGGGTGGCGAAGGAGTCGTTGAGCAGCACGATCTGGGCGACCGCCTTGGTGGCGTCGCTGCCGGTGCCCATCGCCACGCCGATGTCGGCGTCCTTGAGCGCGAGCACGTCGTTGACGCCGTCTCCGGTCATCGCCACGGTGTGTCCGCGGGACTGCAGGGCGGCGACCAGCTGGCGCTTCTGCTGCGGGGTGACCCGGCCGAAGACGGTGGTCCGTTCGGCGGTGTCGGCGAGGGCGTCCGGTTCGGCGGGCAGCGTCCGGGCGTCCAGCGGGTGGTCGGCGCCGGGCAGGCCGAGATGGCTGGCGACCGCGCCGACCGAGACCGCGGCGTCGCCGGAGATGACCTTGGCCTGCACCTGCTGGCCCTCGAAGTAGCGCAGGGTGGCGGCGGCGTCGTGGCGCAGCCGCTGCTGGAGCACCACCAGGGCGAGCGGGGCGAGCCCGGCGGCCGGGTCGGGGGAGTCCAGCGGGGTGGGGGTGCGGCCGAGCAGCAGCACCCGCAGGCCCTTGGCGCCCAGCTCGTCGACCTCGGTGAGCGCCGGGTGCCCGGCGGGCAGCAGCACGTCGGGGGCGCCGAGCAGCCAGCTGGCCTCGCCGCCCTGCGGCTCCAGCAGCTGCACGCCGCTCCACTTGCGGGCGGAGGAGAACGGCATCGCCTCGATCACCCGCCAGCCGTCGGCGGCCGGGGCGCCGCCGGCCCCCGGGGCGCCGCCGTCGCCGCGCCCGTAGGCGTCGATGACCGCCTGCATGGAGGGGTTGGGGCGGGCGTCGGCGCCGGCCATCACGCCGAGCGCGTGCTTGATGGTGTCCGGGTCGGGGGCGCCGGGCTCGCCGTCGGAGAGGACCCGCAGGTCGACGACGTCCATGCCGCCCTCGGTGAGGGTGCCGGTCTTGTCCAGGCAGACGGTGTCGACCCGGGCCAGGCCCTCGATCGCCGGGAGCTCCTGGACCAGGCACTGCTTGCGGCCCAGCCGGATCACGCCGATCGCGAAGGCGACCGAGGTCAGCAGGACCAGCCCCTCGGGGACCATCGGTACGATCCCGGCCACCATCCGGCGCACGGCCTCGCGCCAGTCGCGGCCCTCGACGGCCAGCTGGCTGATGATCAGGCCGATGGCGGTGGGGATCAGCAGGTAGGTGATGAAGCGCAGGATGCTGTTGATGCCGCTGCGCAGCTCCGACTTCACCAGGGTGAACCGGCTGGCCTCCTCGGCGAGCTGCGCCGCGTACGCCTCGCGGCCGACCCTGGTGGCGGTGAACGCGCCCGCGCCGGCCACCACGAAGCTGCCGGACATGACCTGGTCGCCGGGCTGCTTGAGGACGGGGTCGGGCTCGCCGGTGAGCAGCGACTCGTCGATCTCCAGACCGTCCGCCTCGGTGACCTCGCCGTCGACGATCACCTTGTCGCCGATGCCGAGCAGCACCGTGTCGTCGAGCACGATCTCGGCGACGGCGATCTGCTCGACGGTGCCGTCCCGGCGGACCTCGGGGCGGGCCTCGCCGATCAGGGCCAGGCTGTCCAGGGTCTTCTTGGCGCGCAGCTCCTGGATGATGCCGATCGCCGTGTTGGCGACGATGACCAGGCCGAACAGGCCGTCCTGGAGCGGGCCGACGATCAGGATGATCCCGAACATCACGCCGATGATCGCGTTGAAGCGGGTGAAGACGTTGGCCCGGACGATCTCCTTGGCGGAGCGGCTGGACCGTACGGGGACGTCGTTGACCTGTCCGCGCGCGACGCGTTCGGCCACCTCGGCGGAGGTCAGTCCGCCGCGCCGGCCGGGCAGCAGCCCGAGGGGGTGCGCACCGTCGGGGCGGTCGGCGTCGCCGGGCGGCTCTTCCGCGGGGTGGGCAGGCTGCGTCATGGCACCGACTCTACGGGTGCCTTATGTCCGGTGCGTGCTACTAAAGGACTATTCAGTCCGACTGGGTGGCCGGGTCCTGGCCGTCGTCTCCGGCCGCCCGGTTCGCGGCCTCGGCGGCGCGGTCGCGGGCGATGGCGTCCCGTCGGGCGCGGCAGTACCAGAGGCCGATCAGGCCGAGCAGGCCGCCGGAGAGGCAGATCCACGGCCAGGTGCCGTGGCCGTGGTCGGAGAGGGTGCCCTGGAAGGGGAGCAGGGCCAGGAAGGCGACGAACCACAGCACCGTGCCGCCGCCGACGATGGCGACGTCGTTGGCCTCCAGCGGAGGGGGCGAGGGGTGCAGCGGCGTCTTGGGCATGGGGCCTAGCGTACGGTGCGGCGGCAGACCCGCAGGGGCCCTCTGGTTTCTACGCGCGAAGATAGCGCGTGTGCGATCGGGAAACCATACTGAAAGTTCCCCGCCCGGCCACCGTCGCCCCGGGCGTCCCCCCCTCCTCAGCTCCCCCACAGAGGACGCACGCATGCCTGTGGTCCAGCCGACCACCGAGTCGCCCGAACCCGCCTCCAGCGCCCCCGAGCCCCCCGCCGGCGCCCTGGACCGCTACTTCCGGATCAGCGAGCGCGGCTCCACCCTGCCGCGCGAGATCCGCGGCGGCGTCGCCACCTTCTTCACCATGGCGTACATCCTGGTGCTCAACCCGATCATCCTGGGCAGCGCCACGGACATGACCGGGGCCCACCTGGACAGCGCCCAGCTGGTCACCGCCACCGCCCTCACCGCAGGTCTCACCACCCTGCTGATGGGCGTGATCGGCAACGTCCCGATCGGCCTGGCCGCCGGCCTCGGCGTCAACACCATCGTGGCGCTCCAGCTCGCCCCCAAGATGACCTGGCCGGACGCCATGGGCATGGTCGTGCTGGCCGGCTTCGCGATCATGCTGCTGGTCGCCACCGGCCTGCGCGAGCGGGTCATGAACGCCGTGCCGCTCGGGCTGCGCAAGGCCATCGCGATCGGTATCGGCCTGTTCATCGCCCTCGTCGGCCTGGTCGACTCCGGCTTCGTCAGCCGCATGCCGGACGCCGCGCACACCACCGTCCCGCTGCAGCTCGGCGGCAGCGGGCACCTGCTCGGCTGGCCGGTGCTGATCTTCGTGTTCGGCCTGCTGCTCACCCTCGTCCTGCTGATCCGCAAGGTGCCCGGCGCCATCCTGATCAGCATCGTGGTCAGCACCGCGCTCGCCGTGGTGATCGACAAGCTCGTCGACGTCCCGGCGCTCAAGTGGGGCCTGACCGTCCCGGCCTGGCCGGGCAACCCGGTCGCCGCCCCGGACTTCGGCCTGGTCGGCAAGGTCAGCCTGTTCGGCGGCTTCGAGAAGGTCGGCGTGCTGACCGGCGTGCTGTTCGTCTTCACCGTGCTGATGTCCTGCTTCTTCGACGCGATGGGCACCATCCTCGGCGTCGCCGACGAGGCCCACCTGCTCGACGAGAACGGCGACCTGCCCGGCATCAACAAGATCCTGATGGTCGACGGCATCGCCACCGCGGCCGGCGGCGCCACCTCCGCCTCCGCGAACACCTGCTTCGTCGAGTCCACCGCCGGTGTCGGCGAGGGCGCCCGGACCGGCTTCGCCTCGATCGTCACCGGCCTGCTCTTCGTGGTCGCGCTCTTCCTCACGCCGCTCGCCACCATGGTCCCGGCCCAGGCCGCGACCCCGGCCCTGGTCACCGTCGGCTTCCTGATCCTGGCGGGCTCGATCAAGGAGATCGACTGGTCGGACCACACCATCGCGATCCCGGCCTTCCTGACGATCGTGATGATGCCGTTCACCTACAGCATCACCAACGGCATCGGCTTCGGCTTCATCGCCTTCTGCGTCCTGCGCCTGGCCGCCGGGCGCGGGCGCAGCGTGCCCGTCCCGCTGTACCTGGTGGCGGGCGTCTTCGCCTTCTACTACCTGATGCCGGCCCTCGGCCTGCTCTGACGCCGCACCGCTCCACCGGCGGCCCCGTCCTCTCCCCCTCCGGGGAAAGGGCGGGGCCGCCGTCGTTGCCCGGGGCCCGGTGCCCGCGGAGCCCGTTGCCTGCGGGGCCGGTCGAACGCCGCCGGGAAAATGTCAAAAAGGGGCCTGTGTAGCGAAGTTGACGGAGGGAATACTGCCTGGACGGACACGGGGAGGGGGCTCGACCGATGGTGCAACAGGATCCGCCCGGGGGAGACGAGGCGAAGCTGCTGCCGGAGCTGTTCTGGACGGCGGACAAGGCCTCGCTGGACGGCCAGCGCGAGACGCTGCGCTGGTACCGCGGACTGATCGCCATGCTGGTGATCGCCGCCGTGATCGGCTCGTTCCCCGGGCCGAAGGACCGCGGCTCCTTCGACAGCGTGCCGCTGTACTCGGTGGGCGCCTTCCTGATCGCCGGCTACTTCTGGTCCCGGCTGCGCCGCAGCAACCCGCAGGGGCGCTGGTACGAGGCCCGGGCGGCGGCCGAGTCGGTCAAGACGCTGGCCTGGAAGTACACCGTCCGGGCCCGGCCGTTCGACGGCGAGGCGGAGTCCGCGGACGTGGACCGCGGCTACCTGCTCCAGGTCGAGGACGTGCTGCGGGCCTTCGAGGACCCGGAGATCGTGCCGCCCGGCACCGTCCCCGAGATCACCCCGGAGATGCGGCGGATGCGGGCCGGCAGCCTGACCACCCGCCGCATGCTCTACCTGCGCACCCGGGTCGAGGGCCAGCGCACCTGGTACCGCGCCCGAGCCGAGGCGTGCGAGACGCAGGCGGTGTCCTGGGGGCTCGGCATCGCGGCGCTGATCATCATCGGCGCGGCGGCGGCCGTCGCCCAGGCCACCGGCGCCCTCCAGGTGCACGTCTTCGGCGCCAGCTCGGCCGCGGCGGCCGCCGTCATCGCCTGGACCCAGCTCAAGCAGCTGCGCCCGCTGGCCGCCGCCTACCAGCTGGCCGCGCGCGAACTGGAGAACGTCGGCAACCAGCTCTCCGACCTCGACCTCAAGACGCCGGACGCCGAGGCGCGCTGGGCCCGTATGGCCGCCGAGGCGGAGGACGCGGTGTCCCGCGAGCACACCACCTGGCGGGCCCGCCGGGCGTTTCCGCGGTAGCGGCCGGGGCCGTCGACGCCCGGTAGCGGCCGGGGCCGTCAATGCCGGGGAGCGGCCGGGCCTGTCGATGTCGGCGGGCGGTCGCTGCCGTCAACTCCGGGGAGGGGCTGGGGAGATCCGGCGAAGCGGGCGCCACGCCGGGCGCACAGGTGTGCGGAGTGCGTGAGGGTCGGGCGGGAAGGCGTAGAACGTAATCATTACGTGTCCATGCCCTGGTTTCATCGCCTGCGCGCGACCCCAGTCCCTGTCCGGAGGCCCTCTTGCGCATTCTCCTGATCGCCAGCGCGTTCAACAGCCTGACCCAGCGCGTCCACGCCGAGCTGCGCGGGCGCGGCCACCAGGTCGCCGTCCAACTCGCCCTCGGCGACGAGGCGATGAGGGCGGCGGTGGACCGTGCCGACCCCGAGCTGATCATCTGTCCGATGCTCACCAAGGCCGTCCCGCAGGACATCTGGTCCACCCGGACCGTCCTGATCGTGCACCCCGGGCCCCAGGGCGACCGCGGCCCCTCCTCGCTCGACTGGGCGATCACCGAGGGGGCGGACCGCTGGGGCGTGACCGTCCTCCAGGCCGTCGAGGAGATGGACGCCGGCGACATCTGGGCGTCCGTCGAGTTCCCCGTCACCGACTGCGGCAAGAGCGAGCTGTACCGGGGCGAGGTCGCCGACGCGGCCGTCGAGGCCGTCCTGCTCGCCGTCCAGCGCTTCGAGGGCGGGCTGTTCACCCCCGAACCGCTCGACTACGACCGGCCGGACGTCCACGGCAGGCTGCGGCCCCTCCTGCGGCAGGACGCGCGCCGGATCGACTGGGCCGCCGACGACACCGCCACCGTGCTGCGCAAGCTCCGCGCCGCCGACTCCCAACCCGGCGTGCTCGACGAGCTGTTCGGGCGCGAGTACTTCCTGCACGGCGGCCACCCCGAGGACGAGCTGCGCGGCCCGGTGCCCGGCGCCGTGCTCGCCACCCGCGACGGCGCGATCTGCCGCGCCACCGTGGACGGCGCGGTCTGGATCCCCCAGCTGCGCCCGCGCCGCACCCCGGGCGGGCCCGCCACCTTCAAGCAGCCGGCCGCGACGGTGCTCGCCGGCCTGCTGCACCGGGTCCGCGAAGTCCCGGTGACGCCGACCTCGGCGGCCCGCCGGGACACCTGGTCGGAGCTGCGCTACCGCGAGGAGGGCGACGTCGGCTACCTCGAATTCGCCTACGCGGGCGGGGCGATGAGCACCGGGCAGTGCCGCCGGCTGCTCGCCGCCTACCGCGAGGCCGCCGACCGGCCCACCTCGGTGCTGGTGCTCGGGGCGCCCCGGGACTTCTACTCCAACGGGATCCACCTCAACGTCATCGAGGGCGCGACCTTCCCGGCGTTGGAGTCCTGGGAGAACATCAACGCGATGGACGACCTGGTCCACGCGGTCCTCACCACGACCGACAAGCTCACCGTCGCCGCCCTGGCCGGGAACGCGGCGGCCGGCGGCCTGATGGCGGCCCTCGCCGCCGACGAGGTGTGGTGCAGGGAGTCGGCGGTGCTCAACCCGCACTACCGGCTGATGGGCCTCTACGGCTCCGAGTACTGGACGTACACCCTGCCGCGCCGGGTCGGCGACGAGCAGGCCGCGCGGCTGACCACCGGGGCGCTGCCGGTCGGCGCCGAACACGCCCGCCGGATCGGGCTGGTGGACCGCACCTGCGGCGGGGACGCGGCCGCCTTCCGGCGCTGGGTGGTCCGGGAGGCCGCCGCGCTCGGCGCCTCGCCCGAACTCACCGGGCGACTGGTCGACAAGAAGCGTCGCCGGTCCGTCGACGAGGAGGTGAAGCCGCTGGCCGAGTACCGGGCGGAGGAACTGCGGCGGATGCACGCCAACTTCTACCGGGCGGGCGAGCCGTACCACGCGCTGCGGCGGGACTTCGTGCACAAGGTCTGCCCGGTGGCCACACCCGCGCACCTGACCGGGCTGCTCGGGCGGCCGGAGTGAGCGGGCGGCGTCGGCCGGAGTGAGCCGAGGGCGTCCGGCCGGGGTGGGGGACCCGGGCGGACGCCCTCGGGGCTTGGGGGGACTGGGAGGCGGGGGGCTTCGGGGGCTTCAGGGGCTTCGCGGCTTTGGGGCCTTGGGGCCCGCCCGGCTCAGCGCCTGGTGCCGGCCTCGTCCCGCTGCCGCCGCTGGCGCGGGACCAGTGGGACCAGCGGGGCCGCCGGGCCGAGCAGGAGCGGCTGCGTGGTGCTGCGGCTCGGTGAGACCGCGAAGGCCAGCGAGCCGAAGAAGACGTAGCAGCCGAGCCCGACCCCGAGCGGGAAGATGAACTGCAGCGCCATCACGCCGCCCTGGGTGGAGTGCGAGTAGTCGAGCCGCACCGAGAGCGCCGCCATGCCGGTGTAGTGCATCGCGCACACCGCCACGCCCATGACCGGCGCGGCCGCGAGGACGGCGAGCGTGCCGCGGATGTTCAGGGTGGCCCAGAGCGCGGCGGTGGCCGCGAACACGGCGATGGCGACGGACAGCCAGACCGTGAGCCGGTCGTAGTCGAGGTGGCCGGGCAGGACCATCGCGGCCATCCCGAGGTAGTGCATCGCCGCGACCCCGAGGCCGGTGGTCAGCCCGCCGGCCAGCAGGGACAGGACGGGGCGGCGGCTGTACCCGACGGTGAACAGGCCGATGCCGACGACGGCGATGGCGACCAGCAGGCTGAGCACGGTCAGCCCGGGGCGGTAGCTGATCTCGACCCCGGTGACGGAGAAGCCGAGCATCGCGATGAAGTGCATGGACCAGATCCCGGCGCCGAGCGAGGTCGAGGCGAAGAGCAGCCAGACCACCCTGGTCCGGCCCTGCGAGACGAGTGCCCAGCGGGCGCTGCGCAGGGCGACGAAGGCGCCGAGGCAGGCGACGAAGTACGAGACCGCCGGTGTCACCCAGCCGTGGTCGGCATGATGGATCTCACCCAAGAGAGCTCCCAGGACGGATGCGGGGGAGGAAGGGCGCCAGGCCTCGGGCGGACACGGATGGTCGGGAAGGAACGCGGCAACGGGCGCGGGAACGGCGCCGCCGAAGGGAGACCTGGCGTGTGGTGCCCCTGACAACGGGGGACAGTAGCCACTACCGGACGGTCGCACAAGGTTCGCGCTTTTCGTGAAGTCCCTGGTCAGGATGGACCTTTACGCGGCCTGCATGATCTTGGCACCAACTCCTGACACCGCCTGCGCACGGCACCCGGTCGGTTCGTCCGTTACTCCGGGTTCGTCACCCCGGGCTCGTCACTCCGCGTTCGTCACTCCAGCGGGGCTAGCCCGAACGGGTGGCCGGCCGGGTCGATCAGCACCTTGAGCGTCCGGCCGTGCTGGTACGTCGGCTCGGTCGCGCCGAGTGCGAGCGCCTTCGCGATGGCCTCGTCCAGGTCGTCCACGTAGAAGTCCAGGTGGAAGTGCTTGCCGCCGTCCGGCTCCGTCCACGGCTCCGGCCGGTAGCCCGAGACCCGGCCGAAGCCCAGCGGGCTGCCGCCCTCCGGGTTGTCCAGGATCGCGAACTGCTCGTCCAGGTGGCGGCTCTCCCAGCCCAGCAGCTCGCCGTAGAACCCGGCCAGCGCGATCGGGTCGGCGCAGTCGATGGTGACCATGGCGAGGCGGGCGAAGCCGGTGTCGTTCTGCGCGGCGGCGAGGCCGGCAGTGAGCCCGGAGGCGGGGTCGGCGGCGAGGTCGGACATGTCTGGTCGGCCCTTCCAGTCGAGATCATTCGAGACCCAGCACCAGCATCGCACCGGGTCGATCTTCCGGCGCGCGGTGAACGGACGGGGCCGGCGGGGTGGAATGGGAACGCATTTTCCTTAGCGAGAGTAATGACGTAAGCTAAAGAACATGCCCGAGATGTCCGAGCAGGACCTCGCAGCGATCAATCAGCTGCGATCGTCCACGATGCGCCTCTCCCGTCGACTCAAACACCAGCGGGTCGAGGAGTCGCTGAGCCCCACCGAGATGGGGGTGCTCGGCACCCTCGCCAGATGCGGAAAGGCGACACCGGGTGAGCTCGCCCGGAAGGAGCACGTGCAGCCGCCCTCCATGACCAGGATCGTCGCGATGCTGGAGGAGAAGGGGCTGGTGCGGCGCGAGCCGCACCCCGAGGACCGCCGCCAGGTGGTCGTCAGCAGCACCGAGCAGGCCGAGGCGATCCTCGCCGAGAGCCGACGGCGCCGCAACGTCTGGCTCGCCGAGCTCGCCGAGGGGCTCGACGAGGAGGAATGGGCCGTCCTCCGGGAGGCCGCGCCCGTGCTCTACAAGCTCGCACACCTCTAGGCACGCCGACCCCGGCCCGCCGGCCGGGAGAAGAAGGAGTACCGCATCACCGCAGCACCGACCACAGAAACCAGGAGCGCGACGGCCGCAGTTCGGGCCGTCGCGCCGCGAGGGGAGACCACCGTGACACCGCCGGCCGCAGCCAGCGCCGCCGCCATCCGCACCGACGACCAGACCACCGACCCCACCGCGGCAGGCGCCGCGGCCGCCGACCTCCAGGCACCCGCCCCCACGGGGCTGCCCGGCAGCGGCGACGACGACCCCGACGAACGCACCGCGGCGGACGACCCCGCCGCTCCCGGACGCACCCACGCGTCCACGTCTCCCACAGGTGCCCGCTTCACGAGGCCCGGGGGGATGTTCTCCTCCCTGCGCGTTCGCAACTACCGCTACTACTTCGCCGGCCAGGTGGTGTCCAACACCGGCACCTGGATGCAGCGGATCGCCCAGGACTGGCTGGTCCTCAGCCTCACCGGCAGCCCCCTCGCGGTCGGCATCACCACCGCCATGCAGTTCCTGCCGATGCTGCTGCTCGGCCTGTTCGGCGGCGTGCTCGCCGACCGGATGCCCAAGCGCCGGCTGCTGATCTACACCCAGGGCGCCATGGGCCTGCTGGCCGCCGGTCTGGCCGTCCTGACCATCGGCGGCGTCGTGACGCCGTACTACGTGTACGCCTTCGCACTGCTGCTCGGCCTGGTCACCGTGGTCGACAACCCGACCCGGCAGGCCTTCGTGTCCGAGATGGTCGGGCCCAAGGACCTCGCCAACGCGGTCAGCCTGAACGCCGCCAACTTCCAGACCGCCCGGCTGGTCGGCCCCGCCGTCGCGGGCCTGCTGATCGCCGTGGTCGGCAGCGGCTGGGCGTTCGCCGTCAACGCGCTGTCCTTCGCCGCCGTGATCGGCGGGCTGCTCGCCATGCGGGAGAGCGAACTGCGCCCGACCGAGCCGATCGCCCGCGAGAAGGGCCAGCTGCGGGAGGGCCTGCGCTACGTCAAGGAGCGGCCCGAGCTGCTCTGGCCGATGGTCCTGGCCGGGTTCATCGGCACCTTCGGCTTCAACTTCCCGACGCTGCTCTCCGGCTTCGCCTACGACACCTTCAAGGTCGGTGCCGGGCAGTACGGCCTGCTGAACACCGCGATGGCGGTCGGCTCGCTGGCCGGCGCGCTGCTCGCGGCCCGCCGGGGCGTGCCCAGGCTGCGCCGGCTGGTGGTGGCGGCGCTGGCCTTCGGCTCGCTGGAGGTGGTGGCCGCGTTCGCACCCGACTACTGGACCTTCGCGGTGCTGCTGACGCTGATCGGGGTGTTCGGACTCAGCTTCAACACCTCCGTCAACTCCATGCTGCAGTTGGCCACCGACCCCGCGATGCGCGGTCGCGTGATGGGCCTGCTGGTGCTGGTCTTCACCGGCGGCACGCCGATCGGCGCCCCGATCGTCGGCTGGGTGACCGCCTCGTACGGGCCCCGGCTCGGCCTGCTGGCCTGCGGACTGGTGTCCGCGCTGGCGGCCGGTGTGGTGGGCCTGGTGCTGGCCCGCAGCGCGGACCTGCGGGTGCGGTTCGACCTGCACCCCGGCCGTGGCGGCCGGGTGGTGGCCTTCGTGCCGCGGACCATCGCCGCCGCCAAGTCGGAGCTGGCGCCCGCCTGCTGACGAGGTGTCATGCCCCGGGGCGGTGGTCCGCCCCGGGGCTTCGGTGCAGGGTCGGGGGTCCTTCGGTGCAGGGCCGAAGGGTCAGAGCCGGATCGCGAGGACCTGGCCGGGCCAGATGCCGTTCGGCTGCTCGGCCTCGAAGGACTCGGTCTCGGTGAACCCGAGCGCCCGGTACTGGCCGACCAGCCTGCGGTCGGCGCCCGCGTAGCAGTCCACCCGCAGCAGGCCGAGGCCGCGCCGGCGGGTCTCCTCGACCGCGTCGGCGATCAGCGCGGTGCCGATCCCCGAGCCCTTGCGGCTGCGGTCGGTGACCAGGATGCGGACGTACAGCTCGGGCTCGTCCACTGCGGGGATGTACTTCCCCCGCTGCTCGGACAGCACGCAGCAGCCGACGGTGCGGCCCTCGTCGTCCTCGGCGAGGCGGATCAGGAACGGTTCGGTGGCGTACTCGGAGACCTGCTCGACCCGGGCCGGGATGGTGCTGAAGGGCTGGTCGCCCCACTGGCCGGTGCGGCCCTGGCCGGCCAGCCAGCCCACGGCGCTGTCGAGCAGGGCGAGGATGTCGGGAATGTCGTCCGGTCCCCCGGTGCGGATCTTCATAGGAAACGTTCTAGCCCAAACCGCCTCGCGCGGGAAGATGTCCCCATGAGGCTCTTCGTGGCGGTCCTGCCACCGGTCAACGTGCTGCAGGGGCTGTCGGACGCGGTGGCGCCGGTGCGCGGGCTGCCCGGGGCGGACCGGCTGCGCTGGACCACCGTCGAGGGCTGGCACCTGACCCTGGCCTTCCTCGGCGAGGTGCCGGCCGAGGAACTGCCGGAGCTGGAGGCGGGCCTGGCCGCCGTCGCCGAGGTGCACCCGGTGCACCGGCTGCGGCTGTCCGGCGCCGGCCGGTTCGGCGACCGGGTGCTCTGGGTCGGGGTGGAGGGGCAGACCTGGGCGCTGCGCCGGCTCGCCGAGGCCGTGTCCGAGGCCACCGCCGCGGTGACCGGGGAGGTCGACGCCTTCACCTTCCACCCGCACCTCACGCTCGCCCGGGCCGGCTCTTCGCGCGGCCACCGGCGGGCCGTCCAGCGGCTCGCGGCGGCCGAGCTGGACACCCTGGCGGCCGCGCTGGCCGACTACCGGGGGCCCGAGTGGGAGGCCGCCGAGCTGCACCTGATGCAGAGCGACCTGGACGGCGGCTTCGCCCACTACTCCTCGCTGCGCGCCTGGCCGCTCGCCGACTGGAGCTGAGCCGGGGCGCGGTCGGGCCCGGGGTGGCGGTTCGGGCCTGGGGCGGCGGTTCGGGCCCGGGGTGGCCGTTGGGCCCGGGGCTCCGATCCGTCGGCGGGTGGGCCGGAGGTACGCTCATTGACCGTGGATCCCAAGACTCGAATGCGTATCGTGACCGGCACCCTGGTGCTGCTGCTGGTCGTCGTGCTGATCAGCTCGATGGTCGGCGGGTAGGCCCGGCCGGCGGGCCCGCCTACCCGGCCCGGCTGGTCGGCCCCGCCGCAACGGCTGAGGGCCACCGCCCGGAGGCGGTGGCCCTCAGCCGTGCACGGGGGTCGCTCAGAGCTGCTCGACTACGTAGTCGATGCAGTGGGTGAGCGCCTCGACGTCCGCCGGGTCGATCGCCGGGAACATCGCGACGCGCAGCTGGTTGCGGCCCAGCTTGCGGTACGGCTCGGTGTCCACGATGCCGTTGGCACGCAGTGCCTTGGCGACGGCGGCGGCGTCCACCGACTCGTCGAAGTCGATGGTGCCGACCACCTGGGAGCGCTCGGCCGGGTTCGCCACGAACGGGCTGGCGCAGGAGGACTTCTCGGCCCACGCGTACAGCCGGGACGAGGAATCAGCCGTACGGGCGACGGCCCAGTCGAGCCCGCCGTTGCCGTTCAGCCATTCCAGCTGGTCGGCCAGCAGGAACAGGGTGGAGATCGCCGGGGTGTTGTACGTCTGGTCCTTCGACGAGTTGTCGATGGCCGTCGGCAGGTCGAAGAACGGCGGGATGTACCGGCCGGAGCCGGCGATCTCGGCGGCGCGCTCCAGGGCGGCCGGGGAGAACGCGGCCAGCCACAGGCCGCCCTCGGAGGCGAAGGACTTCTGCGGGGCGAAGTAGTAGACGTCGGTCTCGGTGATGTCCACCGGCAGGCCGCCGGCGCCCGAGGTGGCGTCCACCAGGACCAGCGAGCCCTCGTCCGCGCCGACCGGGCGCTTGATCGGCATCGCGACGCCGGTCGAGGTCTCGTTGTGGGTGAGCCCGTAGACGTCGACGCCGGCCTCGGCGACCGGCAGCGGGTGGGTGCCCGGGGCGGTCTTGATGACGCTCGGCTCGGCGAGCCACGGCGCGGCCTTGACCGAGGAGGCGAACTTGGAGGAGAACTCGCCGAAGTCCAGGTGCTGGGACTTCTCCCGCACCAGGCCGAACGCGGCGATGTCCCAGAAGGCGGTGGAGCCGCCGTTGCCGAGGACGACCTGGTAGCCCTCGGGGAGCGAGAAGAGGCTGCTCACGCCCTCGCGTACGCGCTTGACCAGGTTCTTGACCGGGGCCTGGCGATGCGAGGTGCCGAGCAGGGAGGTCTGGGTGGCGGCGAGGGCACTCAGGGCCTCGGGGCGCACCTTGGACGGTCCGCAGCCGAAACGGCCGTCTGCGGGCTTGATGTCAGCGGGGATCTGGATCTGAGCCACGCGCGCAGCCTACCGGCCGGGGCGCCGCCCGGGGTACGGTCGTCCGCACGCTGAGACTGTGATCTTCACGGCTCCCAGCTGCGGAAACAGCGGGCCCGAACTGCGGAAACAGCGGGCCCGACGGAGGTCGGACCCGCTGCTCGGGGGTGGTGCGGACGCGGAGCGCCCGGGGCGCCCGGGGGCGTTCGGCGGGCGCTCGGGGCGCTCGGGGCGCTCGGTGGGCTCAGTGGCCGATGGCGTCCCAGCCCTCGATCTCCTCGGGGCGGCGCGGGCCGGGGCCGATGTAGCGCGCGGCGGGGCGCACGAGCCGGCCGGTGCGCTTCTGCTCCAGGATGTGCGCCGACCAGCCCGCGGTGCGCGCACAGGTGAACATCGAGGTGAACATGTGCGCCGGCACCTCGGCGAAGTCCAGCATGATCGCGGCCCAGAACTCGACGTTGGTGGCCAGCACGCGGTCGGGGCGGCGGTTGTGCAGCTCCTCCAGCGCGGCCTTCTCCAGCGCCTCGGCGACCTCGAAGCGCGGCGCGCCGAGCTCCTTGGCGGTGCGGCGCAGCACGCGGGCGCGCGGGTCCTCGGCGCGGTAGACGCGGTGGCCGAAGCCCATCAGGCGCTCGCCGCGGTCCAGCGCGTTCTTGACCCAGGTGGTGGCGTCGCCGGTGCGCTCGATCTCCTCGATCATGCCGAGCACGCGGGACGGCGCACCGCCGTGCAGCGGGCCGGACATCGCGCCGACCGCGCCGGAGAGCGCGGCCGCCACGTCGGCGCCGGTGGAGGCGATGACGCGGGCGGTGAAGGTGGAGGCGTTCATGCCGTGCTCGGCGGCGGAGGTCCAGTAGGCGTCGATGGCCTTGACGTGCTTCGGGTCCGGCTCGCCGCGCCAGCGGATCATGAACCGCTCGACGACCGTCTCGGCCTTGTCGATCTCGCTCTGCGGGACCATCGGCAGGCCCTGGCCGCGGGCCGACTGGGCCACGTAGGACAGCGCCATCACGGCGGCGCGGGCGAGGTCGTCGCGGGCCTGCTCGGCGGAGATGTCGAGCAGCGGCTTGAGGCCCCAGACCGGGGCGAGCATGGCGAGCGCGGACTGCACGTCGACCCGGATGTCACCGGAGTGCACCGGGATCGGGAACGGCTCGGCGGCCGGCAGACCGGGGTTGAACTTGCCGTCCACCAGCAGGCCCCAGACGTGGCCGAAGGAGACGTGGCCCACCAGGTCGTCGATGTCGACACCGCGGTACCGCAGCGCGCCGCCTTCACGGTCGGGTTCGGCGATCTCGCTCTCGAACGCGACGACTCCCTCAAGCCCGGGTACGAAGTCGGACATACGACGGCTCCTTCAGTTCTGCGATCGGCGCTGCGCCGTGGTGGGGCGGCGCGCCAGTGACCGAATGGTGGTTGGCACTCGGTGCCAGAGTGACAGGCACCGGGTGCATTGCGCCATACACCACCATGGTGATGTTGCGCTTGGGCCCGCTTGACTTTTCCGCCGAGGGTCGGTCGTGCCCGGGAATCTCCGGAACCAAACGCCTGGTTCGGGACAATTCACCGTACGGGGGGCGGTCGAGCGGTGGCGGGACACCTTATCTCCCACCGGGGTTTGTCCGGAGGTAGCGGTGCCGGTTGCTTGTCGTACGGGATGATGTTGACGTGCAGACCCCGGAACGCGCCCAGTCGACGCCCCTGAGCCCCGCCACCCGGATCCTGGCCGACGATGCCCGGCCCGGACCGGACCTCACCGTGATGCGCAAGCACTACACCCACGAGGGCCTGGTCGAGGAACAGCTCGCGCCCGAGCCGATCGCCCAGTTCACCCGCTGGTTCCACGAGGCGGACGACGCCGGGGTGGTCGAGCCCAACGCGATGGTGCTCTCCACCGCCGACGCCCAGGGGCGGCCCAGCTCGCGCACCGTCCTGCTCAAGGGCTACGACGCGCGCGGCTTCGTCTTCTTCACCAACTACGGCTCCCGCAAGGGCTCCGAGCTCGCCGCCAACCCGCACGCCGCGCTGCTGTTCCCGTGGATCGCGCTGGCCCGCCAGGTGATCGTCCAGGGGAGGGTGGAGAAGGTCGGCCGGGACGAGACCGCCGCCTACTTCCGCACCCGGCCGCACGGCTCGCAGCTCGGCGCCTGGGCCAGCGAGCAGTCCAGCCCGGTCGGCGGGCGCGACGTCCTCGAACAGCGCTACGCCGAACTGGAGCGCCGCTACCCGGAGGGCGAGGGCGTGCCCGTGCCGCCGTTCTGGGGCGGGTACCGGGTGATCCCGGAGAGCGTGGAGTTCTGGCAGGGGCGGGAGAACCGACTGCACGACCGGCTGCGCTACTTCGCCGATCCGGCCGGAGCGGGCGGCTGGCGGGTGGAGCGGCTCTGCCCGTAGCCGGCGGGTCTGCGAGGCGTTCGAATACCGATGGGTCCGTCGTCGGGCTCGTCGGGTCCGTCGTCGGGCTCGTCGGGCTGGCCGTCGTGCGGAGTCGGAGGAGTGCGGGGCGCTGTCGAATCGCGCCAACCGGCCTTCGCCGACCGGTGGTTCGGGTGGGGCGCGAGCGTCGGGGGAGGGGGCTCCGGCCGCGCCGGTGGAGCGGGTCGGGCCGGGTCGGCGGCCGTACGTTGGCGCAGGGGCGCCGCCGGGGTGGGTTCGGCGGCGCGAAGCCGTGCCCCTGTGCGCCGGTCAGGTGCCGTCACGCGACCGCCGAGTGGGTGAACTTTTGGCGAGACTTCGCTGCGTGAAGGGGGTAGTGGGCTGTTAGGGGCGCGCAAGAGCACGGCGCAGCCCACGTGCTGGCAGTACCCTGGTCGACTAGGCCGACGTATATACCCGGCCCTGCTTCTCTCTAACCCCCATCGTGGAAGAGAATCGAACATGACACCCGCACTGGACACCATGCCCCGCACTGAACTGACGGAGCCTCAGGGCGAAATCCGGCCTTCGCTGGCCGACCTCGCCCAGCTCGGCGCCGAGGAACTCTCTGCCAGGATCCGACGAGCCCTGCCCGACACCGGTGCGGGTGCGGTGCCGGTCGCGGCCTTCAACTCCTCCATCTGATCGGCCGACTGACCGTCGGCTCCGGCTGAATCCGATCGACCATGACGCCAACTCCGCTGCCTTTCACCCAATTCGTCGTGAAAGTGCACAGCCGGTGTGATCTTGCCTGCGATCACTGCTACGTGTACGAGCACGCCGACACCAGTTGGCGTCGACGCCCCAAGGTCATCGGTGACGAAGTCCTGAACAAGATCGCCGAGCGGATCGGCGACCACGCGGCCGCACACCGGCTGCCCGCCGTCCGGGTCGTCCTGCACGGGGGAGAACCCCTGCTCGCCGGCCCGGACCGGTTACGCCACGCGGCCAAGGCGCTCCGGGCGGCCCTGCCGCCCGGCTGCGCACTCGACCTGCGCATCCACACCAACGGCGTCCAACTGGACGACGCCTACTGCGAACTCTTCGCCGAAGTCGGCATGAGGGTCGGCATCTCGCTCGACGGCGACCGCGCCGCCAACGACCGCCACCGCCGCTTCGCCGACGGCCGCAGCAGCCACCCGCACGTCCTGCGGGCGGTCGAGCGGCTGCGCCGGCCCGCGTACCGGCACCTCTACGCCGGGCTGCTCTGCACCGTCGACATCGAGAACGACCCGGACGCCGTCTACCGCGCCCTGGCCGAACTCGACCCCCCCGCCGTCGACTTCCTGCTGCCGCACGCCACCTGGGAGGACCGGCCGAAACCGGCCGCCGACGGTGCGCAAACACCGTACGCGGACTGGCTGTTGGCCGTGTACCGGAGATGGGACGCCGACGGCCGCCCGTTCGCCGTCCGCACCTTCGAATCCGTCCACCGGACGTTGCACGGGCTCTCCAGCCTCACCGAATCGCTCGGCCTGGAACCCTCCGACCTGGTCGTCCTGGAGACGGACGGCAGCTTCGAACAGGCCGACAGCCTCAAGACCGCCTACGACGGCGCGCCGGAGACGGGGTACGACGTCTTCGCGCACAGCCTCGACCAGGTCGCGCTGCACCCCGGCATGACCGCCCGCCAGTCGGGGCTGGCCGGGCTGAGCGCCGCCTGCCGGGCCTGCCCGGTCGTCCGCAGCTGCGGCGGCGGCCTGTACGCCCACCGGTACCGGGCCGACACGGGCTTCGACAATCCCTCCGTCTACTGCGGTGACCTCATGAAGCTCATCAACGAACTCGCCGGCGACGCCGCCGGGTCCGCTGCCAGTTCCGCCGCCGCTTCCGCGGCCGGTTCCGCCGCCGGTTCCGCTGCCGCGGCGGGCCCTTCCGTGCCCGCCCAGGCCGGGGAGCCGGTGGTGCCGGCCACCCTCACCGAGCGGCAGCTCGACCAGCTCGCCCGCGGGTACGGGGACCAGGACACCGTACGGGCCCTGTCCCGCGCCCAACTCGCCCTCACCCGGGCCATGCTGGCCGCCGCCTGGGACGCCTCCGGGCAGCCCGGATCGGCGGCCTGGGCGCTGCTGTCCGAACTCGACGCGAGCGCACCCGCCGCCGTCGACACCGTCCTCGCCCACCCGTACGCCCGCGCCTGGGCCGCCCGCCGGCTCGCCGGGGACCTCACCGTCGGGCTCGGCCCGCTGGCCGCCCTGGCCGCCGCCGCCGCCGTCCGCGCCGGGCGGGGGGACGCGGTCGCGGTGCCGGTGCGCGGCGGGTGGCTGCACCTGCCGACCCTCGGGCGGACCGCCGCCCCGGACGGGGAGGCGGTCGTCACCGGCCTGGCCGACGGGTTCAGCGTGCGGGCGTCCGACGGATCGGTGTCCGCCGCCCTGGACCAGCCGCTGCGGCGGGTCCGGCTGGCCGGAGGGTGGACGGTCACCCTGGAGGACGTCGACCCGCTGCGCGACAGCCACGACCACGCCGTGGCCGGCCGGCTCTCCGACGGCGAACTGCTCGACTGGACGGGCGCGTTGCGCGAAGCCTGGGAACTGCTCGGGCACGACCTGCCCGCGTACGCGGAAGGCCTCCGGGCCGGCCTCACCACCATCACCCCGCTCCGGCCGGGCCCCGCCGGGCGGGACGTCAGCTCGGCCGCCCGGCAGGCCCACGGCGCGGTCGGCATCGCCCGGCCCGCGACCGCGCCGACGCTCGCACTGCTGCTCGCGCACGAGTTCCAGCACGTCAAACTCGGCGCCGTACTCGACCTGTTCGACCTCCACGACCCGGCCGACGAGCAGCTGTACCTCGCGCCCTGGCGGCCCGATCCGCGCCCGCTCGAAGGCCTGCTGCAGGGCACCTACGCGCACCTCGCCGTCACCGAGTACTGGGGCACCCGCGCGCTCGCCTACGACGGGCTGCCGGGCGAGGCCGCCGACCGGGCGCGCACCCAGTTCGCGCTCTGGCGCCGGTACACCGCCGAAGCCGTCGACCGGCTGGCCGGATCCGGCGCACTCACGGCGCTCGGCTTGCGCTTCGCCGACGGCATGCGTGAGAGCGTCGCACCGTGGCTCGCCGTACCGTTGCCCGTCGCCGCCGAACGGGCCGCCGAACGGGCCCGTCACGAGCGTGGTCACGAGCGCGGCCGCGCCCGCCACGCCGAGGTCTGACCCAGAGGAGCGGCCATGCGCACCGTCACTGCTCTCACCGGCACTGCTCTCGCCGGCACCGCCCTCACCGGCACCGCCCTCACCGCTGGGGGTTTGGCCGCCGGGTTCGCCCAACTCGGCGTCCGCCCGGGCATGGTGGTGCACGTCGAGGCCTCCCTGCGCGCCCTCGGCCCGGTGGACGGCGGCGCCGCCACCGTCGCCGACGCGCTGCTCCACGTCCTCGGCCCCGGCGGCACCCTGGTCGCCTACACCGCCACCCCCGAGAACTCCGCCACCTCGCGCATCCACCAGACCGCCACCGCCGGCCTCACCCCGGCCGAGACCGCCGCCTACCGGGCCCGGATGCCGCGGTTCGACCCGGCGACCACCCCCTGCTCGCCGACCATGGGCGCCCTCTCCGAGGAGATCCGCACCCGCCCCGGCGCCCTGCGCAGCCGCCACCCCCAGACCTCCTGGACGGCCCTCGGCCGGCACGCCCGCGAGATCACCGCCCACCACCCCCTCACCTCCCACCTCGGCCCCGAGTCCCCGCTCGGACGCCTCTACGACCTCGACGCCCGGGTGCTGATGCTCGGCGTCCCGATGGCCCGCTTCACCGCCTTCCACCTCGCCGACCAGCGCATGCCCGACGTCCCCCTGCGCGAATACCGCTGCGTCGGCCCCGACGGCTGGCTCACCTTCCGGGCCCCCGAGCTCGACGACCTCCACTTCGCCGACCTCGGCACCCGCGTCCTCGCCGCCGCCACCGGCATCACCACCACCCACCTCGGCACCACCGACTGCCGCCTCGTCCCCCTCCGCGAAGCCGTCGACCTCGCCGAACACCTCCTCCGCCCCTGAGCCCCCCACCCCAGCTCAGTTGCTCCCGTCGCCGCTTCTGCCCCGCCCAAACGGCGAAGGGCTTGTCCCGGTCTCCTGTGGGTCGGGAGGCGGCCCCACCCACCTCCTCCACACCAAAAAACCCCTCCCCGC
>NZ_JBHVWW010000054.1:0-25095 GCF_042882025.1 Kitasatospora sp. NPDC058243
CTCCCGGCCTGCGCGGGGGGTTGCGCCGCAGCGGGGCCAGTTCGCGGGCCAGCGTCCGCACGTCCACGGCTATCCGCGCCGCGAGTTCGCCCGGCCCCGCGTCGCCCGGCAGGCGCCGGGACCAGGAACGCGCCTTGGCCGGACCGTCCTGGACCATGTCGAAGTTCAGTCGCACCGCCCCGGCCACGTCCGCCAGGGTCACCAGGATCCGGGTGTCCACGAGGTCGATCGTGACCTCGTTCCCGATGCACGAGCACGCCACCAGACCCTCGATGTCCTCCTCCGCCAGATATCTGGCCAGGGGAACCGCTCTCCCCCGGATCAGGTACGGACGTACCACCGCCACCACAGACCCCGCCCCCTCTCCAGCTCACCGGACACGCCGACCACCGTACGGCCCGGCAGCGGCGCAAGCGCGCCGCAACGACCGGGCCCGCCCATGCTCCACCCATAGCCCCCGGATCGCCAAGTCCAGGACGCCCCAGGCGACTTGACCGACAGCACTGGCCCGGCGCACCGGCGCACGCCCCGGCGCACTCGGGCGCCCCACCACCAGGCCCGCCACCGGGCCTACCGCACCCGAAACGCACGAAGGCCCGCCCGCACGAGGCGGACGGGCATCCCCGCGGCCGCGCAGCCCTGCGGCGCGCGGCCGGGCCGCTCAGCGGCCCAGGCGGCTGAACCGGCCGTGCAGGACCAGCGAGCGGCTCAGGGCCGCCAGGCCTGCCGTGCAGAGCAGCGTGCGGAGCATGTTGGCAGCGACCCAGCTGCCCTCGAACTTGGCGCGCACGCCCGCGAAGTCGTGGATCTGGGACGGGTCTCCGGCCGCCGCCAGCTCGTTGTTGAGCGGGATGTTGACGCCCATCGTGACCATCAGCGCCACCACGTAAAGCACCGTCGCCCCGGCCGCCCACAGCGCCGCCTGGCGCCGGCCGGCCTTGTGCTGGAGCCAGGCCGCCACGCCGGTGGCGGCGAAGGCGCCGACGAAGACCAGGCCGAACATCCCGTTCTCGATCGACGAGTTGATGTGCTGCATCGCCGTCACGTACGTCCGGTCGTCCCCGGCCGCGAGGCCGGGCATCACGGACACGTCGAAGGCGAAGAACAGGCCCGCCATCAGGCCCATCGCGATGGTGGCGCCCGCCAGGACGGGCCCGGCGGCGCGACCCTGCCCGGCGGTTCCGCCGTGCGGTGAACTCCCCGGCCGCACACCGCCGATGGCCGACGGGACGGCGTACGACACCGGTGCCGACCTCTGATCCGAACGCATCACAGGACCCCTTTTCACTCTCCCGGCCCCGCAGGGCGCGGTGCCGACGAACAGCGGAACGAACGACACCACCCACCGTGCGGTGCCACCCGCAACGGAACCGCGACAACCGGAACCCCACTACGCGCCAGGGCACTTGCGGCACCGGAGGGTGCCGGGAGGAGTTGGGAAGGGGCCGACGGTCACAGAACCGGGTTCAGGGTGCGCCGGTACCGGCGCTCCAGCACCGTACGGCCGATCAGCCGCACCGGGCCCGGGATGGTGGCCGACACGGCCCGCACGGACGCCGCGTCCGCGCCGTCGAACATCCACGGCTGCAGGTACGTCATGACCTGCCCCGGCGCGCTCTGGATGATCCGCCGCTCCACCCGCAGGTACTCGTCCACCGGCAGGCCCGCGAGAGCCGGGAACACCACCGGCTCCTCGTGGCCCAGGTGCTCGCGGATCAGGTTCTCGAACCCCGCCGCGGCCTCGGGCAGTTCGGCGATCCGGCGGGCGGAGAGCACCTCCGCCACCCGGCGCATCGTCCGGTCGAGCGCTTCGTGGTCCTGCTCCAGGATGCCGCCGCCGTCGAAGCCGGCCAGCCGCTCGCGCAGGAAGGGCCAGAGGATCTCGTCCTCGCTGTGGTGGTGCCAGTCGATGACGGCCCGCAGTCGGCCGAACCAGTCCGCCAGGGCCGCCGCGGGGCCCCAGCCGCCCGCGGACGAACCCCGGGCGGCGGCCGCACTCAGCCGCGCGGCGTCCCGGCGCATCGCCACGTGCATCAGCCCGAAACCCCGGATGTGCCCGGGCAGCGCGCCCACGCCCTGCTCACTCGACCAGACCTGCTTGCCGTCCGACATGGCCAAACCTCCACTGTTATGTCCGGATACACGACCAACGCCCGCCCGGTGGCGGCCTGTTCGGGCCGCCACCGGCGAGCCGGATCACACGTTCCACACGCCCGAGGCGGCGGCCTCGCGGGCGAAGTCGGCGAAGTCGCGCGGCTCACGCCCCAACGCCCGCCGCACCCCGTCCCCCAACGAAGCGTTACGACCGTCCAGGATCACCGAGAACAACTCCGCGAAGTCCCCCGGCAGCCCCGCCTCCTCCAACACCCCCCGGTACACCGCCTCCGACACCGCCTCGAACCGCACCTCACGACCCGTCGCCCGCGACAACTCCACCGCCACCTCCGCGAACGACAGCAACCGCGGCCCCGTCAACTCGTACACCTCCCCCGCATGCCCCGCCCGCGTCAACGCCGCCACCGCCACCTCCGCGATGTCCTCCGCATCCACGAACGGCTCCACCGCACCCCCCACCGGCAACGCCAACTCCCCCGCCAGCACCGGATCCAGGAAGAAACTCTCACTGAAGTTCTGGTTGAACCACGCGCACCGCACCACCGTCCACGCGGCCCCCGACTCCATCACCGCCTTCTCCCCCGCCTCCGCCGCCTCCTCACCACGCCCCGACAGCAGCACCAGCCGCCCCACACCACACCGCGCCGCCAACCGCGCGAACGCCCCCACCGCCTCCACCGCCCCCGGAAACGCCAGATCCGGGTAGTACGTCAGATACGCCGCACTCACCCCCTCCAGCGCCGCCTCCCACGTCCCCTCGTCGTGCCAGTCGAACGCCACCGCCCCCGACCGCGACCCCACCCGCACCCCGTACCCCAACCCCGCCAACCGCTCCGCCACCCGCCGACCGGTCTTACCCGTCCCACCCACCACCAGCACCACACCAGCACCGACCGGAAGATCCACAACACCCTGACGAGTCATCACAAGCACCTCATTCGGAGAGACGGAGGAAACTGACGGAACCGACCCCCCGAAGGCGCCGGCGGCGCCCGGGAGGTCCGACGCGATCCGCGGGCCCCTACCGCTCTGCGAGCCCGGTCGGTTCGTCGTCATGGCACCATTCAAATCCACCCCGAGTCGGCGAACCATAGCCACCGCACTCACATCCATGCGCGAGCGTCTACGCCGCCCACCAGCGGCTGTCCGCCCGGGCCGGGCCGCCACGGGGGTGCGGCCCGGCTCCTCCACCACCCCACCACAACACACCGCACCCCCGCCGGAAAGCCCTTTCCAGCACCTCTCGACCCCGGCTCCACCACCCCCGGAAATCGACTTCGCATGGGCTCCGGAAAGGGGCGGGAAGAAAATCACCGATGGTGCGGAAATGCGGGTGGAATTGCGGCGGAACACCGGGGCGGCGACGGCGGCGGGCCCCGGGGGCGCGTCCGGACCGGGTGCAGGCGCCCGCGCCCCGCCCCGGCAGCGGTAGTCTCGCGGCTGCTGTCGACCTGTGGGAGGGCATGTTCATGGCCAAGCTGATAGTCCTGCTCGCCGCGATCTCGGTGGTCTTCTCGATGATCGCGTTCAACGGTGGAAACGCCCCGATCGGCGTGCTGTTCGCCGTCGTGGCGGCGTCCCCGATCCTCTTCATCGCCTACGCCGTGGCGACCAGGAAGCGCGCCGCCACCGGCGCCGCACGGCAGTTGACACCCGGCCAGCGCAAGGGACGGACGATCGCCGCACGGGTGGTCGCGCTGGCGATGGTCGGAGTCCTCGGGTACGGCGTCTACTGGGTGATCTTCGAGCCGAAGGCGAGCGACAAGGCACTCAGCCGGCTCTCCGACCTCGACGCCGGCTGCGCGTCGAACATCGCGCGCAAGTACTTCCCCAAGACCGCCGAGCACACCGGCGCCGGGCCGCACCCGGTCGCGATGTTCACCCTCAGCGAGTCCGGCTCCTCGCACCCCGCCTCCCCCACCGCCGGCTCGCCGGACTACTGGAGCGCGACCCGCCTGGACCCGTACCGCGTCCAGCTGATCGCCTGCCTGGACTCACCCGACGAGGGCGAGTTCCTCACCGACTGCAAGTTCACCTCGGACACCCTCAAGCTCTACCGCGGCAAGTACGAGGTGACCGTGTACGAGGCCAGGACGGGGAAGAAGGTCGGCACCGAGCATCTGCTGGGCAGCGCCAAACCCAGCTGCCCCAGCATGGTCTACCTGAAGAAGGACGTCTCCAAGCTGCACACCGAGCCCGAGTTCGCGGACTACCAGCAGGTACTGCGCAAGTACGTCGAGCAGTAGCCCGGACGCCTTCCACAGCCGGGTCCGCCCGTCGCCGCCGCCCGTCACCCGTCACCCGTCAGGAGGAACGCCTCCCCGGGCGGCGCCTCCGCCCTCGGGGGATGATGACGGAGGGAGCATCGAAGCTCACCGAGCGTAGCGAAGAGGGCGCCCGCGTTCGATCCTGCGGAAAGCGGGCAGACGGGGCGTCTCGATACGGCGAGCGAAGGAGCCCCGCATGGCCGATCCGGCGAAGTCATCCGCGCGGAACCCGCACGGCGGTACGGCCCCCGGGGCCGAAGCCGGGTCCGGGTCCGGGTCCGCCGGAACCGGGGTCATCGAGACCAACGTGCCGGCCCGGCTGGACCGGCTGCCGTGGTCCCGCTGGCACTGGCGGATCGTGATCGGCCTGGGCACCGTCTGGATCCTGGACGGCCTTGAGGTGACGATCGTCGGCAACATGGCGGCCAGGCTCGCGCAGCCCGGCAGCGGCATCGCCATCTCGACGACGCAGGTGACGACGATCGCGGCCGCCGTGTACGTGGCGGGCGCCTGCGCCGGCGCGCTGTTCTTCGGCTGGCTGACCGACCGGCTCGGGCGCAAGAAGCTGTTCATGGTGACGCTCGCCGTCTACCTGGCGGCGACCGCCGTGACCTCGCTGTCCTGGACGGCCTGGTTCTTCTTCCTCTGCCGCTTCTTCACCGGGTTCGGCATCGGCGGCGAGTACGCGGCGATCAACTCGGCGATCGACGAGCTGATCCCGGCCCGGGTGCGCGGCCGGGTCGACCTGATCATCAACGGCAGCTTCTGGATCGGCGCCGCGCTCGGCGCCTTCGCCTCCGTCGCGCTGCTGAACACCGCGCTGTTCGCCACCGACGTGGGCTGGCGGCTCGCCTTCGGGATCGGTGTCGTGCTGGGCCTGGTGATCCTGCTGGTCCGCCGGCACGTCCCGGAGAGCCCGCGCTGGCTGTTCACCCACGGGCGGGCGCCGGAGGCCGAGGAGGTGGTGGCCGAGGCCGAGCGGGTCGTGGAGCGGGAGACCGGCCGACCACTGCCGGCCGTCACCGACCGGCCGATCCTGATCCGCGAGCGCGGCCCGCTCGGCTTCGTCACGATCGCCCGCACCGTGATCCGCCGCTACCCGCGCCGCACGGTGCTCGGCCTCTCGCTCTTCATCGGGCAGGCGTTCCTGTACAACGCCGTGACCTTCGGCTACGCCGTCATCCTGACCCTCTACTTCGACGTGCCGGAGGGCGACACCGGCTACTACTTCGCGGTCATCGCGGTCGGCAACTTCCTCGGCCCGCTGCTGCTGGGCCACCTCTTCGACTCGGTCGGGCGGGTGCCGATGATCGCCGGCACGTACATCGGCTCCGGCGTGCTGCTGTTCGGCACCGCCGCACTGTTCCAGCAGGGCGCGCTGAGCGCGGCCGGCATGACGGCCTGCTGGACGGCCGTGCTGTTCCTGGCCTCGGCGGGGGCGAGTGCGGCCTACCTGACGGTCAGCGAGATCTTCCCGCTGGAGACCAGGGCGATGTGCATCGCCTTCTTCTACGCCGTCGGCACGGCGGTCGGCGGCATCAGCGGCCCGCTGCTCTTCAACGGCCTGGTGAGCAGCGGGAAGGTCTCCGACACCACGCTCGCGTTCTGCATCGGGGCGGCGCTGATGACGGCCGCCGGGCTGGTCGAGGCCGCGATCGGCGTGCGGGCGGAACGGCGCAGCCTGGAGGACCTGGCGGCCCCGCTGAGCGCCGTCGAAGCGGCGGATCGCTAGGACTTCCGCGACGCCCGGCCGGGGTCGTCGCGGCGGTCTCCTCGGCGGACACCGCCGGCCCGGCTCGCCCCGGGCGACGGGCCGATCGGCGCCCTGCGGCACTGGGCCCGGCAGTTCTACCCGCCGGACCACCAGGAACGCCTGTCCGTGCCGGCCGCCCGCACGGTCCGGGCCGAGAGCGGCGCCCGCAGCGGGGTCGCCCAGCCCTGAGCGGAGGTACGGACGTACGGCCGGGGCCCGGGTCGGGGCCCCGGCCGTACGTCTGCTCAGCTCGGGAGCCGGCCGCCGAGCAGGAAGGCGGTGAACGGCGCGAGCACCCGGGGGTCGGTGAAGTCCACACCGTGCGCGGTCGTGTCGAAGGTGACCATCGCCGCCCGGTGCCCGAAGGCGCGCCGGGTCTGCCGGGCGCCGTTGTAGGTGGTGTCGGGGTCGTACCGGTTCTGCAGCATCAGGATGTTGCGCGGGCCGTCCGGGTCGGCCCGGACCGGCGGTTCCTTCGGGCCGTAGTGCCAGAAGGCGCACGGCCAGACGTTGCCGCTCATGCCGTTGGTGAGCGGGTAGCGGGCCCGGTCGGCGGCGGTGCGGGCGGCGTAGGCGGCCGGGTCGCGAGGCCAGGCCGAGTCGCCGCAGATCACCGCGAACTGGGCCGCGAGGAAGTTGTCGGGGATGACCTGCGGCAGCGGGTTGCCGCCCGAACCGCCGGTGCCCGCGCCCGCCGGCATCGGAGCCGTAACCGGGGCCTGGGCCTGGGCCTGGGCCGGAGTCGTGTCGCGCTCCTCGGCCAGTTGCAGGACCCGCGCACCGAGGGGGTAGTAGCTCGGCTTGACCAGCGAGGCGTAGACGACGCTGCGCAGGCCGCCGCCGGTGAGCAGCCGGCCGCCCGACAGCGGCAGCGGGTCGCGGTCGACCTCGCCGGCCAGCCGCAGGTAGCTCGCCCGGACCGCCTCGGGGGTGGCGCCGAGGTGCAGGGTGGCGTCCTGGGCGGCGACGAAGCGGGCCAGGGCCGGGAAGGAGTCGTCGAAGCCTTCGCTGAACAGCCTGAACCCCTGCTCCAGCCCGCCCGGCGGCACCGTGCTGTCCAGCACCACGCGGTCGGTGTGCGAGGGGAAGAGGGTGGCGTAGACCTGGCCGAGGTAGGTGCCGTACGAGCTGCCCAGGTAGGAGATCCGGGGCAGGCTCAGGGCGGCCCGGATCCGGTCCAGGTCGCGGGCCGAGTTGGCCGTGGTCACGTCGGCCAGGTAGCCGCCGCTCGCCGCCGCGCAGCCGTCGGCCACCCGCCGGGCCTGGTCGAGGTTGGCGGTGATCGAGCCGTCGGGGCCGGGAAAGGGGTAGTTGAGCTGGGCGTCCCGGTCGGCGGCGGACAGGTCGCAGTGGACCGGGGTGCTGTTGCCCACCCCCCGCTCGTCGAAGCCGATCAGGTCGTAGGAGCGCAGGACGTCCGCCGGCAGCAGCTTCGCCATCTCGCCCGGGTAGTCGAGTCCGGAGCCGCCCGGCCCGCCCGGCACCACGGCGAGGGTGCCGCGCCGGTGGGCGGGGTCGGCGGTGCGCAGCCGGGAGACGGTGAGGGTGATCGTGCCGGCGTCCGGGTCCTGGTAGTTCCGTGGCACCCGCAGGGTCGCGCACTGCTGGCGCGGGTCGCGGGGGAACGGCACGCCGTTGGCGTTCGGGGTCGGCGCGGGGCAGGGCCCCCAGGAGAGCTGGGCCGCCGGGGCCGCGACGGCGGTCGGTGCGAGTGGTGCGGCGAGCAGGAGGGCGGCGGTGAGCAGCGCGCCGCCGGCGCGGGCCGTGGTGCGGCCGGTAGGTCGGGTCATGCGTCCGACGCTAGGACTGCTGAGGTGTCGTCAGCCTCGGCGCGGGGGTGGAGAATTCGCCGGAGTGCTTCTCCACCCGGCTCCACCCGGCTCCACCCGGCTCCACCTCGGGGGTGAGTGCGACCAGGGCGGGCCGGTGTCGGCCCGCCCGGCGTCGGACCGGACCTACGCGTGGGCTCCTGCGCACTCCGGGTGTCCCCAGCTGCTGCCCACCTTGGTGATGGTGTCGCCCTTGGCGTAGGAGCGGGTGCAGGGGCAGGTGCCGGGGAAGCGGGCGGCCAGGGTCCGCGAACCGCCCGAGGAGCGCTTCTTCGCCGCGGACGAGCCGGCCGACGGGCCGGCCGACGAACCCGCCGACGAGGAGACCGACGAGGAGGCCGGGCGGGCGGCCCGCGCCGGGGTGGTCCGGGCCGGGTCCGGCTCCGGGAGGTCGGCGGCGGTTCCGCCCGCGGCCTGCTGCTGGCGGGCGGCGTCGCTGGCGGCCTTGTCGGCGATGGCGTTCAGCGGGTCGCCGTTCACCTGGTGGGCGGGGACGTACACGAAGGTGACGTCCCGCCCGGTCAGCAGCTCGTCGATGTGCTGGATCAGCTCGCGGTTGGCGACGGGCTTGCCGGCGGCGGTCTTCCAGCCGTTGCGCTTCCAGCCGACCAGCCACTTGGTCACCGCGTCGCGGGTGTACGTGCTGTCGAGCCGGACCTCCAGCGGGACGGCCGGGTCCGTCGACGCCAGCAGCTGCTCCAGCGCCGTCAGCTCGCCCACGTTGTTGGTGCTGTGCCCGAGCGGACCGGCCTGCCAGCGCTGGGGCACCCCGGCGGCGTCCGCCACCACGTAGGCCCAGGCCGCCGGACCGGGGTTGCCCTTGGCTGCTCCGTCACACGCTGCAATGACTCGTTCGACCATGCCCCGATCATGCCAGGACGGGGCAGCTCCGGGCCAAATCGGTCAGGCGCGGAGCAGCAGCAGGAGCAGGGCGGCGGACCAGCTGAAGTTGGTCGAGTTCCGCCCCTCCCCCGTCAGCGGGTCGTAGTTCTCCCGCAGCGGACCGTCGCCGCCGAGCCCGGCGGCCGTGGTCAGGAGTCGGTCCGTCGCCCGGCGGGCGTCCTGGTTCCAGCCGTACCGGCGCAGGCCTTCGATGGCGAAGTAGGTCTGGTCGATCCAGGCCAGCCCGCGCCAGTACCCGGCGGGGTCGAAGGAGGGCGAGCTGCGGGCGACGGTCGGGAACGGCAGCGCGGTGCCGAACTCGGCCGGGTCGAGCAGGAGCCTGCGGACCGCGCGGGCCTGGGCGGGTGAGGCGGTGCCGGACCAGAGCGGGATGGCGCCCTCGATGCCGCGCCCGCGCGCGGTGAGGCGGGCGCCGGTGGCCAGGTCGGTGTCGTGGAACCAGCCCGTGGCGGGGTCGAACATGGTGTCGCGCACGGCCCGGTCGATCGCCTCGGCCCGTCCGCGCAGCCGCTGGGCGGCAGTGCGGTCGCCGAGTTCGGCGGCGATGGCGGCCAGGGCCCGGTGGTCGGCGGCCAGGTAGGCGTTGAGGTCGACGGAGCGCTGGGTGAGCGACCAGCCCAGCAGGGCGCCCTGCGCGCTGCGGTTGGCGACGACGGCGGCGCCGAGGGCGGCGTCGAAGCGCGGCGCGTTGTCCATGCCGGACTCCCAGGCCGCCGCCGCCAGGCAGTCCGCCGGGGCGGCGTTGCCCGGGTCGACGGTGGCGCCGTACTCGCACAGGCCTTCGCCGTCGTGGTCCCGGGTGCGGTACCACCAGTCCTGGTAGGCGGTCAGTTTGGGCAGCAGCTCGCGCAGGAACGCCCGGTCGCCGCCGCGTCGGTACACCTCCCAGACGGCCCAGGAGGCCAGCGGGGGCTTGGAGTTGCGCTCGTTCCAGTTGCCGCCGCCGGTGCTCGGGTCGTTGTAGAAGACGCAGTCCGGGATCATCCCGGCGTCCTGCGGGCGGTCGGCGGAGTCGGGGCGGATCTGGTGGTCGAACATCGCCCGGATCTGGTCGGCGGCCAGGTCGGGGGCGAAGACGGCGGTGCCGGCGGCCTGCTTCCAGGTGTCCCAGGCCCAGACCCCGCTGAACCACTTGTACGAGAGCGTGGGCGTGACGGCGTCGTGCCGGATCCGCCCGGCCGGGCTGCGCCAGTTGGTGACCAGGGTCTGCACGCACTTGACGGCCGTCCGGCGGCGCGCGGCGGGGACGCCCTCGGTCGCCCGGGCGACGTACCCGGCCCAGCGGGCGGCGCCCGCCGCGGCGACCCGGTCGGGGGCGCGCAGCGCGGCGTCCGCCTCGGCGACGGCGCGGGCGTGCTCGGCGTCGGTGAAGGTGTAGCTCTCGGCCCAGTCCAGGGTGCGGGCCGCGCCCGGGGCCAGCCGGACGGCCCCGGCCAGTTCGGTGCGGTGGCCGTCGCCGCTGACGGTGGTGCGCACCGGCGCCGCGTGGCGGACTTCGAAGCGCTCGGTGCCGTCGGTGAGGTAGTCCCAGGTCTGCCGTACCCGGGCGAACCGGACGGCGATGCCGCGCTCGGCGGCGACCAGGGCGGGGGCGTCGTGCTGGGGGCCGGCGGCCGGGCGCAGCAGTGCCCCGGTCCAGGCGACCTGGAGGTTCCGCTCGGCCGGGCCGCCGTTGGCCAGCCGGGCCCTGACCAGGGCGGTGCGGTTGCCGGCGAAGCGCAGTTCCAGGGTGAGCGCCAGGCGGCCGCCGAGGTCGTAGGACTGGCGCAGCAATCCGGGCAGCGAGGTGAGCCGGGGGGCGCCGCCGGCGGCGAGGTCCAGGACCTTTCCCTGCTCGGTCAGTTGGAGGCGGTTGAGGCCGTCGCTGAGCCACCACGGGTATTCCTGGGCGAGGTGGAGCGGGCCGGTGAAGCCGCCGAGCGGGTCCTGCGGGCGCGGCAGGGCGTAGGCGTGCCAGGCGCCGAGGTCGGCGAAGACGTTGATCGGGTTGTTGCCGGTGGCGTCGCCGGGGTAGGCCTGCGCGGGGGTGCCGTGCAGGTCGAGGACGTCGGCGTAGCGGTCGGAGAGAGCGGACGGGTCAGCCAGGTCGGACAGGTCCGGCAGGTCGGACGGGGCGGCCTGCCGGTCGTCGGCGTGGGCGGTCGGCGCGACGCCGCCGACCACGGCGAGGGCGGTGCCGGTGGCGGCGGTGGCGGCCAGGAGTCGGCGGCGGGACAACGGCGTCATGTGCGCTCCTCGGCGGGCGTGGACGGGGGCGTGGACTGAGACGGAGGTGGGGAGGCCGGGTCGGGGCCGGCCGCGGGGACGCGGACGACGGCGGCGCCGAGCGGCGCGAGGGTGAGGCCCCGGCCGGTGTCGGCCCCGGTGAGCAGGTCGGTGCCGGGCCGGTCCAGCGCCACCCGGCATGCGGCGGGGCCGTGGTTGAGCAGGAACAGGTAGTCGGTGCCGTCGGCGGCGCGGCGGCGGGTGGCCTCGACGCCGGCCGGCAGGCCGGGCAGTTCGGCGCCCACCTCGGCTTCGGCGAGCGGCAGGTCGAGCACCCGGCCGACGTCCGCGCCGAGGTGGCAGCCGAGGTACCAGGCGCTGCCGGTGCCGTGGCGGTGCCGGGTGACGGCGGGCAGGCCGGCCAGCTCGCCGGACGCGTAGCGGGCGACGGTCTCGGCGCCCTCGGTGTCGATCCATTCGCTCCAGTGCTCGGCCCGCAGCTCCGGCCCGCCGTCGTCGAGCCGGACGGTGGTGGCGGCGCCGTCGGGGATCGGCCAGTGCTCGTCCACGACGAGGCCGAACAGCGGCCGCAGCGGCCCGGGGTGGCCGCCGGGGTGGAGGTGGTCGTGCCGGTCGCTGATGCCGCTGAACGGGCCGCAGACCAGGTGGCCGCCCGCCTGGACGAAGGCGGTGAGCCGGTCGGCGGTGGCGGTGTCGAGCAGGTACAGGTTGGGGGCGAGCAGCAGCCGGTAGCCGTCGAGGTAGCCAGTGGGCGGGACGAAGTCGACGGTCACGCCGCGGTCGTGGAGGGCCGCGTACCAGGGCCGGAGCAGGTCGAGCCAGCGCATCCGCGCGGAGGGGTGGTCGTCGAGCTCCAGTGCCCACCAGCTGTCCCAGTCGAGCAGGACGGCCGCCCGCCCGCGGATCCGGCTGCCCGCGATCTCGCCGAGCCGGCGCAGCTCGGCCCCGAACCGGACGGTCTCCCGCCAGCCGCGCGAGGAGGTGCCGCGGTGCGGGAGCATCGCGCTGTGGAACTTCTCGGCCCCGGCGACGGAGGCGCGCCACTGGAAGTGCAGCACGCCGTCCGCGCCCCGGGCCAGCGCCTGGAGCGACCAGAGCCGGTACAGGCCGGGTCGTTTGGGCAGGTTGACGGGCCGCCAGCTTACGGCCGAGGGGGCCTGTTCCATCAGCAGCCACGGCTTGCCGCCCTTGAGGGAGCGCATCAGGTCGTAGTTCATGGCCGCGTTGACGTGTGTGCGGGGGTCGGCCGGGTCGGGGTAGGCGTCGTCGGAGACGAGGTCCTCGTGGCGGCTCCACTCCCAGTAGTCCAGCGACTTGAGCATCGACATGAAGTTGGTGGTGACGGGCACGCCCGGTGAGACCTCGTCGAGGACGGCCTTCTCGGTGCGGTGGAGGGCCAGCAGCGCGTCGGAGCAGAACCGGCGCCAGTCCAGCAGCTGGGTCGGGTTGACCGGCCCCGGCGCGGCGCGCGGCGGTTCGATCTCGTCGAACGAGCCGTAGCGCTGCGACCAGAACGCCGTTCCCCAGGAGCGGTTGAGTTCGTCGACGTCGCCGTGCCGCTCGCGCAGCCAGCGCCGGAAGTCGGTGGCGGACGCGGGGCAGAAGCACTCCTGGACGTGGTCGCCGTACTCGTTGTGGATGTGCCACAGGGCGAGTGCGGGGTGGTCGTGGTAGCGCTCGGCGAGGGCCCGGGTGAGCCGGGCGGCGGCGGCCCGGTAGACGGCGGAGGAGGGGCAGTAGTGCTGGCGCGAGCCGAACTCCAGCCGGACGCCGTCGGCGGTGACGGGCAGCAGCTCGGGGTGGGCGCGGACCAGCCAGGCAGGCGGCGAGGCGGTGGCGGTGGCCAGGTCGACGGCGATTCCGTGGCCGTGGACGAGGTCGAGGAGGCGGTCCAGCCAGCCGAAGTCCCAGCTCTCGGCGGCGGGTTGGAGCCGGGCCCAGGAGAAGACCCCGACGGTGACCAGGTTGACGCCGGCCTCGGCCATCAGCTTCACGTCCTCGGCCCACACCTCCTCGGACCACTGCTCGGGGTTCCAGTCCCCGCCGTAGAGGAGGCCGGGGACGCGGGTGAGTGCGCCTGCGCGGGAAGGGATGCGGGAGGTCATGCGGGGGGTCATGCGGGGGGTCATCCTTTCAGCGCTCCGCCGAGCAGGCCGGCCACGAACTGCCGCTGGAAGACCAGGAAGAGCAGCACCAGCGGGAGGGTGGCCAGCAGGGAGCCGAGCATGAGGCCGGAGTAGTCGACGTGGGTCAGCCCGGTCAGCGTGTTGAGCGCCACCGGCACGGTGTACTTGTCCTCGGTGTTGAGCATCAGCAGCGGCCAGATGAAGCTGTTCCACTGGCCCATGAAGGTGAAGATCACGAGCGCGCCCAACTGAGGCCGCACGCACGGCAGGACGACCTGGTAGAAGGTGCGCAGTTCGCCGGAGCCGTCGATGCGCGCCGACTCCAGGAGTTCGTCGGGGAAGTCCAGGAAGCCCTGGCGCATCAGCAGGATGCCGAACGAGTTGGCCAGGAAGGGCAGGATGACCGCCTGGTAGCTGTCGATCCAGCCGACGCTGGCCATCATCTGGAACAGCGGGACGAGCAGCACCTGGAGCGGGATCATCATGGTCGCGAGCACCAGCCCGAGCAGCAGCCCGCGGCCCCGGAACCGGTACTTGGCCAGCCCGTAGCCGCACATGGCCGACAGCAGGGAGCTCAGCGCGGTGTAGACGACGGCGACGCCGAGGCTGTTGAGCAGCACCCGGCCGAAGCCGATGCTCTGCTGGAGGTGCGCCAGGTTGCGCAGCAGTTCCCCGCCGGGCAGGAACGGCGGCGGGGAGTGGAAGAGTTCGGAGCTGCTGTGGGTGCTGGCGATCAGCATCCAGGCGAACGGCACCAGGCTGACGACGGCGCCGAGGGCGAGCACGGCCAGGACGGCGCCGCGGCCGAGCCGGGCGGTCAGCGGGCGGGCCGCCGGTGGGCGGACGGCCGCCGGCCGGGCGGGCCGGGGGCGGGCGGAGGTGGTGCTCATCGGCGGCGTTCCCTTCCGTAGAACCGGAACTGGAGGAGGGAGACGGCCGCGATGACCAGCACCACGACCCAGGCGATCGCGGCCGCGTACCCGAAGTCGAGCTGCTGGAAGCCGACCTTGTACAGGTAGACCACCGGGGTGAGGGTCGCGTCGCCGGGGCCGCCGCGCGTCAGCACGTAGTTCTCGTCGAAGAGTTGGAGCGTGCCGATGGTGGAGGTGATGACGCAGAACAGCACCACCGGCCGCAGCTGCGGCAGGATCACGCTGGTGTAGGTGCGCAGCGTGCCCGCGCCGTCGAGGGCGGCGGCCTCGTACTGGTCCCGGCCGATGGCGTGCAGGCCGGCGAGCAGGATGACGGCGTTGTAGCCGGTCCAGCGCCAGGTGACCGAGCCGATCAGGGAGATCCGGGCCCAGGTGGGCGAGTTGAGCCAGTCGACGGGTCCGGCGCCCAGGGCGTGCAGGAGTTGGTTGGCCAGGCCGCCGTCGGTGCGCAGCAGCACCTGGAAGACGACGGCGTAGGCGACCAGCGTGGTGACGGCGGGCAGGAAGAAGACGGCCCGCCAGCCGGCCCGGAAGCGCAGCCAGGACTGGTTCAGCAGGACGGCCAGCACCAGCGCCAGCCCGATCATCACGGGCACCTGGACGGCCAGGATCATCCCGGTGTTGACCAGGGAGTGCAGGAAGGCCGGGTCGTCCAGCATGCGCCGGTACTGGTCCAGGCCGACCCAGACGGTGGCGCCGTCCCGGCGGGCGGTGAAGCTCTGGTAGAGGCTGGCGCCGAGCGGATAGGCGAAGAAGAGGATGAAGAGCACGGCCGTGGGCCCGGCGAAGAGCCAGGCCGCGGAGCGTGGCAGCCGTCGTCGCCGGGTGGGCGTGGTGCGCGCGGGTGCGGCGGCCATCCGGGGGGCGGGGGCCTGGAGACTGGTCATGGCGCGTGTCCCTACGGGGCCGGCTGGCGACTGGTCGCGGTGGCGATCTGGCGGGCGGCGGAGCGCAGCACGGTGCCGGGGTCGGCTCCGTTGTGCAGCACCTGGTTGACGGCGGTGTTGACGATGTCGCCGGCCTTGGAGTCGTCGGCGGTGGTCTCGACGGTGGGGATGGACCGGGCGAGGTCGGCGAAGAGCCGCATGGCGGGCTGGTTCGCGTAGTACGGGTCCGGCTGCTGGAAGTACGGGTCGTCCAGGGCCGGGAGGTAGGCGGGGAAGAGGCCTTCGTGCTCCATCATCGAGGCCTGGTTGGCCCGGTCGGCGAGCAGGAAGGAGAGGAATTCCCAGGCGAGTTCGGGGTTCTTGCTCTGTGCGGTGACGGAGAGGGTGGAGCCGCCGCTGTTGGAGGTGCGGCAGCCGCCGGGGTCGAACGCAGGCAGGGGGACGACGCCGAACCTGCCGTTCAGGTCGGCCATGTCGCCGGTGAGGGTGCCGTCCCACCAGGCGGCGGTGGGGGTGGTGGCGGCCTTGCCGTCGTGGGTGCCGGAGACCAGGCCGTCCCAGCCGTTCTCGAAGTCGACCAGGCCCCGGTCGACGAGTTGCTTCATCAGGGTGAGCGCCCGTTCGGCGGCGGGTGAGGCGACGGCGACCTTGCCGTCGACGAACCAGCCTTGGCCCTGCTGTTGGAGCAGCAGGGCGAACATGCTGTCCTGCTTGGCGTCCAGGATGAGCAGTTTCTTGCCGGTGCGGTCCTTGAGGGTGGTGCCGGCGGCGAGGTAGTCGTCCCAGGTGGTGAGGGTGGCGGGGTCGATTCCGGCCTGCTGGAAGTGGTCGCGGCGGTAGAAGAGGGCGCACGGGCCGCTGTCCCAGGGCAGGGCGAGGACGCGGCCGCCCGCGTCGGTGACGGTGCGCCAGACGGACGGCGCGAAGTCCTTCGCGAGGCCGCCGGCCCGGCTGGTCAGGTCCACCAGCGCGTGGGGGAAGTTGCCGATGTAGGTGGGCATTCGGTGGCCCTCGACGGTCAGTACGTCGGGGAGTCCGCTGCCGGCTCCGAGTCCGACGGTGATCTTGTCGTAGGCGTTGTCGTAGCCGATGTCGACGACGTCGACGGTGGTGCCGGGGTGGGCCTGTTCGAAGGCCTTGCCGAGCCGTTGCATGGCCTTGGCGGCGACGTCCCAGGACCAGATGGTGATCTTCCCGGCGGCCTTGCCGCCCGAACTCGCGTCCAGCCGTTTGGCGTCGGGGGCGCCGGCGCCGCCGGTGGCGCAGCCCGTCGCCCCGGACAGCAGCAGCGCGCCGCCCGCGAGCCCGGCGCCGAGGACCCGGCGCCGGGTGGGGCCCGGTCCGGATCCGGCCCGGTTGCCCGCCGGAGCGTCAAGGTGTCTGTGCCGGGTGCCGGTTGAGTTCTTTCCTCCCGACATCTTGCCTCCTGAAGAGTGAATGCCGAATGCTGTATACAGAACTCAGCACACACAGTGCCGTCAAGGCTTGTGACCGAAATCGCGGAAGGTGCCAGGATGACCGCACGCGCCCCCCGGACCCACCCGTACATCCCCAACGCCGCCCCCGACGTGAAGAAGGCCATGCTGGCGGCGATCGGCGCGCACAGCGTCGAGGAGTTCTACGCCGACATCCCCGCCGAGCTCCGCCTGGACCGCCCGCTGCGACTGCCCGAGCCACTCGACTCCGAGGCGCAACTGGTCGCCCACATGGAGGAGTTGCTCGCCCGCAACACCGCCGTCCCGCCCGGCCGCAGCTTCCTCGGCGCCGGCTGCTACCGCCACCACGTGCCCGCCGTGGTCGACGAGGTCGTCAACCGCAGCGAGTTCCTCACCGCCTACGCCGGCGAGCCGTACGAGGACCACGGCCGCTTCCAGGCCCTGTGGGAGTACCAGTCGCTGATGGCCGAACTACTGGCCGTCGACGTCGTCAACGTGCCGACCTACGACGGCTTCCAGGCCGCCGCCACCGCACTGCGGATGGCCGGCCGGGCCACCGGGCGCCGCCGCCTCCTCCTGGTCGGCGACCTCGACCCGGACAAGCTCTCCCGGATCCGCGACTACGTGCGCGGCGTCCACGACCTCGTGCTCGTCCCGGCCGAGCCCGGGGCCGTCCGCGCCGCCCTCGCCGCCGGCGACACCGCCGCCGTCTTCGCCGAACTGACCGACCACTGCGGCCGCATCGACCCCGAACTGCCGCAGTACGTCGAACTCGCCCACCAGGCAGGCGCGCTGGCCGTCGTCGGCGCCAACCCGCTGAGCCTCGGCGTGCTCGCCCCGCCCGCCTCCTTCGGCGCCGACCTCACCTGCGGCGACCTCCAGCCGCTCGGCATCCACCCCAGCTTCGGCGGCGGCAACGCGGGCTTCATCGCCAGCGCCGACGACGAACGCCTGGTGGCCGAGTACCCGAGCCGCCTCTTCGGCCTCACCCCCACCGACGTGCCGGGCGAGTACGGCTTCGGCGACGTCGCCTACGAGCGGACCTCCTTCGCCGTGCGCGAGGAGGGCAAGGAGTGGGTCGGCACCGCCGCCGCCCTGCACGGCATCGCCGCCGGGGTCTACCTCTCGCTGATGGGGCCGCACGGCATGCGCGAGATCGGCGAGACCATCCTCGCCAACACCGCCTACGCCCGCCGGCGCCTCGCCCAGGCCCCCGGCGTGGAACTCGCCGACCCCGAGGCCGTCCACTTCGCCGACTTCACCCTCCGCTACACCGGCGGGCGCACCGCCGCCGAGGTCGCCGCCGCACTGCTCGCCCGCGGCCTGCACGCCGGCACCCCGGCCGGGGAACACGAGGGCCGCTACTGCGTCACCGAGCTCCACACCCAGGCCGACATCGACCGCCTCGCCACCGCCCTTGAGGAGATCGTCAAGTGACGGACCGTCAGACCAGCGGCGGGACCGACCCGCGGATCGCCCCCAAGCCCGCCCTGCGCCGCTTCCACCAGGCCCGCTGGGACGAGAAACTGATCTTCGAACTGGGCGCGCCCGGCGAACGCGGCATCCTGCCACCGACCCCCGGCCCCGGCGTCACCGCCGCCGTCGGCAGCCCCGCCGACCGCCTGCCCGCCGCGCTGCGCCGCGCCACCCCGGCCGCGCTGCCCGAACTCGGCCAGCAGCAGGTGCTCCGCCACTACCTGCGGCTCTCCCAGGAGAACCTCGGCGCCGACCTCAACGTCGACGTCGGCCAGGGCACCTGCACCATGAAGTACAGCCCCAAGGTCAACGACGCCTTCGTCCGCGACCCGCGCATCGCCGCCCTGCACCCGGCCCAGGACTCCTCGACCGTCCAAGGGGTGCTCGAACTCGTCCACCGGCTGGAGCAGTTGCTCAAAGAGGTCTCCGGCATGGACCGGGTCTCACTGCAACCCGGCGCCGGCTCCGCCGCGATCTGGACCAACGTCTCCGTCATCCGCGCCCACTTCGCCGCCCGCGGCGAGCTGGAACAGCGCGACGAGGTCATCACCACCGCCTTCTCGCACCCCTCCAACGCCGCCTGCGCCAAGACCGCCGGCTTCAAGGTGATCACCCTGCACCCGGACGCGGACGGCTACCCCGACATCGAGGCGCTGCGCGCCGCCGTCGGCCCGCGCACCGCCGCGCTGCTCATCACCAACCCCGAGGACACCGGGATCTACAACCCCCGGATCGCCGAGTTCGTCCGCATCGTGCACGCGGCCGGCGGCCTGTGCGCCTACGACCAGGCCAACGCCAACGGCGTCCTCGGCATCACCCGGGCCCGCGAGGCCGGCTTCGACCTGTGCCACTTCAACCTGCACAAGACCTTCTCCACCCCGCACGCCTGCGGCGGCCCCGCCGCCGGCGCCTGCGGCGTCACCGCCGAGCTCGCGCCCCACCTGCCCAGCCCCACCGTCGAGTTCGACGGCGAGCGGTACATCCTGGACCACGACCGGCCGGAGTCCATCGGCAAGATCCGCCCCTACCTGGGCGTCGTCCCGAACCTGGTCCGCGCCTACGCCTGGATCATGTCGATGGGCGCCGCGGGGCTGCGCGAGGTGGCCGAGACCGCCGTGCTCAACAACAACTACCTGATGCACCAGGTCCAGCGGATCCGCGGCGTCTCCGTGCCCTACGCCAAGGGGCGGCCGCGCGTCGAGCAGGTCCGCTACAGCTGGCAGCAGCTCAACGAGGACACCGGCCTGCACAGCGAGGACCTCGGGTACCGCGCCGCCGACTTCGGCACCCACTACTGGACCAGCCACCACCCGTACGTCGTCCCCGAGCCGATGACGCTGGAGCCGACCGAGTCCTACTCCCGCGCCGACCTCGACGAGTACGCCGCGATCCTCGCCGAGGTCGCCCGCGAGGCCTACGAGGACCCGGAGACCGTCCGTACGGCCCCGCACAACTCCACCGTGCACCGCATCCGGCACGAACCGCTGGACGACCCGGCGGTCTGGGCCGTCAGCTGGCGCGCCTACCGCCGCAAGGTCCTCGGCGAGCAGCCGTGACGACGGGCCCCGGGGCCGGTCGCCCAACTTCCGCCGCCCGCCCGGCAGGTGGGAACCCGACGACCGGCCCCACCGTCGGGCTCGTGGTCAACCCGGTCGCCGGACTCGGCGGCCGGGTCGGCCTCAAGGGCAGCGACGGCGCCGAGGTCCAGCAGCGGGCCCGCGCCCTCGGCGCCCGGCCAGCCGCGAGCTCCCGTACAGAACTGATGCTCCGTCAGTTCAGCTTGCTCGCACCGCACTCGACCTTGCTCACGGTGGCCGGGCCGATGGGTGCGGACGCGGCGCGGGCGGCCGGCCTCGACGCGACGGTGGTCCACCGGCCCGGCGGCCCGGGCACCACGGCGGCGGACACCCGCGCGGCCGTCCGCGCCCTCGTCGCGGCCGGCGCCGGCCTGCTGCTGTTCTGCGGCGGCGACGGCACGGCCCGCGACGTCCTCGACGCGCTCGGCACGCTCGACGCACTCGGCCCGCTCGGCACGCTCGGTCCGGAGCCAGGACCGCCCGTCCTCGGCATCCCGGCCGGCGTCAAGATGCACTCCGCCGTCTTCGCCGTCCACCCCCGCGCCGCCGCCGAGGTGGCCGCGGCCTGGGCGAACGGCGGCGTCCGGCTGGCGTCCGCCGAGGTCGTGGACCGCGACGAGGCGGCGCTACGCGAGGGCCGGGTGTCCGCCCGCCTGCACGGGTGGCTGACCGTCCCGGTCCTGCCCTCCCGGGTCCAGCAGCGCAAGACCGGCAGTTCCGCCACCGACCCCGAGGCGCTGGGCGGCATCGCCGCCGAGGTCGCCGAACGCGTCGGCCCCGGCGGGCTGCTCGCCCTCGGCCCGGGCGGCACGACGCACGCCGTCGCCACGGCGCTCGGCGCGGCGGACGCCTGCCTGACCGGCGTCGACGTGCTCCGCCTCCAACCGGGCGGCGCCGCCCGGGTCGTGATCCGCGACGCCCGGGCCGACCAACTGCTGGCCCTGCCCGCCGCCCCGTGGATCGCGCTCTCGCCGATCGGCGGCCAGGGCTTCCTGCTCGGCCGCGGCAACCAGCAGTTCACCCCCGAACTGCTGCGCGCCGCCGGCCGCGAGCGGCTGCTCGTCCTCGCCACCGAGGCGAAGCTCGCCGCGCTCGCGGGCCGCCCGCTGCTGCTGGACACCGGCGACCCGGAGCTGGACGATGCCCTGTCCGGGCACGTCCGGGTGATCACCGGCCGCCACGCCAGCGCCGTCTACCGCCTGACCGCCTGAGACCCGCCCCCTGAGACACCCTGAGACCCCCTGAAGAGGAGCCCCCAGTGATCGACCTCCACGGCAAGCGCGCCCTCGTCACCGGCGCCGCCTCCGGCATCGGCCGGGCCACCGCCGCGCTGCTGGCCGAACTCGGCGCGGCCGTCGTCCTCGCCGACCTCGACGCCGACCGCGGCGAGCAGGCCGCCAAGGAGACCGGCGGCACCTTCGTCCGCTGCGACGTCTCCCAACGCGCCGACTGCGAACGGGCCGTGCGCACCGCCGTCGACCTGCACGGCGGCGTCGACGTGCTGTTCAACAACGCCGGGATCATCCGCCGGTCCACCGTCTGCGACATCACCGACGACGACTGGGACCAGGTGATGGCCGTCAACGTCCGCTCCATCATGCTGCTCAGCGGGCTGGTCGTGCCGCTGATGGCTGCGAACGGCGGCGGCAGCATCATCAACACCGGCTCCGGCTGGGGCATCCGGGGCGGCGGCCGGGCCGTCTCCTACTGCGCGTCCAAGGGCGCCGTCGTCAACATGACCCGGGCCATGGCCATCGACCACGGCCCCGACAACATCCGCGTCAACTGCGTGTGCCCCGGCGACACCAACACCGGTATGCTCGCCGAGGAGGCCCGCCAGCTCGGCGAGAGCCCGGACGCCTTCTACGCCGACGCCGCCGACCGACCGCTCGGCCGCATCGGCCAGCCTCGGGACATCGCCCAGACGGTCGCCTTCCTCGCCAGTGACGCCTCCACGTTCGTCAGCGGCGCGATCATCGCCGTGGACGGCGCCGGGACCGCCTGACCAGTCGCCCGGCCGGTACGCTACGGACCGAGGAAGAAGGGAAAGCCCGATGGCGATCGAGCGGCGTCCGCTGCGCGAACAGGTGAAGGACGAACTCCTGGAGCGGCTGGGCCACGGCCGGTTCACCCCCGGCGAGTCGATCAACGAAGTCCACCTCGCGGAGGAACTGGGCGTCAGCCGCACCCCGTTGCGCGAGGCGCTGATCAGTCTGGAGCGCGAAGGCATCATCACCAGCGAGCGCGGCAAGGGCTTTCGCTTCGCACCCACCGGCCGACAGGAGTTCCTCGACCTCACGGCCATCCTGATCGCCCTGGAGTCGCTGGCGCTGCGGACCTCCGACCGCGCGCACCTCTCGGCCATCGCGCCCCGGCTGCTGGCGGAGGCCCGCGCCTTCTCCGCGCCCCAGGCCCCGCACGGCACCATAGAGCGCTACGACGACGCCTGGCACGCGCTGTTGCTCTCCGGCTGCTCCAACGCCCGGCTGCGCGAGCTGATCGACTCGCTCAAACTCACCCTCCACCGCTACGAGCGGGTGGTCGTCGGCGATCACGAGATCCTCGAACGGGCCGCCGAGGAACACGAGCGGATCGCCCAGTGCCTCCTCGACGGCGACATGGAACAGGCCGTCGCCGCCCTGGAGGCGAACTGGACCAGCGGCATGGAACGGATCATGGAGCGCCTGCCGGCCCTCGGCGCCCGCTGACGCGCTCTCCCCCGCGGCCGGGACGTCACTCCTCGTCGGACCGGCCGCGGACGCAGGTCAGCACTCCGGCCACGGCCGCGATCTGCGCGGTGAGCCCGCCGGCGTCGCCCTGCCCCTGCACCGACAGGGCGACCTCGACGGGCTTCTCGGAGGCCTCGCCGGGGAGTTCCCCGTCCGTGCCGGACAGCGTGCGCAGCTCGAAGACGGCGAATCCGGCCCGGGTGCACTGGTCCAGCACGTCCCGCAGCACCCCCCTGCCCGGACGGTAGACGATGCGGTACGAGACCGCGGGCCGGTGCAGCGCGGGCAGGCGGTTGAGCAACGGCCTGATCGCGTAGGACGCGAGGAAGTACGCCGCGACGGTCAGCGCCGCGAGCAGCGGCAGGCCCGCGGCCGCGGCGGAGCCCACCGCCGCGGTGAGCCAGATGGTGGCCGCCGTCGTCAGCCCCTGCACCCAGCCCCGGTGCACGAAGATCACCCCGGCGCCGATGAAGCCCAGCCCCGACACGATCTGCGCGGCCATCCGCGACGGGTCCAGCTCGACGGTGCCCGCGCGCATCACGTCGGCGAAACCGTACTTGCTCACCAGGGTGAACAGCGCCGCGCCGCTGCCCACCGTCGTGTACGTCCGCAGGCCCGCGGACTTCTGGCGGATCTGCCGCTCGACCCCGATCAGGCCGGAGAGCAGGAAGGCGAACAGGAACTCCAGTACCTGGACCGACCCCTGACCGGACGGCCCGGCCGCCCATTGAACCGCTGCCATAGCCCTGACGCCTCTTCTCCGCCGCACCGCCGGCCCCGGACGTGGTGATTCATGCTAGGGCCCGGTGCGCAGCGGCGCGGCCTCCTCCCGGAAGGCGGGGGGTCGATTCCGCGTCAATTCCCGCCGGTTCCCCACCCGTCGGCGCGCGCGGACGGCCTGGGCCGGACCGAGGCGAGCAGGGCGGCCGGGTCGGGGTTCTTCTGGAGCCCCGGCAGCAGCAGTTCCCACAGGTCGCACAGGCGCTCCTCGATGGTGCGCCGTCCGTCGATCGCGTCGGAGACGGTGTGCAGCCCGAAGAAGGCGCAGATCACGCCGTGGGCCGTGGTCGACGGGTCGACCCGGGCGGCGAGCTCGCCCTCGCTGCCCGCCCGTTCGAGCAGGACCCGGACGGTGTCGATCCACCCCACGAACGGCACCGGGAGGTCGGCGTCGATGGCCGCGCGCTCGGACCAGAGCCGGGCGCCGGCCCTGACCACGACGTCGTCGCGGAAGGCCCGCGCCACCGCGAAGCTCAGCCGGACGAGTTGCTCCAGCGCCGGCACCGGCGTGCGGGTGTGGCGCGCGACGAGCTCCGGCCAGGTGGCGAAGTGCGCTTCGATCACGGCGCGGGCCAGGTTCTCCTTGCTGGTGTAGTGGAAGTAGATGGCCCCGCTCGTCCTGCCGGAGGCCGCGCTGATGTCGCTGATGCTGGTGCCCGCGTACCCGCGTTCGTCGAACAATCGCGCAGCTGATTCGAGGACTGACCTCCGTGTCGTCTCCGCCCGATTCTGCACGCGCCTCTGCCTTTTCAAGATCACCCCGGCTTTTCGCACGCACTGTAGTGATCCGCGGGCCGGAGCGCCAACTGACGACATGCGAAACCAAGGAGATTGATATTTTCTGTAAATATGAAGATGCTGGATTTCCTCCCCTCCTCGGCGGCCCGGCATCCTGCCCGACCGCTCAGCTGGTCCCGCACGGTCCCCCGCGAACTGGTCCACCGCGCCGCCGTGGCGGAGGTGCTGCTGACCGACGTCCGGGCCCGAGGCGGCGACCGCTTCGAGGCGGCGGCCCAGTGGCCCCGCTCCCACCCCACCTTCCCGCGCGGACGCGGAGAGCGGCACGACCCGCTGATCGCCGTGGAGACCGCCCGCCAGCTGGGCATCTACCTGCCGCTGCGCCACTACGGCGTGCCGGCCGACACGCACCTGCTGATCACCGACGTGTCCTGCCGGGTCGACCCGGCGGCCGAGCCGCGCGGCGACGGCCCGGCGGCGGTCCTCTGCCGGGCCCAGGTGCACGGCCTGCGGACCTCGGCCGAAAACCACCGGCCCACCGGCATGCGGCTGCGGGTCGACTGCTCCGCGCGGGGAGTGGTGTTCGCCCGGATCGAGGGCGGCACGCGCTTCGTCGAACGGCCCGCCTACCCGGCCCTGCGCGGCACCGCGCTGGCCGGGGATCCCGCGGACTCCGGCCCGCCCCCCGACCCCCCGTCACCGGCGGAGGTCGGCGTCGCCCTGCCCTCCGACGTGCTGGTGACGCGCGCGGGCGGCGGTTCGCGGGCGAGTGACGGTTCGCGGGCGGACGACGCGCTCCTGATCTGCCCGGCCGACCCGGCACACCCGTTCTTCTTCGACCACTCGTCCGACCACATGCCCGGCATGGTGCTGCTGGAGGCGGCCCGGCAGGCCGCGGCGCTGCGCAGCGCGGGGCGGCTGTCGCACCCCGTCGACTACCGCATGAAGGCCGTGCGGTTCACCGAGTTCGCCCCCCTCCCGGAAGTCGACATCACCGAGTACGAGCATTTGTGCGTTTTTCATATTCGTCAGAACGGTCATATCACCGCCGCGGGGTCGTTGGGCTATTGAAGTAAAGACCCGGCAAATCTAGGGCCGCCAAGTTTGACCGCGAAACATATCGATCGTAACGTTGCGATCGTTATGTTCCGGATCGTTTTCTCCGATCCGGACGCCGAGGCGCGTCGTTCCGCCGCACTCCAGATTCCGGCCCCGGACAGGTCGGCAAGCGGCCACGGCCCCGGGGGGGGGGGGGGGCCCCCCCTCCCCACCCACCCCCCCCCGAACCCCCCCCAAACAACCCCCCCCCCCGGGGGTAGGT
>NZ_JBHVWW010000054.1:25105-26474 GCF_042882025.1 Kitasatospora sp. NPDC058243
TTTCGTAGGTCGGGATGCCGGGGCTTTTTGTTCCCCCGCACCCAGGCTCCAGCCCCGGGAGAGGTGGGAAGAGGCCCAGGCCCCCGGGCCGTGCCCGGCCCCCCTCGTCCCGACGCACACTCCGGCGAATCCCACAAAGCCAATCCCACCTGAAGGGCGTAGGCATGACCGTGGAGAGAATCAACGACTGGACCCCTGCAGCCGTCGTCTTCGACTGCGACGGCACGCTGATGGACAGCGAGTCGCACTGGCACCAGGCCCGTGCGGAGGTGCTGCGAGGCTACGGACTCACGGCCGGACCGGAGTTCACGGCGCGCGCGGCCGGGTTGCACTACTCCGACTGCGGGCGGCTGATGGCCGAGACCGCCGGCGACCCCTCGCTGGCGCCGGAGCTGACCGACCGGCTGCTGGTGAGCTTCCGGGCGCTCGTCGACGCCGACCCGGTCCCGATGCCGGGCGCGGCCGAACTGGTCGGCCGGCTCAGCGGGTTCGTCCCGCTGGCGGTCGCCAGCAACTGCCCGCGCGACGTGATCGAGGCCGGACTCGGCGGCGCCGGACTGCTCGAACACTTCGAGCACATCGTGGTCCCGGCCGAGGGGATCGGGCCCAAGCCGGCGCCGGACGTCTACCTGACCGCCGCCCGGCTGTGCGGCGCCGAGCCCACCGACTGCCTCGCCGTGGAGGACACCTTCTGCGGCATCCGCTCGGCCGTCCTGGCGGGGCTGCGGGTGATCGGTGTCGGACCGAACCCCTCGGCCGAGGCGCGGGAGGCGGTCGACCTGTGGGTCGCCACCCTGGGCGAGCCGGGACTGCTCGACTGGGTCCGGCGCCGGAGCGCTCTCGCCCTCACCAGCTGAGCAGCCCTCGGCGGGGCGGCCCCCGGCCGAGCAGCGCCCGGCGGAGCGCAAGCCGGCCGGGGAGCCGGCTGGGCGCCACCCGGCCGGGGCCGGGCGGTCACGGGCCGGCGGGGGCCGGCTCGGGCCCGCACAGCGGATCGGGCCCGTCGAACGCGGTGTCGGTGGACGCGGTGTCGGTCGGCACGGTGTCGGCGGACGCGCTGTCAGCAGCGCTGTCACCGAGCAGCACGCCGTCCAGCGTCCGCGGCACCGCGTGCGCGGAGGCGAACAGCAGCGCGATGCCCACGGCGCCCGGGTCGGGCACTCCCGAGGCCCGTTCGCCGAGGTAGCTGGCCCGGCCGCGGCGGGCCCGCAGGGCCCTGGTCCGGCGGACGCCCGCCGCGGCCGCGGGGGTGGGGGGGGGGGGGGAGGTGTCCGGGGGGGGACCGGGAGTGTCGCTGCGCAAGGCCAACTTCGCCTGGTGCCGGGCGTTGACGAGCGTCTTTTCCCCCCGCCGTGCCTCCCCCACCCCC
>NZ_JBHVWW010000054.1:26484-44187 GCF_042882025.1 Kitasatospora sp. NPDC058243
GGGGAGGGGGGCTTGGCGGGGGGGAGGGGGGAGGGAAAGAAGGGGGGGGCCGGGGTGGGGGGGGGGGGGGGTTAGACGCCTTCCTTCCCCCCCCCCCCCGCCTCCCCCACCCGCTGGACGGCCTCCAGCGCCGCCGTCGCTCCCCGGGCGAGGGCCGGGCCGGTCAGCGGGCCGGCGCCGACGGCCGCCGCCAGCTCCTGGAGCACCAGGCCGAACAGCGGCCCGCTCGTCCCGCCGACCTCGTCCAGGAAGGCGCCCGCCGCCGCGCCCAGCGGTACCGCCGCGGCCTGGCGCCCCGGCGGCAGCCGGTCCAGCGCGGCCAGGGCGCACCGCACGCCGGTGAGCAGGTTGACGCCGAAGTCGCCGTCCCCGGCGGCCTGGTCGAGCCGGGTGAGCTCCTCCTCGGTGACCGCGACGGTCTCGGCGAACCGTCGCATCCAGCCCGCCGTGAAGACGCCGTCGAAGGCCTTCGTGCCCGTCATCTCCTGACCTCCTGGTGACCGGGGGCCGGCGCCGATTGCGCGACCGGCCAGGCCGCCGTGTACGCGGGGGCGTCGAGCAGCGCGAGCGTCTGTTCGTCGGCGGCGAGCAGGGTGATCGAGAACCCCCGCATGTCGAGGGCGGTGACGTAGTCGCCGACCAGGCTGCGCGCCAGGCGGCGCCCGCCGGCGTCCAGGACGGCGGCCAGTTCGTACAGGACCGCGTACAGCTCCAGGCCGGTGGTCGCGCCCAGCCCGTTGACCAGCGCGACGAGGGGGGCGCGGGCCGGGCGCAGCGCCTCCAGCAGGCGCAGCGCCATCCGGCCCACCAGGACGGCCAGCGGTTCGCACTCCAGGGAGAGTTCGGCCCGTTCGCCGTGGATGCCGACGCCGAACTCGACCGTCCGGTCCGACACCTCGAAGGCCGGCCGGCCGGTGGCCGGGGAGGTGTGTGCGGCGCCGGCCACCGCGATGCTGCGGCAGCGCCCGGCCAACTCGGCTCCCAGCAGGGAGAGTTCCGCCAGTCCGAGGCCGAGGTCGGCGGCCGCTCCGAGGATCTTCTGCACCAGGACGGTGGCCGCCGTCCCGCGCCGGCCGGCGGCGACGGACTCGGACTCGGAGGCGAGGTCGTCGTCCACCAGGACCCTGGCGCACGGTATGCCCTGGCGGTGCAGCCGTTCGGCCGCGATGCCGAAGTTGATCCGGTCGCCGGTGTAGTTCTTCACGATGTGCAGGACGCCGTCCTCGCCGGCGACCGCGCGCGAGGCCTCGAAGATCTGCCGGTTGTGCGGTGAGGCGAAGATCCGGCCCGGGCAGGCGGCGTCGAGCATGCCCCGGCCGACGAATCCGACGTGCAGGGGCTCGTGCCCGGAGCCGCCGCCGGAGAGCAGTCCGACCCGGCGCCCGGGGGCCCGGTCACGGGCGCGGACGAATCCGAGGTCGGGGTCGTGGACGACGAGCGATGGGTGGGCCCGGGCGAATCCGGCGAGTGCGCTCGCCACCAGGGCGTCCTGATCGGTTTCGAGGTAAGGGGCCACGTCCGGCTCCGCTCGGTAGGGCGGCCGCGCTGCGCGCGATCGCCGATCACGTTCACCCATGCTTGGGCAGGCGCCCGCGCGCGGCAACCCGCAGACGGAAGTGCGCGAGGGCCCGGGACGGCCGCCCGGCGGGCGGTTCGGGGCCTTCGGGGCGCCGGCGCTTCGCAGGGGCGCGGCACCCACTCGGGTGATGTCGCGCCCGCCGGTCCGGCGGGCCCGGGCCCCGGGTTTCCCCCCGCTTCCGCACGGTCTCCCGGTGTCCGGGCCGTAATCCGTTCCCGGAGTTCCGGTGGCGGCCGGATGGTATCCGGAGTTTTGACATTCCGCTTAAAGTCATACAGTCTTCTCGGCATGTCTGACCGTCACCCGATCGAGTGCGCCGCCATCGAGCTGGCGCTGATCGGCGTGGCCGCGCACTGCGTTTCCGACAATCTCTGTCGCTGAATCCGCCTGTCCCGACGCGTAGCGGTGATCGCCGCCCCGGGACATCGCCCCTCCCTGCGGGCGCGGTGCCGCTCACTCTCCTCACGGCCTCACTGTCGCCCGCCTTCCTCCGTACACCATCGGTAGCGAAAGGCCCCCTTTCCGATGTCTCGAACCACCTTCACCCCCCGCCGCCTCGCCGCGGCGACCGTCACCGTCGCCCTGGCCGTCGGAGTCGCGGCGTGCGGACCGAAGGGCGACGGCGGTGGAAGCACCGGCAAGGACGCCGCACCGCAGCAGGGCGGCACCCTCACCGTCCTCAACCAGAACCCGCAGGACCAGTTCGACCCCGCACGGCTCTACACCTCCGGCGGCGGCAACGTGCCCTCCCTGGTCTTCCGCACCCTCACCACCCGCAACCGGGCCGACGGCGCGGCCGGCACCAAGGTCGTCCCGGACCTCGCCACCGACACCGGCACCCCCTCGGAGGGCGCGACGGTGTGGACGTACCACCTCAAGGACGGCCTGAAGTACGAGGACGGCTCGGCGATCACCACCGCCGATATCAAGTACGGCATCGAAAGGTCATTCGCCCCCGAACTCTCCGGCGGGGCGCCATTCCTGAGGGACTGGCTGGTCGGCGCCGCCGACTACCAGGGCCCGTACAAGGACGGCCGCGGTCTGGACGCGATCGAGACGCCGGACGAGAAGACCATCACCTTCCGCCTCAACAAGCCCGAGGGCGACTTCCCGTACCTGGCCACCCAGACGCAGTTCGCCCCCGTCCCGAAGGCCAAGGACACCGGGACGAAGTACCAGGAGCACCCCGTCTCCTCCGGCCCCTACCAGGTCGTCAAGAACGAGAACGACGGCGCACACCTCGTCCTCAAGCGCAACCCCAACTGGTCGGCGGCCAACGACGACCAGCGCAAGGCGTACCCGGACACCGTCGACGTGCAGTCCGGGCTCGACCCGGCGGTGATCAACCAGCGGCTCTCCGCCGGCACCGGCGCCGACGCGGCCGCCGTCACCACCGACACCAACCTCGGCCCCTCCGAGCTCGCCCAGGTGAAGGACGACAAGGCGCTCGCCGCCCGCGTCGGCACCGGCCACTTCGGCTACGTCAACTACCTGGCGTTCAACCCCAAGGTCAAGCCCTTCGACAACCCCAAGGTCCGGCAGGCCGTCGCCTACGCGCTCAACCGCACCTCGGTCGTCAACGCCGCCGGCGGCTCCTCGCTCGCCGAGGCCGCCACCACCTACCTGCCCACCCAGGAGACCTTCGGGTACACGCCGTACGACCCGTTCCCGGCCGGCGCCACCGGCAACCCGGAGAAGGCCAAGGAGCTGCTGAAGGAGGCCGGCTACCCGGACGGCCTGACCATCACGCTCACCCACTCCACCGAATCGGGCAAGGGCTACGGCCCGAACCTGGCCACCGCCGTCCAGGACGGCCTGAAGGCGGCCGGGATCACCGTCCAGCTCGACGCCCTGGACTCCACCAGGTACTCCAAGACGATCCACACCGTCAGCACCGAACCCGGCCTCTTCCTCTCCGGCTGGGGCGCCGACTGGCCCTCCGGCGGCCCGTTCCTCGCGCCGATCTTCGACGGCCGGCAGATCGTCACCGACGGCTACAACTTCAACTCCGCGCAGCTGGACGACCCGTCGGTGAACGACGAGATCGACCAGATCAACAAGATCACCGACCACGCCGAGGCCGCCAAGCGCTGGGGCGCCCTGGACAAGCGGATCGGCGACCAGGCCCTCACCGTCCCGCTGTTCCACCCCGTCTACAAGCGGCTGTCGGGCAAGGACGTCCGCAACATCGTCATCAGCGACTGGACCGGCGTGCTCGACATCTCCCAGGTCGCGGTCAAGTAGCGGGCGGGATCGGACGGATCGGTCAGACAACCATGGCTCCACAGGAACCCCGGGCCGGGGAGGCCCTCGCGGCCGCCCCGGCCGCCGGGGGCCGGACGGTGTGGCGGCGGCTGCTCGCACGGCGCGCCGTCCTCGCCGCCGGCCTCGTCATCGCCCTGCTCGCCCTGATCGCGGCAGCGGCACCGCTGCTCAGCGCGATCGAGGGCCAGGACCCCACCAGCTACCACAACGACCTGCTCGACTCGGCGGCCGGCGGAGTGCCCACCGGCTCCTTCGGCGGCGTCAGCGCCGAGCACTGGCTCGGCGTCGAACCCGGCACCGGGCGCGACGTGTTCGCCCGACTGGTCCACGGCGCCCGGATCTCGCTGCTCGTCGCCGTCGGCGCCACCCTCGTCCAGGTCACCATCGGCGTCCTGCTCGGCCTCGCCGCGGGCCTCGGCAGCCGGCTGCTCGACCAGCTGATCGGCAACACCACCGAGGTCATGCTCGCGCTGCCCTCGCTGGTCTTCGCCATCTCGCTGATGGCCGTCGTGCCCTCCGACTTCCCCCGCCCGCTCCTGCTGACCCTGGTCATCGGGCTGCTCGGCTGGGCCGGCACCGCCCGGCTGGTCCGGGCGCAGACGCTCAGCCTCCGCCAGCTCGACTACGTGGCCGCGGCCCGGCTCGCCGGCGCCACCCGCTGGCGGATCGCCCGCCGGGAGCTGTTGCCGTCCCTGGCCGCGCCCGTCATCACCTACGCCGCGGTGCTGCTGCCGTCCAACGTGATCGCCGAGGCCGGGCTGTCCTTCCTCGGCGTGGGCGTCAAGCCGCCGACCTCGTCGTGGGGCCAGATGCTCTCCGGCGCGACCACCTGGTTCCGCGCCGACCCGACGTACGTGCTGCTCCCGTCCGCACTGCTGTTCGCCACGGTGCTCGCCTTCACCGTGCTCGGCGACGCCGTCCGCACCGAGCTCGACCCCCGCGCGGCCTCCCGGCTGCGGGTCGGAACGGCGCGCGGCGCCGGCTCGTCGGGCAGCGGCTCGTCGGGCTCCGCATCGTCGGGCAGCGGCTCGTCGGACTCCGCCAGCCCCGGCCCGTCGGCCGCCACCGCCGCCGAGGAGGCCCCCGCATGACCCGCTTCCTGCTCCGCAGGGCCATCGGCATGGTCGGCGTCCTGCTCGCCATCTCGCTGATCGTCTACGCGGTCTTCTACATCGCCCCCGGCGACCCCGCCCAGCTGGCCTGCGGCGAGAAGTGCAGCCCCGCCCAGGTCCTCCAGGTGCGCGAACGCCTCGGCCTCGACGCACCGGTCTACCTCCAGTACGCCCACTTCCTCCAGGGCGTCGTCGCCGGCCGCGACTTCAGCGCCGGAACGGGCCTGCTGCACTGCCCGGCGCCGTGCCTGGGCGTCTCCTACCGCAGCGGCGAGCAGGTCACCGACATGATCGCCGCCCGGCTCCCGGTGACGGCCTCGCTGGCGCTCGGCGCGATGGTGCTCTGGCTGGCCCTCGGGGTCGGCACCGGGCTGCTCTCCGCGCTGCGCCGGGGCCGGCTCAGCGAGCGGCTGCTGACCGCGCTGACGCTGGCCGGCAACTCCATCCCGGTCTTCGTCATCGGCCTGGTGCTGCTCATCGTCCTGTGCGCCCAGCTCCAGTGGCTGCCGTTCCCGAGCTACGTACCGCTCACCGAGGACCCGCAGCAGTGGTTCTGGGGGCTGCTGCTGCCCTGGGTCTCGCTCGCGCTCATCGAGTCCGCCAAGTACGCCCGGCTGACCCGCTCGTCCATGCTGGAGACCCTCGCCGACGACCACATCCGGACCTTCCGGGCGTACGGCGTCAGCGAGCGGCGCCTGGTGACCAGGCACGCGCTGCGCGGCGCGCTCACCCCGGTGATCGCGCTCACCGCCATGGACCTCGGGACGATGTTCGGGTCCGCCGTGCTGACGGAGTCGCTGTTCGGGCTCCCGGGGCTCGGCAAGCTGCTGGTCAGCTCGGTCAGCCTGATCGACCTGCCGACCGTCGTCGGCCTCACCCTCGTCACCGGGTTCGCCGTGGTCCTCGCCAACGTCGTCGCGGACGTGCTCTACGCGGTGACCGATCGAAGGGTGGTCCTGACGTGAGCGCCGAACCCCTGGCTCCTCCCCTGGTCGACGTCCGGGACCTGGTCGTCGACTTCCCGGTCGGCGACGGGCACGTACGCGCCGTCGACGGCGTGGGCTTCACCCTGGAGGCCGGGCAGGCGCTCGGCATCGTCGGCGAGTCCGGGTCGGGCAAGAGCACCGTCGCCTACGGACTGCTCGGCCTGCACCGCGGCACCGGCGCCCGGGTCGGCGGCTCCGTCCGGGTCGCCGGCGTCGACGCCGTCACCGCCGAGGGCGACGAACTGCGGCGGCTGCGCGGCGGGTTGGCGGCCATGGTGTTCCAGGACCCGCTCTCCGCCCTCGACCCGTACTACGCGGTGGGCGACCAGATCGCCGAGGTCGTACGCGTCCACCGGGCCGTCTCCCGCCGGGCCGCCAGGGCCCGGGCCGTCGAGGTGCTCGGCCGCGTCGGCATCCCCGATCCGGCGCGTCGCTCGCGGTCGCGCCCGCACGAGTTCAGCGGCGGCATGCGCCAGCGGGTGCTGATCGCGATGGCCCTGGCCTGCGAGCCGCGGCTGCTGGTCGCCGACGAGCCCACGACCGCGCTGGACGTCACCGTCCAGGCCCAGATCCTCGACCTGCTGCACGAGTTGCGGGCCGAGACCGGGGCCGGGCTGGTCCTGGTCACCCACGACCTCGGGGTGGTCGCCGGGAGCGTCGACCGGGTGCTGGTGATGAAGGACGGCCGGGCGGTGGAACACGGCCCGGTCACCGAGGTGCTGGGCGCGCCGCGCGAGCCGTACACCCGCGCGCTGCTGTCGGCGGTGCCCCGGGTCGACGCTCCGGGCGCTCCGACCGGGCCTGCCAGGCCTGCCGGGCCTGCCGGAGGCACCGCCGCCAACGGAGCCGCCGAGCGCACCGACGGCGACGTCCTGCTCGAAGCCACCGACCTGCGCCGGGAGTTCGCGACCCGCGGCGGCCTCACCCGGCGCGCGGCCCCCGTGGCCGCCGTGGACGGCGTCTCGCTCACCGTGCGGGCGGGCGAGACGCTGGGCATCGTCGGCGAGTCCGGCTCCGGCAAGACCACGCTCGGGCGGATGCTGGTCCGGCTGCTGGAGCCGACCGGCGGCCGGCTCCACTACCGCGGCCGGGACATCGGAGCGCTCGGGGAGAAGGAACTGCGCCCGCTCCGGCGGGAGTTGCAGATGGTCTTCCAGGACCCGGTGTCCTCGCTCAACCCGCGCCGCAGCATCGGGGAGTCCATCGCCGACCCGCTGCGCATCGCCGGTGAGAGCGACGAGCGCCGCATCCGCGCCCGGGTCGGCGAGCTCCTCGAACGGGTGGGCCTCGACGCCAGCTGGTACCACCGCTACCCGCACGAGTTCTCCGGCGGACAGCGCCAGCGGGTCGGCATCGCGCGGGCGCTCGCGCCGCAGCCGCGACTGATCGTCTGCGACGAACCGGTCTCCGCACTGGACGTCACCACCCAGGCCCAGGTGGTCGCGTTGCTGGGCGAGTTGCAGCGCGACCTCGGCCTCGCGCTGGTCTTCATCGCCCACGACCTGGCCGTGGTCCGGAAGGTGAGCGACCGGGTCGCGGTGATGCGGGCCGGGCGGATCGTGGAGCACGGCGACGCCGACGCCGTGTACGACTCCCCCCAGCACGCGTACACCAAGGGCCTGCTGGCGGCCGTGCCGGTGCTGGACCCCGTCGAGGCGACCGCCCGGCGCACCGCCCGGCTGGCATCCGCCGGGGCCTGACCGGCTCCCTGACCGATCCCCTGACCGGCTCCCGGCCGGGGCCCGCACCTCACCGGTGCGGGCCCCGGCCGGAGTGCTCAGCTCAGGCAGCCGACGTGCGCCAGGGCCCGCTTGAGCAGCGCCCCCTGACCGCCGGGCATGTCCTGCTGCACCAGCGGGGAGGCGGCCTCCTGCGGGCTGAACCAGACCAGGTCGAGCGCGTCCTGGCGCGGCCGGCAGTCGCCGACCACCGGCACGACGTACGCCAGCGACACCGCGTGCTGGCGCGGGTCGTGGAACTCGGTGATCCCCAGGGTCGGGAAGTACTCGGCGACCGTGAACGGTTGCAGCGAGGCGGGGATCCGGGGCAGCGCCACCGGGCCGAGGTCCTTCTCCAGGTGCCGCAGCAGGGCGTCGCGGATCCGCTCGTGGTGCAGCACCCGGCCGGAGACCAGCGTGCGGCTGACCGTCCCGTCCGGTCCGATCCGCAGCAGGAGACCGACCTGGGTGACCTCGCCGGCGTCGTCGACGCGGACCGGCACGGCCTCGACGTACAGGATCGGCATCTTGGCGCGGGTGGTCTCCAGCTCCTCGGGGGCGAGCCAGCCTGGCGTGGTTTCCGTCATGTCAGCCATTCGCCGATGGTACGTTCCCGGGCCCCGTCCGCGCCGGGCGCCCCGCCCGTCACAGCGTCGAGCGCCGACCCGCCGCGCCGACCCGCCGCACCGCTCTGCCGCACCGGTCTGCCCGGAGGTGCCCCACCAGAGCGCCCGGAACCGCGCTCGACGGGCACTTGAGGAATCCGGCCCCCGCCCCTCGGCCCAACTAGGGTGCGACGCGTCCGCCCCACCATTCCGTCGACCCGAACAAGCAGCCGAATGACGCCCACCCGAGCGGACGCTCCGCGCCCGAGAGGAGAACCGCCATGCACCTCAAGGTCCTCGGCCCCCTCACCGCCGACCTCAACGGCATCTCCGTCGTCCCCACCGCCGCCAAGCAGCGCCAGATCCTGGCCCTCCTCGCGCTCTACCCGAACCGCATCCTGCCCACCGCCACCCTGATCGAGGAGATCTGGGGCGACGACCCGCCCAGACAGGCGCTCACCACCATGCAGACGTACATCCTGCAACTGCGCCGCCGGATCACCCACGGCCTCGGGCCGACCCCGCACATCACCGCCAAGGACATCCTGACCACCCGGCACGGCGGCTACCAGCTCACCACCCACCCGGACAACCTCGACGTCCACACCTACAGCCTGCTCACCACCCAGGGGCAGCACGCCTTCAACCACGGCCACGACCACCAGGCCGCCACCCACTTCCGGCAGGCCCTCGCGCTCTGGCACGGCCCGGCCCTGGTCGACGTGCGGCCCGGGCCGATCCTCGCCATCGAGATCATGCGCCTGGAGGAGAGCCGCCTGATCACCCTGGAACGCCGCATCGACACCGACCTGCGGCTCGGCCGGCACAACGAGCTCATCCCCGAACTCACCCACCTCACCCACCAGCACCCGCACCACGAGGGCCTGCACGCCCAGGCCATGGTCGCGCTCTACCGGGCCGGCCGGCAGACCACCGCCCTCGCCACCTACCACCACCTGCGGCACCGCCTCACCACCGAGCTCGGCATCCAGCCCTCCCCGCACCTGCAACACCTGCACCACGCGATCCTCACCCTCGACCCCACCCTCAACACCCCGACCACGGCCCACCCGACCACCTACAACCTCTACCCGGCCTGAGCTCCCGCCCCGACCACCCCACCGACCCCCGACCACCGACCACCCACCACCGGCCCGAGCTCCCAGCCCGCCCTCACCCCCAGGACCCGCCATGACCACCGCACCCGAGCAACCCCTCGCCCTGATCACCGGCGGCACCCGCGGGATCGGCCTCGCCATCGCCCGCGAGCTCGGCAGCCGCGGCCACCGCCTCTTCATCTGCGCCCGCACCGGCCCGCACATCACCGAGGCGCTGGCCACCCTGCGCGGCGAGGGCCACCAGGCCGACGGCACCACCTGCGACGTGCGCGACCCCACCCAGGTCAGCGCGCTGATCCGGCACGTGGTGGCCGAGCACGGTCCGATCACCGTGCTGGTCAACAACGCCGGCCGCACCGGCGGCGGGCCGATCGCCACCACCACGGACGACCTCTGGTACGACGTCATCGACACCAACCTCAACGCCGTCTTCCTCGTCACCCGGGAGACCCTCAAACACGGCCACCTCACCGGCACCGCGCACCCGCGGATCATCAACATCGCCTCCACCGCCGGGAAGCAGGCCGTCACCCTCGGCGCCCCGTACACCGCGAGCAAGCACGCCGTGATCGGCTTCACCCGGGCACTCGCCAAGGAACTGGCCCCGACCGGCACCACCGTCAACGCCATCTGCCCGGGCTACGTGAACACCCCGCACACCACCCGGATCCACCACGAGTACGCCACCGCCTACAACACCACCCCCGAGACCATCCACCAGCACTTCCAGACGCACATCCCGCTCGGCCGCTACACCACCCCGGAGGAGGTCGCCTCGCTGGCCGGCTACCTCACCTCCCCGACCGCCGCCAGCATCACCGCCCAGGCACTGAACGTCTGCGGCGGCCTCGCCACCCAGTAACCCCGGCGCAACCCTGGCCGGCCCACGGGAAGGAACCGGGCTCCGGTGCCCGCTGATCAGCGATGACGAACCGTCACTTCTCCAGCGCACCCGTCACCCTGCTGGTGGCCGGCGCCCCGTCGCCCGAGCCCTGCCTGCCCGCCGCCCGCCCGCCGAGACGGCTCGACACCGGCGCGGTCAACGCCGCGCTGGCCCGCACCGCCACCCGCCGGTGGCGGCCGCCACAGCCGCGCGGGGGCGGCCGGCCCCCGGAGTTCCTGCTGGTCGAACTGCAGCAGACGTACGAGGCCGACGTGCTGTGCGCCGCCCTGCGCGCCGTCGACGCGGCCGGTCCCGCGCCCCAGGACCGGGCGGACGCGCTCTGGGAGCGCACGGTGGACGGCCCCGACGGACTCGACCGGGTCCTGGCCGACCTCGGACGCGCCCTCGCCGCCGGGGCACGGCTGCGCGCCGTCCTGGTCGAGGACCGCCGGGACGGCCTCCGGCGCCTGTTCGTCGGCATCGCCGCCGGACCGTCCGCGCGCGCCGCCGAACTCGTGGAACGGCTGCGGGAGGCACTGGCGCACCCGCCGGAGCCCGTCACGGTGCCGACCAGCGCGCTGCAACGGGAGATGCTGCGCCAGGTCATCGGGCGCGCCGACCACGGCGGGCGACACGTCGAACAGCTGTCCTGGAACTGGCACGGGCCGCTGGACACCGACCGGTTCGCCGCCGCCTGGCAGTCCGTGTTCGACCACGAGACGGTGCTGCGCGCCGCCTTCGACTGGGACGACACCGCCGGCGACCCCTGGATGGTGCTGCACGAACGCGCCGTCCCCGACGTCACCCGGCACCCGCACGGCGCGATCGGCTGGGACGACCTCCTGGAAGCCGACCGGCACCGCGGCTTCGACCTGCGCCGACCCGCTCTGCTGCGCGCCACCCTGCTCGACTCCGGGCCGCAGGACCAGGACGACGGGCCGGTCACCCGGGTCCTGCTCACCTACCACCACGCGATGCTCGACGGCTGGAGCGTGCGGCTGCTCCTCCAGGCCTTCTACCGCGCCTACCTGACCGGCGGCGTCCTGCCCGGCGGCGAGCGCCGCCCCGACGTCCGCGACCACGCCCGCTGGCTCGACGCCCAGGGAAGCGACGCCGCCCGGCAGTTCTGGGCCACCCGGACCGCCGCCAGCGCCGTCCTCCCGCTCGCCCCCGACCCGGCCCGGCACGGCAGCGGACGCGCCCGGCGCCGGCTCACCCCATACGAGGCGGTCCGGCTGCGCGGCTGGGCGGCCACCTGGGGGGCGGGCGAGAGCAGCGCCCTCCAGGCCGCCTGGGCGCTGCTGCTCTACCGCGCGGCGCAGTCCCACGAGCAGCGCCCACCGGCCCGGGCGGTACGGGTCGGCTTCGCGGTGACGGTCTCCGGGCGGGGCATCCCGCTGGACGGCATCGACCGACTGCCCGGCGCGCTGCGCAACCCGCTGCCGATCTCCGTCCGGGTCCACCCGAGCACGACGGTGCCGCAACTGCTCGCGGCCCTGCGCGACGACGTGCTCGACCTCGCCGCCTACGAGTGGATCTCGCCCGGACAGGCCCACCGCTGGAGCGCCACCCCGCGCGGGCAGCGGCCGCACAGCCTGGTCGTCCTGGAACACCAGCCGACCGCCCCGCACCACCTGCGGCTGGAGACCGACCTGGCCGCGCACGGCATCCACGTGGAGAACCCCGTGCCGACCGGCACCTTCACCTCGTACCCGATCACCCTCGCCGCCCACTACGACGCCACCGGCGGACTCGTCCTCACCACCACCCACGACCGCGCCCTGCTCGCCGACCGGGACGCCGTCGAACTCCTCAGCCAGAGCGCCCACCTGCTGCGCACCTTCCCCGACCTGCCGAGCGGCCTCAGCACCTCCGAGTTGCTGCGCTCCACCCTCGCCGGACACCCGGCGCCCCGACCCGGCGGGCCCGCCGACCACCCGCCGGCCCCGGACGCACCGGCGGACGCACCGACGGACGGCCCGGCCGTCCGGCTGGAGGTGCTGCGCCGGGCCGCCCGCCCGGGCGCGGGCTGGGTACTGCTGCTGCCCCCGCCCGACGCCCCGCACACCCGCTACCCCGGCACCGCGCGCGGCTGGCCGGGCCCGCAGGCCCTCGGCGTGCTCCGCCCGGCCGCCGGCCCGCCGTCACCGGCCGCCTACCGCCCGGTCCTCGCCCCGCTGCTGGAGTCCCCGGCCCCGGTCGCCCTGGTCGCCGCGCACGGCAGCGGCGTCACCGCCTACGAGGTCGCCCGGCTCGGCCCGCCGGCCCGCCCCCCGCTGGTCGTCCTGCTCCCCGACGACGCCGCCCCGTCCGACCTGTTCGCCCTGGCCCCCCTCCTCGCCGGCCCGCCCCCGCCGTGACGCGCCGCTGGCAGCCGTACCGTGAGGCATGGCCCGCTTCGTCCTGACCCGCCGTTCGCCCCTGCCCCCGGCCGTCTGCTGGGAGCGGCTGACCGCCTGGCCCCGGCACGGGGACCGGGTGCCGTTCACCCGGGTCACCGTGGTGCGGGGCAGTGGCGGGCGGGCGGGGGACGCCATCCTGGCCCGGACGGTCATCGGGCCGTTCCGGTTCGACGACCCGATGGAGATCGTCGCTCTGACCGCCCCCTCGGCCGGGCGCGACGGGCTGTGCCGGCTGGAGAAGCGGGGCCGGCTGGTGCTCGGCTGGGCCGAACTGCGCGTGCGGGCCCCCGGTCAGGACGCCGGGCAGGCCGGGGAGACCGGCGAATCCCAGGTGAGCTGGACGGAGGAACTCCGGGTCGCTGGCCTGCCCGCGCTGTTCGACCCGCTCGTGGCCCGCGCCGGGCGCCTGGTCTTCGGCCGGGTGCTGGACCAGCTGCTGGAGCCGGAGGCGGCGGCTACGGCCTGACGTCGCGCCAGAGCCGGTCCTGCCGACGGACGTATCCGCGCGGGTCGGCGTCGACCGTGACGCGGTCGTGTTCCGCCGGCGTCTGGTGACGGTCCCGACCAGTGGCGCCGGATCAGCCGATGGCGTCGGGTCGGCCGCCTACGCCGACAGGATCCGCCGCAGGACTTCCCGCAACTCGGTGTCGTCGGCGGGCGGGTGGGGCGCCTGCCAAGCGATGTGGCCGTCGGGGCGGGTGAGGAGAGCGCCCGTGGCGGGGAGGCCGGAGAGGCCGGGCCAGTCGGCGGCGGGCAACGGCCGCAGCGCGACGGGCAGGCCTGACGCTGCGGCGGTGTCGGCCTGGCGTTGCCAGGCGGGGTCGCCGGCGGCTGTGAGCAGGGTGAAGCCGGAGCCGATGAGGTCGAGCGTCGATGCCGCCCCGGGGAGTCCGGCCGGGCGCAGGTGCGGGAACCGGCCGCCGGGCCCGCCGTCGGGGTGCTCGCCGTCCGGGTCCAGCGGCGGGCGGGCGGGGGCGTCGGGGTCGGCGTGGACGGCGGTGGAGCGGTAGGCCGCGGTGAGCAGCAGCTCGTCGTCGATCCGGTAGCCGGTGCGGGCACGGGAGTTGGCGAGGGACAGGTCGATGACCTGTCGGGCGACGGGGCGGCGCTCGGCCTGGTAGGTGTCCAGCAGCGCTTCGCCGGCCGACCCGGCCACGACAGCGGCGAGCTTCCAGGCCAGGTTGTCGGCGTCGCCGATGCCGGTGTTCATGCCGTGCCCGCCGGTGGGGGGCGTCACATGGGCCGCGTCGCCTGCGATCAGGACCCGTGTCGGCGAGTCGGGCGTCCAGGCGCCAGGTCTGGGTGTCCTGGACGGTGACGTCGAGGTCGGGCAGTCCGGCGGCGTCGCGCACCAGCCGGGCCAGCTGCCGGTGGTCGCCGAGGAGGTCGGCGAGGTCGTCGCGCCCGGGGTCGTAGGGGTGCTGGTAGATCCAGTGCCGGTCGTTGTCCACGGCCAGGAAGCCACCGCGGCCGGGCTCGGTGAGGAAGTAGGACGCGCTGGCCCGGTCGGCGACGACCTCGCCGAGCGGCGCCTCGAAGCGGATGCTGAGGAAGTGGCCGAGGCCGGTCGGCCCTGCCATGGCGATTCCGGCGCCGGTGCGGACGGTGCTCGCCGCGCCGTCGCAGCCGATCAGCCAGTCGGCGCGCACGGTGTGCCGGTCGCCGGTGGCCCGGTCCTCCAGCACCGCGTGCACGCCCCCGCCGCCGCCTGCGGCTGTGGTGGCAGCGGCAGTCTCGGCAAACGAGAGCAACCGGGTGGCGAACCTGACCCCGTCCGGCGCGAGTTCACGGGCCCGGCGCAGCAGCACGGCCTCCAGGGCGTCCTGCGAGCAGACGAGCCCCGGCGACGGGGTGCGCTCGACGCCGCCGTCCGGGGCGCCGGCCACGCCGGTGCGTACGAAGTCCGGGTCGACGAGGTCGCGGCCGCGGTAGAAGAAGACGTGCGAGGCCGGGAGCCCGGCCTGCCGGATCTCGGTTTCCAGGCCGAGCCTGCGGAAGATCTCCATCGAACGCGCGGACACGCCACGGGCCTTGGGGTGGCGGGAGGTGCCCTGGTGCGCCTCGACGAGCAGGTGCGGCACGCCGTACCCGGAGAGCAGGAGCGACATGGTCAGGCCGACCGGGCCTGCGCCGACGATCAGGACGGGCGTCGTTGCCGGGAATCGCATACCACTCCTTCGTAACGCCTAATATTGAATTTCGACGTTACCATGGGGTGCGCAAACGATCGGAAGGGGCACACCCATGACCCAGGACCACGACGGCGGCAACCCCCGCGGCCTCCACTTCGTCACCGAGCTCGCGAACACCGTCCGCGCCGAGCCCGAAGCGGGCGCCGCCGACCTGCAAGCCCTCCTGGAACGCCACGGAGGCCCGCCCTTCCGCCTCACCGACGCCGACGCCCGCGAACTGCGCGAGGCCACCGCCCCGCTGATCGCCATCCTCGCCCTCCACGACGAGGACGAGGCGGCCGAAGCGATCAACACCCTGCTCGACCGCTACCCGGCCCGCCCCCGCCTCGTCCGCCTCCCCGGCCGCCCCTGGTCGATGCACACCCAGGCGCCCCCGTCCGCCGGCCTCACCCACTGGCTGCTCTCCACCTCCGCCCTGGCCCTCGGCCTGTGGCTCAGCGAGCGCGGCACCTGCGCCTGGGGCGAGTGCGCCGCCCCCGACTGCGACCGGTTCTTCATCGACACCGGCCGCCGCACCCCGCAGCGCTTCTGCACCCCGCGCTGCGCCACCCGGGTGCGGGTCGCCGCCCACCGGGCCCAGCGCGCCACCGGCTGACGGCCCGCCCGCCAAGGGCACCCTGATCCCAAGCAGTCCGGTCCAGCAGGAAACCAGCAGCTTCCCGACGAAGTCCGACTGTCCGCCGCCGCTTACCCGGCCACGACGCGTGGCGGTGAGTGATCAACGTGGTGCACCGGCCATGGGAACGACAGCCGGGGCCTCACCCGTTCGAGTGAGGCCCGGCGGCCGGTCACGTGGCACGGCTGCACCGTCGGCATGATCGCGGAGGACTACGGACGAGAAGCTGCCCGACGCGCAGCGTGCACCGGCACGTTCCGAAGGTCGACAGCGACGTGCAACGGCGGCTCCTCATCCGAGGCCTTCCCACCGCTGGTGATCGAGCCGATCACGATGAAGTTCCCAGGGGCAGACGCGGGCGGGGACCGGACTGACTCGGGGAACACGGCGCGTACCTCGCGGTCTGCTCGAAGTAGGCGAAGGTCGACCCTCCACATGTCCGCGTCACTACACTCTGCCGCATGACTGAAGATCAGAAAGTCCTTCTGCAGGCAGATCTGTTGACCACGGATACCTACGAGGCTCACGGCTACAAACCGGAGGGGACAGGGACTGCCCTGTCGTACACCTCGACCCGGGTGTGCGTCCCGGCCTACAACGGGTACGACTCCGAATCACCTGAGAGCGCCGGCATGCGGCTCTCGGCGTACCTGGCCTCCGGGTTCCACTACGACGGGCGGCTGGCCCCTGAACGGCTGGGTGACGCGAGCTCGGATGACGAGAGGCCGGATGAGCCGGGCTACGGCTTCGACCTGGTGGGCATCCCCGCGACTGCGTACGACCGCATCGTCTTCGGACACCTGGCGGTGCTCGGCGACGTCGAGCCGCAACAGCCGCAGGTAGCCGCGGTCAGGGACGGCTGGAACTCGCAGACCGACGGGCAGGAGCCGATCGGTTCGGGGCACGTCGTACCCGTTGACCCCTTCGGTGACCTCGGCGTGACACGGAACGTGGACCTGCCGGCCTCGGACCGCCGGGACGCTTCCTACAAGACGTTCCTGGCGTACTACAACCAGGAGGCTGCGTCCGGCGTGCTGGGCGGCCTGCGCAACCTGCAGCAGCGTGCGAAGCGTGCGGGCCACAAGCTGGAGCTCGCGTTCAGCATCACCGATGCCGGACCCTCGGGCACTCTCGCCTCTGTGGCCGGCGACGCGCAGAAGCGGGCCGCCTTCACCGCCGGCGTCGTCGACTTCTTCAACCGGTTCCCCATGTTCAGTGAAGTGGAGCTGGCCTGGGACAGCGTGGACGGGAAGGCTCGCACTCTCCCGGACGCGGCCACGCGAGACGCCTACGCCCTCGTCGTGAGGGAACTGCGGCAAGCCTGCGACAGGGCCTTCGGGACAAGGAGGCGCAAGTCGATCAGCATCGCGGTTCCCGCCGCCGGGATCGACGACCTGCGTGCCGCGCGCCTGGGAGACCTCGTGCGTGTTGGCCTGGACTCTGTCTCCCTCAAGGCCGTCGACTTCTTCCGGGGCGGAGAGAAGGAGCCGCTTGGCCACCTTGCCAACCTGACGTCCCGGAACCCGGACCAGGTGTCGGCGCAGAAGCTGGTCGAGTACCTCGTACAGGAAGAAGGCATCCACCCAGGGAAGATCCACCTCGGGTATGCGTGCTACGGCCGTGCTGTCACCAACGCGGACCCCGCCACCGGGACGCACGCCGGCACGTCGGCCGCGCTGGGAACATTCGCCCACGGCGTCGTCGGCTTCTATGACGCCGTCGCCAACTACCTCGACCTGGAGCACGGCCGGGCCGCCGGGAAGAACGGCTTCGCACTGCTGACCGACCAGGAGGCCGACGCCGACACACTCCTGGCCAACGCCCACTACATCTCGCTCGACACCCCGCGCAGCGTCATGCGCAAGGGCAAGTTCGCCGCCACGACCGGTCTCGGCGGACTGTGCGCATGGTCGGCCCACCAGGACAACGGTCTGCTGGCCAACGCCGCCCGGGAGGGCCTCGGATACGTCGCGGCACCGAGCCGAGAGTTCACCCCCATGGCCCCCCTGTACAACCCCGGCGCCTGAGTCCGGTCGGGAATCTCCGTTCCTTTCCTCTCGACTGCTGCTGTCTGACTGGACGAAGCAGTGCGGTCACGACCTTCTTGTCCGGGAGGCCGGGGCGCCCGTACGGACGCCCCCGTCTCCCGGGTCCCCTGCGCCCGCAATTGAAGAAAGGAAGGAAGAGCACAAGTCCCGCCCCAAAGGCGGGCCCCCGGGGTTTTTTT
>NZ_JBHVWW010000054.1:44197-62659 GCF_042882025.1 Kitasatospora sp. NPDC058243
GCGCACCCTTCGGGGCCCACGCCCCAAAGTACCGGCCCGGGGCCTAGCTTTCTGGGGCTCTGGGTCCCCCCCCTTTTGAGACCAGCGACCTCCCCCCCCCCCCTCCCCCACCCCCCCCCCCCCCCGGTCCACCTGCGCCGGCATTCGAAGACGGCAAGGAAGAGCACAGTGCACGCCCGAAGTACGTGCCACAGGGCTTCTTTCCACCAGTACAGGTGTACCTCGACGCGCTCGCCGCCCATGACCCCGGCGTGTTCCGGGCCCGAGCACCGTACCGAGTGGCCCCGCAGCCCGCGCAGGCTCTAGTCGGGTCGCGAGCGCGGGCCGGGTCGGCTGGGCTCAGCTCGTTGTGACGCTGGCGACCTTGTTGACGTTGCCGTAGGTGGTCCACACCTTGTTGTCGGGGCCGGTGGTGAGGTAGCTCGGCCCGGCGTTCGCGGTGGGCGGGCTGTACTGGGTGACGGTGCCTGCGGGGGTGATCTTCCCGACCTTGTTGTTGCCGGGCTCGGTGAACCAGAGGTTGCCGTCCGGGGCGCTGGTGATCTCCCCAGGCGCGCTGACGTTGTACTGGGTGATGGCGCCCGAGGGGGTGATCTTCCCGATCTTGTTGGCGCCGTACGCGGTGAACCACACGTTGCCGTCCGGGCCGCCGGTGATCCCCTGCATGTAGGACTGCCAGGTGATGTTGGGCACGGTGTACTTGGTGGTGACGCCCGCGGTGGTGGTCTTCATGAGGCCGCTGTTGTTGGGAGCGGTCCACCACAGGTTGCCGTCCGGACCGGTGGTGATCTCACCCGGGTAGTAGGCGATGGCGTACTCGGTGATGACGCCGGACGGGGTGATCTTCCCGATCTGGTAGTTGTTGCAGTCGATGAACCACATGTTGCCGTCCGGCCCGGCGGTGATGCCGTTGGGCTCGGGCGAGTTCTGGCCCTGGGGCAGGTTGTACTCGGTGATGGCGCCGGCGGGGGTGATCTTCCCGATCTTCTGGCCGTCGTACTCGGTGAACCAGACGTTGCCGTCCGCTCCGCCGGCGATCGCGGTCAGGGTGGCGTTCTGGGTGGGCACCTGGTACTCGGTCACGGTCCCCGCCGTGGTCATCTTGGCGACGTTACCGACACCCGGCTCAAGGAACCACAGGTTGCCGTCCGCCCCCTTGGTGATGGCACCCGGGCTGTTGGGCGTGTTGTGCTCGGTGAAGGTCACCGCCGCGGTGGCGGGCGAAGCGCACAGGACCACCATCGCCACCGCCAACGACCCGACGGTCCGCTTCTTCCCACGCTTCATGGACTCCACGCTCACGGCTGTCTCTCTTCTTCTGGCACTGTTCCCGATCCGGGATCAGCGTCAGCAAAGCGCACCCCAACGCCACGAAACGGCACAACATTCGCATTTCACTCACATGGGCGCCATATCGAACATGCAGCGAAAGCATCGAATCTCCGATTGATGAAGCCCCAGGCCGAGGCCGTTCGCAGCATCCGATGAATGTTGCATCGGATGCAATACCGCTCGTCAGTCCAGGTAGATGCCGGCGAAGGTGCGCCGAGAGGGCTGGGTTCAGTCCAGGGTGGGGTGGGTGAGGGTGTGCCAGGCGGTGTAGCCGCCGAGGAGGTCGGAGACGTCGGTGTGGCCGTGGTGGCGCAGCAGGCTGGCGGCGATGGAGGAGCGGTGGCCGCCGGCACAGTGGACGACCAGGGGGTGGTCGGTGGGGATCTCGTCGAGGCGGCTGGGGAGTTCGGTCAGGGGGATGTGCAGGGATTCTTCGATGGAGCCGGTTTCGCGTTCGCCGCAGGTGCGGACGTCCAGGACGGTGGGGGGCTGTTCGGTGGCGAGGGCGGTCCGGAGTTGGTCGGCGGTGAGGCGGCTGGCGGGGGTGAGGTCGTCGGCGAGGGCGGGCAGGGCGTTGTCGGGGTTGCTCAGGTAGCCGGCGATGTGATCGAAGCCGATGCGGGCGAGGCGGGTGATGACCTCGCCCTCGCGGTCCTGCGGGGCGATGATCGCAAGGTTGCCGTCGGGGGTGAGGACGGTGCCGGCCTGTTCGGCGAAGCGGCCGTCGACGGGGACGTTGATGGCACCGCGGAGGTGTCCGGCGCCGAACTCCTGGGGACTGCGGGCGTCGAGGACGACGGCGCCTGCGGTACGGGCCTCCTTGAAGCCCTCGGGGCACAGGGGGCGGGCGGGGTTGGTGCGGTCGAGCAGCGGGTGATCCTGCCGGTTGAGGGCGGCGTCGTGGCCGAAGTAGGCGGGGGCCACGGACTGGCCGGCGGTGACGATGCGGACGAAGGTGTCCTGGTCCATGGGCTGGCAGGCGTAGTTGGTGGCGCGCTCGCGGCCGATGGTGGACCGCTTCTCGGTGGAGAGGTTCTTGCCGCAGGCGGAGCCGGCGCCGTGGGCGGGGAAGACGAGGGTCTCGTCGGGCAGAGCGAGCAGCTTGCGGTGGACGCTGTCGTACAGCATGGCGCCGAGTTCGTCGGCGGTGACGCCGGACGAGGCGAGCAGGTCGGGGCGGCCGACGTCGCCGATGAACAGGGCGTCGCCGGTGAGCACGCCGTACGGGACGGTGTCGTCGGGCTGCTCGTAGACCAGGATGCTGATCGATTCCGGGGTGTGGCCGGGGGTCTCCATGATTTGGAGGGCGACGTCGCCGAGTTCGATCCGTTCGCCGTCGGCGAGCTTGCGGATCGGGTACTCGGTCTCGGCCCGGCGGCCGTAGCCGATCCAGGCGCCGGTGCGGTCGGCCAGTTCGAGGTGGCCGGCGAGGAAGTCGGCGTGGAAGTGGGTGTTGATGACGGCCTCGACGGTCAGGCCGCGGGCCTCGGCATCGGCGACGTACTCGTCGACGTCGCGGCGGGGGTCGACCACGACGGCGCGGCCGGTCCGCTCGTCGGCGATCAGGTACGAGGCCTGGGAGAGGCAGTCGAGGTAGAACTGGGCGAAGTACACGGGGAACCTCCTGGGCGGCGTCGGGCGCCTCGGCGTGATTTCGATACCCCCACCGGTATATGTGCCAGCATGCCGCCCCACGGTTGATACGGGGCGGGGTATCGCCAAACGAGGTCGATAATACCCCCAGGGGTACTATGGTGGACATTGCGCGGGACCGGCCGTCGCCACCGGAGACGGGTGGCGCCAAGGAGGCGCTCACACCCCCCGGCGAGCCGGCCCACGCCACACCAGACCATCGGAGAACCGCATGCCCCCGCTGTCGCCCAACCCCGGGCAGACCACCCCCGCTCAGGCCCACCAGCTCGCCCGCGCCGGCGCAGCCGTCCTGCTCGACGTCCGGGAGCGCGGCGAGTTCACGGCCGGCCACGCCCCCGGCGCCCTCCACCTGCCGCTGATCGCCCTGGCCGCCCGCGAACCGCTCCCGCCCGAGGCGGGCGGACGGCTCGTCCTGGCGATCTGCCACTCGGGCAACCGCTCCGCACGGGCGGCGCAGCTGCTCGCCGAGCGCGGCGTCGAGGTGCTGAACGTCGTCGGCGGCATGACCGCCTGGAAGCACGCCGGACTGCCGGTCACCACTCCGGGCGACAGCAGCAGCGGCGGGAACTCCAGGGACGCCGGGGACGCGATATGACCGCGCTGCTCCTGGCGCTGGCCGCCGGGGCCGTGGTCGGCCTCGCCCTCGGCGGCCTCGGCGGGGGCGGCAGCATGCTCGCCGTCCCCGCGCTGGTCTACCTGCTCGGCTTCAGCCCGGCCCTGGCCACCACCGCCGCCCTGGTGATCGTCGCCGCGACCTCGCTGACCGGCCTGCTCGCGCACGCCCGGGCGGGCCGGGTCCGCTGGCGCACCGGCGCGCTGTTCGCCGCCGCCGGACTTCCCGCCGCCACGGCCGCCGGGGCGCTCTCGGCGCACCTGCCCGGGGCGCTGCTGACCGGCGCGTTCGCGGTGCTGGCGGGGCTGGCCGCCTGGCGGATGCTGGTGCCGCCGAAGGCCGCCCCGCAGGAACGTTCCGCCGCCGGGTGGGGCCGCTCGACGGCGACCGGCGCCGGGCTCGGTGCGGTCACCGGGCTGCTGGGGGTCGGGGGCGGGTTCCTCGCCGTCCCCGCGCTGGTCTCGGTGCTCGCCTTCACCATGGCCGAGGCGGTGGGCACCAGTCTGCTGGTGATCACCGCCAACGCGCTGGCCGCGCTGCTGCCCCGCCTCGGCGCGACCGGTGCCATCGACTGGGCGGTGGCCGCCCCCTTCACCGGGGCCGCGATCCTCGGCGCCTGGGACGGCAAGCGGCTCGCCGACCGGCTCAGCGGGCGCACCCTGCAACGGGCCTTCGCGTTCGCCCTGCTCGGCGTGGCCGCGCTGATGCTGGTCACCGCCCTGCACTGACGCCGGTCACCGCACCGTGCTGACGCCGGTCACCGCCCTGCGCTGACGCCGGGCGGCCCCGGCTCCCGGCGCGCGCACCCGGAGGGCGAGTCCGGAGGGCGGCAGCCGACCGTGCGCCGACCGTTGACGCGGCTCGGATGAGCATGTGACATTGCACATGTCACTCAGCGTCGCTCGAGGGATTTGAACGTTCAAACCCCTGCCCGCGCACGCCGCCCCGCCCCGCCCCCTGACGCACCGCCACCCGTCCGACAGGAGAGCCCCCATGCCCCCCACCCGCGCCCCGCGCCGCCGACCGGTCCGCGCCCTGCCCTCGGGCTTAGCGGTTCTGGCCGTACTCGCCGTCCAGGCCGTCGGCGCGGGACCGGCCCGAGCCGACGGCGCGGCCGCGCTGGTCGACGGCGGCGGCTACGTCCTCGGCTCCGTCCTGGACGGCGGCTGCCTCGGCCCGCAGTACGCGCAGCCGGCGGCCGGCACGCCCGTCGTCGGCGCGGCCTGCCAGGGGCTGCTCAGCCAGCGCTGGCAGCTGCACCGCACCACCGACGGCTACCGGCTGGTCAACGCCGCGAGCGGACGCTGCCTGACCCTCGACGGCACCGGGCGGCATCCCGGCACGGCCGACTGCGGCGCCGATCCCGCCGCCGAGACCTTCGCCATCTCCCCGGCGCCGGGCGGGAGTCACACCCTGGCCGCGCACGGCGCCTGCCTCACCACGGCAGGCGACCACAGGCAGAACAGCGCAGCGGATCGCGAGCAGGACGGCGCCGCCGAGCGCGAGCAGAGCAGCGCAGCGGACCACGAGCCGAGCAGCGCCGCCGACCGCCGGCGCTGCGACGCCCGGCCCGCCCACCGCTGGACCCTCACCCGCAGCGAACCGCTCACCCTCGCCGACCCCGGCTTCGAACAGGGCACGAACGGCTGGACGTTCACCGAGCACACCGGCGTCGCCACCAACAACCCGCACGGCGGCACCCGCCTCGCCTACCTCGACGCCGGCTCCGGCCACCGGATCGCCCAGCAGGTCACCGCCGTCACCGCCGGCAGCTACGACCTGTCCGCCTGGATCGCCACCGGCGGCGCCGGCGGCACCTTCTCGGTCAGCGTCAACGGCACCGTGGTCCGCTCGCTGACCCTGCCCGAGCAGCCCGTCTACGCGAAGTACACCCTGCCCCGGGTGCACGTCGCGGCCGGCGACCGGCTCACCCTCGGCATCGGCTCCTCCCCCACCGGCTGGGTCAACGCGGACGACGCCGCCGTCGCCCCGTCCGCCCCCAGCGACCCGAGGATCAGTTCCTCGGACCCCGAGGTCGTCGCCCTGTTCGACTGGGCCAAGACCAAGGCCAACAGCTGGGTGCAGCAGGCCGGCACCACCGGCGTGCTCAACCAGGACGAGAACAACCCCGGCGGCACCGGCACCACCACCTACGACACCACCTACTGGGCCGGCTACCCGTTCCGCTCCGACTTCTACAGCCGCGACTTCGCCCACCAGCTGGTCGGCGCCCACCTGCTCGGCCTGGACGCCGAGAACAAGACCATGCTGCGCGGGTTCGCCGCCTCCGCCACCGAGACCAACAAGCTCTACCCGGTCTGGGCGCTCAACTTCGACGCCAGGACGTACGGCAGCATCGACTACCGGAGCCCCGACCGCTTCGTGCGCGAGCTGCCCGCGCCGTTCGAGCTGGTCGAGAAGGCCGGCGAGGCCTACCGGTGGACCGGGGACCGCGACTACGCCGACGACCCCGCGCTGAGCGGCTACGTCCGCAACACCCTCGGCCCCTTCATCACCCAGCACCCCGGCCCGGTCGACAACGGCGGCCTGCCCATCCCGCAGGCCACCAGCCGCAGCATCTTCGCCGGCACCGCGAGCTACGCCGAGAACGCCACCAGCACCTACGCCGAGGCCGGCGACGCGATCGGCGCCCAGTACCAGGCGTACCTCGCCGCCGCGACCCTGGCCACCGCCAAGGGCGACACCGCCGCCGCCACCGGCTACCGGCAGGCCGCCACCGCGCTGCGCGACTACGTCAACACCACCTGGAGCGTGGACCGGCAGCAGCCCGGCGAGGTCGTGCACGGCTACGACACCACCGGCAAGCCGGTGACCGGCTGGGGCTACGAGTCCAGCGTGCTGATGCCGGTCAAGCAGCTGCTCGACCCCGGCCCGCGCCGGGACGCCCTCCTCGCCGCCATCGACGCCGCCGACTCCGGCCCGCAGCGCTCGACCAACCTGGAGGCCTACACCTACCTGCCCGACGCCTTCTTCGCCAACCATGACGGCGACACCGCCTGGAAGTGGATGCGGCAGATCTACCAGGGCGTCGACCAGCTCCACGCCACCGGACGGCTGCTCAACGGCGACTACCCCGAGGTCCCGTTCACGCTGCTGAGCCAGACCGTGCAGGGCCTGCTCGGCGTCGAGCCCGACGCCGCCGCGCACACCCTCGTGACCGCCTCCCGGCTGCCCGCCTCGATGGGCTGGCTGGAGGTCGCCGACATCCCGGTCGGCGCGGGCTCGGTCACCGTCCGGCACGACGGCCACCGCAGCAGCACCGTCACCAACACCGGCCGTACGCCGCTCACCTGGGAGGCCCGCTTCGCCGGCCCGCACGGCGGGATCACCGTCGACGGCAAGGCCTGGCCCACCCGCACCAGGACCGTCGACGGCGTGAGCTACACCTACGCCACCGTCACCGTCGCCCCCGGCCGCACCGCGAGCGCCGCCGTCACGGACTGACCCCCCCCAGCGCACCACCCTTCCGGCCGACCGGCCCCCAACCGGTCGGCCGCACACCCCGCTCCACCCGACGCACCGTCACCACCCCCACACCCTCAGGAGCGCGCATGCGCCACATCCCCCACCGCCTCGCGGCACCCGTGCTCGCGCTGGCCCTCGCCGCCACCGGCCTCGGCGCCCTCACGCTCGGCACGGCCGCCCCCGCCGCCGCCCTGGGCAACGGCAACGCCCTCACCCCGCCGATGGGGTGGAACTCCTGGAACTCCCTCGGCACCGAGGTCACCGAGGACCAGGTCGTCCAGACCATCGACTTCATGGCCGCCAACGGCCTGGTGGCGGCCGGCTACGACACCGTCACCATCGACGACGGCTGGTCGCTCTGGCACCGCGACGGCCAGACCACCGACCTGGTCCGCAACGCCGACGGCGGCCTCCAGCTCCAGGACGCCGCCGGGAACCCCGTCAGCGGCACCGACGGCACCGGCAACGACCCCACCACCGGCCACCTCCTCCCCCGCCCGGACCACTTCCCCGCGCAGACCGTCAACGGGCGGACCGTCAACGGCATCGAGTACCTCGCCCAGTACGCGCACGGCAAGGGCATGAAGTTCGGGCTCTACGCCACCGACACCTACCTCACCTGCCAGATGCACCCCGGCAGCCTCGGCCACGAGAGCACCGACGCGAGCGACTTCGTCTCCTGGGGCGTCGACTACGTCAAGTACGACGACTGCCCCTACGGCCCGCAGATCACCGGCCCGGACGGCCACAACTACTACACCCAGGGCGAGGGAAAGGAACTCACCCGCTCGATCTACGCCCGCGTCCAGACCTTCCAGCGCGCCCTCGACGCCGCCTCCGCCGCGCAGGGCCGGCCCAAGGTCACCCTCAGCGTCTCCGCCCAGCCCGCCCACACCGGCGTCCCGTACCTGCTCGCGGCCGACGACCCGGCGCGCACCGACCCGGTCGTGCAGGCCGCCGGCACCGCGCCGTTCCAGGCGCCCGGCTACGCGCCGACCGGCGTCTGGTGCGGCCAGGTCGCCAACCTCTGCCGGATCGGCGGCGACCGCGACAGCGAGCTCGACGGGGTGCTCTGGAACGGGCAGTTGCAGACCGCGCTGCAGTACCCCGGCAACGTGCGCCCGGGCAGCTGGAACGACCTCGACATGATGTTCACCGGCTGGCAGGACGTCTACGGCGCCTGGGGCACCACCGACACCTGCACCTGCCACAAGCCGTTCACCGACGACGAGTCCCGCACCGAGACCTCCGTCCTCGCGATGCTCGCCGCCCCGCTGGTCTCCGGCGCCGACCTGCGCACCGCCGCACAGTCCCAGCACAGCGCGGACGGCCACACCTGGTCCACCGGGATCGACGCCGCTAGCCTGGCGGTCCTGAAGAACCGCGACGTCATAGCGATCGACCAGGACGCCCTGGCCAAGCCCGCCACCCTGGTCGGCGCCAAGCCCGCGAACGCCACCGCGCCGGTCGTCCTCCAGCGGCGGCTGGCGAACGGCGACACCGCCGTGCTGCTCGTCAACCAGGACCCGGCCGCGAGCCGCACGGTGAGCACCAGCCTCGGCGAACTCGGCCTCACCGGGCCCGGCTACACCGCCAAGGAGCTGTGGACGGGCGCGAGTTCGACCGTCACCGGCACGCTCGGCGCCTCGGTGGCCCCGCACGGCGTGGCGCTGTACCGGCTCAGCGCCCGGCCGGCCACCGGGCCGGCCGCGGTGGTCGACGACGGCCGCTACCACGCGATCGGCGCCGGCGGCGGTGGCGGCCTGGTCCTGGAAGTGGCGGGGACCTGCAGCTCGCCGCTCGGCGCCGTCGCCGACGTCAACACCTGGTGGCCCACGCACACCTCCGAGCAGTGGACCTTCACCAGCAACCCGGACGGCACCGTGCGGATCGCCGACAACTGCGCCACCGCCACCCACGCGCACACCGTGCTCGCCGCCGGCACCGACCCCGGCAACAGCGCCTACCTGCTCGGCTACTCGCCCGGCAACCGCTGGCAGGAGTGGCGGGTCACCCAGGACGGCGCCACCGGCAAGCTCACCATCACCAACGTCGCCACCGGCCTGGTCCTCAACGCCCGCACCGGCACGGCGGGTTCGACCGTGACCACGGACGCGGCCGACGGCGCCGCCCCCGGACAGGGCTGGGGCGTCGTGTCCTGACCTCGCCGGCGCCGGCGCCCGCGCCCTGATCACGCCTCCTGACCGCGTCTCTTGATCACGCTCCCGGGCGCTCCTCCACCACGACGCCGACGCCCGGCCAGTGGCGCGCCAGGTCGGCGAAGAAGCGCTCGGCGTCGATCGCCGCCTCGGGCGGGTGGACGCCCGGGGCGCGGACGCCGCCGTCCAGGAGCTGGGCGAGGCCGAGGGCCGCTGGCACGCCGGTGCTCTCGGCCATGTCGCCGAGCAGGGCCTCGGCGCCGGTGAGCCGGGCGAGGACGGTGACCGGCCGGCCCTCGCGGCCGCCTGTGGCGGCGGCGAAGAAGCCGGGGAGGCTGCCGGGGCCGGGGAAGCGGGCCGCGCGGGCGGCGGCCCGCAGGGTGCGGCGCAGCGTGGGGCGGTCGAGGTCGACGGCGGCGGTCTCGTTGCCGAGGCGCCCGGCGTCGAGGTCGTCCCGCAGGACGTCCAGGTAGGCGGCCGTCCTGGCGGTGACGACCATGAGGTTGGCGGCCGCGCCGCCGGGCCGCAGGCTGCGGTGCAGGGTGACCGGTTCGGGGTGGCCGACGGTGTACGCGGTGCCGCGGTGGCCGCCGGGCAGGTCGAGGGCGACCGGCCGCAGCGGGGGCCGCTGGACGATCCGGCCGCCGTCGACCACCGCGACCGTGCCGCTGATCTGTTGCATCCAGTGGACGGCGGCCGCCAGCGGGGCACCGTCCGGTCCGCGCAGGGAGGTGTCGTCGGGTTCGGCGCCCGCGTCGACGGGCCAGGCGGTGTAGAGGTCGGTCAGGCTGTCGAGGCGGGCGGCGGCCCGGACGGCGAGCAGGTTGCTGACGCCGGGGCTGGCGCCCATGCCGATCACGGCGCGGACGCCGGCGGCGCGGGCCTCGCCGTCGAGTTCCAGCATGGCGACGGTGGGTTCCCAGTCGTCGCAGATGTCCAGGTAGTGGGTGCCGGTGCGGATCGCCGCGCGCAGCACGCCCAGGCCGAAGCGGTAGTACGGGCCGACGGTGTTGAGGACGGCGTCGGCTTCCGCGAGGGCGGCGTGCAGCTGCGCCCCGTCGGTGACGTCGACCTGGCGGGCCCGGACCGGCACCGGGCCGCCGGCGAGGGCGGCGGCGGTGCGGCGGGCGGCGTCCGGGTCGCGGTCGGCGATCACGAGTTCGTGGACGCCGGGCAGTCGGGCGGCGACCCGGGCGGCGACGCGGCCCATCGCTCCCGCTCCGCCGAGGGCGAGCACTCTCATCGTCGTTTCTCCTTTCGCCGGCTGCGTCCACCGGCTTTGCGGCTGGGCCGTCAGCGCTGCCCGAGCGAGGTCAGGAAGCCAGCGAGGTCAGGAAGCTGCGGTGCTCGTCGAGGTAGCCGGGGCTGAAGAGCGAGCGGGGTGCGGCGATCGCGAGGAGGGTGCTCTCCAGTTCCGAGTCCTCGACGGATTCGGGGACGATGTTGTGCGTGGCGTCCGGGTAGCGCTTGACCCGGAGCTGGCCGGGCGCGGTGAGGATCCTGCGGTAGCCGGCCTCGGTGTCGTCGCTGTCGACGTTGATGTCGCGCCCGCCGAGGAAGAGCAGGACCGGCACCCGGAGGGCGGCGAGGTCGTCGCTGGCGTCGGAGGTGTGGTTGCGGCGGTTGAAGTCCCAGCGCTGCGGGGTGAGGCCGTCGACGTCGCCGCCGCCGGCCCGGTACTGCTCGAAGGTCTGGCCGGCCCGGAGGGCGGCGAGGGTCCGGTCGCTGCGCGCGATGGCGGCCTCGGTCTCGGCCGGGGTGGCGTGCTTCTTCCTGAGTTCGGCGAGCAGGTTGTAGCGGCCCTGCTGGAGCCAGTTGAGGGCGGGGGCGACGGCGATCACGAACCTGACGTCCGGGGACTGCCGGGCGGCCTTGGGCATCACCCAGCCGGCCTGGCTGGCGCCCCAGAGGCCGATCCGGGCGGGGTCGATGCCGGGCTGCTTCTTTGCCCAGTCGATCGCGGCGACGGTCTCGTCGGCGCGGTCCTGGATGCTCTGGTCGAGCCAGTTGCCGGGGGCGCCGTCGACGCCGGGCTTGTCCCAGGAGAGGGAGGCGTAGCCGGCCTTGGCGATCGCCTCCCAGATCGGCCGGTAGAAGGTGTCGTGGGTGGCGTTGGTGGGGCCGTCCCCGTGGACGAAGACCACCAGGCCGGCGGGGGTGCGGCCGCCGGTCGGGCGGGCGAGGACGCCGTGCAGCGGCTGTTTGCCGCCGGTGATGGTGACGCGTTCCTCCTTGAGGTCGTACTCGTTCTGGTAGACCACCCAGCCGCCCGCGCCGAGCAGGAGCACCACCACGGACAGCAGTGATCCCCAGAGCAACCATCGCCTGCGCATCTTCACTCCACCAATCTATCGTTCTCAAAACGAACGTATCAGATGTGAACGTATTAGGATGGTCGCCATGGTGGAGATTCCGACCCGGGTGCTGGTCGAGGCGATGGTCCGCACGGACGGCACGGTCGACTGCGGCGACCTATACACCGTGGCCGGCCTGCTCGGGATGACCGACCAGCAGGTCCGGCTGACCGTCAAGCGCCTCACCGGCGACGGGCGGTTCGTCCAGGAGGGGCGCGGCCGCCGGGCTCTGCTGCGGGCCACCGCCGAGACCCGGCGCTCGATCGACCCCGACGTCGAGTACGTGGCGCTGATGTACGCCCAGGACCGCGGCCGGGCCCCCTGGGACGGCGTCTGGCACCTCGCGGGATTCGCCGTCCCCGAGCACGCCCGGCCCGCCCGCGACGCGCTGCGCGAGGCGATCCTCCGGCTCGGCGGCGCCCCGGTGCAGAACGGCCTCTACGTCTCGCCGCACCCCTGGGAGGAGGACGTCCTCGCCGAGGCCGCCGCCCTCGACGTGCGCGGCCACCTCACCCTCCTCACCAGCCGCGACCTGCGCACCGGCGAGACCGACGACCCCCGCGCGCTCGCCCGGCACTGGTGGCCGCTGGACCAGGTCGCCGAGGGCCACCAGCGGCTCGCCGAGGTCGCGGCCGACCGCCTCGCCCGGCTGGAGAAGGGCCTCACCGGATCCGAACTGCTCACCGTCGCCCTGGAGTTGGCCGCCGCCTTCACCGAGGCCATGGAGCCCGACCCGCTGCTGCCGCCGGAACTCCTGCCACAGCCCTGGGCCGGCACCGCGGCCCGCGAACTCGTCGCCCGCTGCTGGGCGCTGCTGCTCGCCGACCCCGGGCCGGGCACGACCCGGCTGTTCGACGCCTACGCCGAGGTCGTCGCGGCCGTCACCGCGTAGCCGCCGGACCCGGCTCGGGCGCGGCCGCGCCAAAGGCTTCGGGCGCGACCGGCTCCGGCAGGGTGCGGAACAGCAGCCAGCTCAGCACCGGCATCAGCACCAGCGGCAGCAGGGCGGTGCGCAGCGAGGTCGCGTCGGCGAGGCCGCCGATCACCGGGCTCGCCAGGCCGCCGATGCTGACGGTCAGGCCCAGCGTGATCCCGCTGGCGGTGCCGATCCGCGAGGGCAGGTAGTCCTGCCCCAGCGTGACCTGCAACGAGAACGGCACGTACAGGCCCGCCGAGGTCAACGCCACGAAGACGTACAGCGCCGGGCCCGGCACCAGCACCACGCCCGCCACGGCCACCGCCGCCACCAGGTACGACCAGCGCGCCACCGCGACCCGGCCCCAGCGGTCCGCCAGCGCGCCGCCCAGCACCGAACCCACCGCGCCGCCCGCGTACAGCACCACCAGCGCCGCGGTGCCCGCCGCCGTACCGCCGCCGACCCGCTGGGTGGCGAACAGCGCGAGGAAGGTGCTCAGGCCGGTGAAGGCGATCGAGCGGCACACCACGGCCAGCGACAGCCGCACGAACGAGGCCCGGTCGTCGGCCCCGGCCACCGGCGCCGAAGCCGCCCCGGCGGCCCGCCGGCGCTCCAGTTCGCGCAGCACCGGCAGGCACAGGACGGCGCCCGCGAGCGCCGGCAGCACCAGCAGCGGGGTCAGCCGCAGGCCGCCGCCCGAGACCACCACGGAGACCAGCAGCGGGGCCGCCGCGAAGCCCAGGTTGCCGCCCAGCGAGAACCAGGCCATCCCCCGGTGGCCGTCCCGCGCGGCCAGCCGGGCCACCCGGGCGGACTCCGGGTGGTACGCGGCCACCCCGACCCCGGACAGCGCCACGAAGGCCAGCGTCAGCGGGTACGAGCCGCTCACCCCGCTGAGCGCGATGCCCACGCCGCCCACCAGCGTGCTGACCGGCAGCAGCCAGGGCAGCGGGCGGCGGTCGGTGATCGCGCCGAACAGCGGCTGCGCCACCGAGGAGAGCAGCGAGGCGGCGAGCACCACGCCCGAGACGGCGGCGTAGCCGTAGCCGCGCTCGGCCACGAAGAACGGGACCAGGGCGGCCACCGCGCCCTGGTAGACGTCCACGCAGGCGTGTCCGAGGGACAGCAGGGTGATCGAGGAGTCCCGTTTGCCGGGTGTGCTCTTCGGATTGTCAGGCGTGCTCGACGTACTGGATGTACTGGACGTAGGGGGCATAGCGATCGGCAGATTGTCCGGCGTTGTCTTCGGCATGCCGACATGCTCGGCGCAGCGGCACCTGTCGGGCTTCCGATAATCTGCCAGGTGATGCCGAACATCCGCCACGACCCCGTCGCCCCGACCCGCGCCCAGCGGCTGGCCTCCGGCACCGGGATCGACGCCCACCGCCACGACGACCACCAGATCGCCTACGCGGCCAGCGGCGTGCTCGCCATCACCACCGACGCCGGCTCCTGGGTCGCCCCCGGCACCCGCGCCATCTGGGTCCCGGCCGGCACCGTGCACGCCCACCAGGCCCACGGCGAACTGGACCTCCACCTGGTCGGGCTGCCCGCCGCCGAGAACCCGCTCGGCCTGGACCGGCCGACCGTGCTCGCCGTCGGGCCGCTGCTGCGCGAACTGATCGTCGCCTACACCCGCACCCCCGAGGACGACAGCCCCGAACGGGCCCGGCTGCGCGCCGTCCTGCTCGACCAGCTGCGCGCCTCCCCGCAGCAGCCGCTGCACCTGCCCGCCCCCGCCACGCCGCTGCTGCGCGCGGTCTGCGACCGGCTGCGGGCCGACCCGGCCGACCAGCGCACCCTCGCCGAGCTGGGCCGGGCGGTCGGCGCCAGCGACCGCACGCTCTCCCGGCTCTTCCGCACCGACCTCGGCATGACCTTCCCCCAGTGGCGCACCCAGCTGCGGCTGCACCACGCGCTGGTGCTGCTCGCCGAGGGCCTGCCCGTCACGGCGGTCGCGCACCGCTGCGGCTGGTCCTCCGCGAGCGCCTTCATCGACGTCTTCCGCCGCACCTTCGGCCACACCCCGGGCCGCCATCCCACCTACTGACCCGGCATTGTCCGCCGCTGGTGGCAGGGTGGGGGCATGTGCGGTCGCTTCGTCTCCACCACCACGCCCCAGGACCTCGTCGCCCTGCTCGGGGAACTGCGCTGGGATCCGGCCGAGTCGTTCGCGCCGAGCTGGAACGTGGCGCCCACCGACCCGGTGCCCGCCGTCCTGGAACGCGTCGACCGGGAGAGCGGCGAGCTGCTGCGGCAGCTGCGCCCGCTGCGCTGGGGCCTGGTGCCGTCCTGGTCCAAGGACCCCTCCGGCGGCGCCCGCATGATCAACGCCCGCTCGGAGACCGTCCACCTCAAGCCCGCCTTCCGCAAGGCCTTCACCACCCGGCGCTGCGTCATCCCCGCCGACGGCTACTTCGAGTGGCGCGAGGTGCCCGCCGCCGCCGACCGGAAGAAGTACAAGCAGCCGTACTTCCTCAGCACCGGCTCGGTCATGCTGATGGCCGGCCTGTACGAGTTCTGGCGCGACCGCACCCGGCCCGAGGACGACCCGGCGGCCTGGCTCGCCACCGCCACCGTCATCACCACCGACGCCACCGACAGCGCCGGGCGCGTCCACGACCGGATGCCGCTCACCATCGCCCCCGCCGACCTGGCCGCCTGGCTCGCCCCCGACCTCACGGACTCCGACGAACTCCACCACCTGCTGCGCCGCCCCGCCGACGGCGCCCTGCGGGTGCGGGCCGTCTCCCCCGCCGTCAACAGCGCCCGCTCCAACGGTCCGGAACTGCTCGCCCCCGCCCCGGACCCGCTGGGGCTGGCGGACTGACGGTGGGTCCGACCCATGTCCCATGCCCCGGCACCACCATCGCCTCCACCGGGACCATCGCCCTCGACGCGGCCACGCCTGCTCCGGAGCTCTGATCCGTCTGCCGGGGGCGGGTGACTGGCCACCACGGACAGTCAGCTTCCCGTGGTGTACTACGTGTTCACCGTTCAGGCACAAGTCCCCATCAGGAGCGAACCGTTCGATGAGTGCCACCTGCCCCCAGTGCACCGCACCGGACCAGTCCGTCCTCATGGCGCACGCCCTGGCGGACACCACCGCGCCACTCGACGACTCGACGCGTGCGCTGCTGTACCCGCCGCCCGAGCCGCAGCCCGCCCCTGCCGAGCTGAGCACGGGGGCGATCGTGCTCTTCGTCCTCGCCGCGGTCTTCGGCCTGCTCGGGGTCCTCTCGCAGCTCCGCGACGACGAGGACCTGAGCGGCTACGACTCCGCCTACCGGCTCGGCTACCACATAGGCCCGTTCATCCTGCCCGCCGTCCTGCTGGTCATCGGCGTGATCGTGCGGACCGTGTCGCGAAGCCGCCACAGGCGAGCGGTCGAACGAGGACTGCCCGAGCAGCGGGCGCTCTGGCAGCGGCATCTCCACGTGTGGCAGGCAGGGTGGCTGTGTCGGCGCTGCCAGGTCGCGTTCTTCCCTGATGCGTCGATCCGGCCCGACTTCCCGGCCTCGCCTGCGATTCCCGTGGAGCAGTTCCCGCTCTGGGTGATGACCGCCGCCGAACGGGCTTTCGCCGGGCAGGGCCAGGCCTGACGCCGGCGCCGGGGCGCACCGGCTCGGCCGTCGAAGCGTTCCTCGACACCCGCGACCGCGCCGCCGAGGGCCTGGCTCGCATCAACCTCGGTGTGGCCCTGGCCGCAGCGGGCCGCCCGTTCCGGTGGCGTGCCAGGTGGGGGCGGTGTGCATGATCATCCGGGTACGCTACCGTCCGGTACCGACAGTGGTGCGCCCGGCTCCGGGTGACCGGCGGAATCCGGTGACACGGCGCCCGCCCGCGACTACGGTGGGCGGGCGGAACCGTACGTGGGGGTGAGGGCGCCGAAGTGTTGATGTCCAGGACGACGCATGTCCGGCCCGAGGGCGGCCTGCCCGACCACGAGGCCTTCGACCAGCGCCGCCGCCCGGTCTCACCCGCCACCGCCGGGAACCCGCATGCCGAGCAGCGGGCGGCCGTGCTGCCGCCCGAGGCGGCGCGGGCCGCGCTGACCGTCGAGGCGAGCGCCCCCGCTCCCAACCTGCCGCCCCGCGCCGCGGACCGACTCGTGGGCCGCGACGGCGCGTTGCGGGCGATCGCCGAGGCGCTGTCGGACGGCGACGGCAGCGGGCTGGTCACCCAGGCCACCACGCTGCACGGCCTCGGCGGGGTCGGCAAGACCACCCTCGCGCTGCACTACGCCTACGCCGAGGCCACGCACTACCGGCTGATCTGGTGGATCACCGCCGAGTCCGAGGAGCAGCTCGCCGAGGCCTTCGCCGACCTCGCCGTCCACCTCCACCCCACCTGGGCCCTCACCGCCCCGCCCGGCCAGCAGGTCGAGTGGGCGCTCGCCTGGCTGCGCGCCCACGACCGCTGGCTGCTCGTCTACGACAACGCCGAGGACCCGGTCCATCTCACCCCCTATCTCGGCCGCCTGCTCGGCCGCGGCCACCAGTTGGTCACCAGCCGCCGCGCCGGCGGCTGGCACCCCGGCATCCGCCCGGTGCGGATCGACGTCCTCGACGCCCCCGAGGCCACCCGGCTGCTCTGCGGCGCCGCCTACCCCGGGGCGCGGGCCGAACAGGCCGAGGTGCTCGCCCTCGCCGACGAACTCGGCCATCTCCCGCTCGCCCTCGCCCAGGCCGGCGCCTACGTGCAGCAGACCGGCACGACCTTCGCCGCCTACCGCGAGCTGCTGCGCACCAGCAGCCCGGCCGGCCCTGACTCCGACTCCGGCTCCGGCTCCGACTCCGGTACCGACTCCGGTACCGGCTCCGGCGCGGTGGCCACCGTCTCCCGGCTCTGGCACACCACCCTGCGCACCGTCCAGGCCACCACCCCGTTCGCCGTCGAGCTGCTGCGCACGCTCGCCTGGTACGCCCCCGAGGCGCTGCCGCGCGAAGCCCTGACGCCCTTCGGCGCGCGCCGCCCGGCCGAGGTCGACTCCGCGCTGCGGCTGCTCGCCGACTACAACCTGATCACCCTCGGCGACACCGTCACCGTGCACCGCCTGCTCCAGGGCGTGCTGCGCCGTTCCGACGGCGCCCGCCCGCTGCGCCGGCGCGCCGAACAGCAGCTCGCCGAGGCCGCCGCCCGGCTCTGGCCGACCGCCGGGCCCCGGCTGCGCCGGGCGCTGCTGCCGCACATCCGCGAGCTGGCCGCCGGCGGCCCGTCCGAGCAGCCCACCCCGCAGACCGTCGCGCTGTACCGGCTGGCCGCCGGCGAGCTGACCGACCGGGCCCAGCGGGTGTTCGCCATCCCGCTGGTCACCGCGATGGCCGACGACCAGACCCGCCTGCTGGGCGCCGACCACCCCGACACCCTGGCCACCCGGGGCCGGCTCGCCGAACTCCACGCCCGGGCCGGCGATCCGGCCCGGGCCGTCGCGCTCTGCCGGGCGGTGGTGGCCGACCGCACCCGCCTCCAGGGCCACGACCACCCGGCCACCCTCGCCGACCGCAGCACCCTCGCCCACGCCTACCGCAAGGCGGGTGAACACCGCTGCGCCGTCGAGGAGTTCCGCGCGGTGGCGGCCGACCGGGCGCGGGTGCTCGGCGCCGACAGCCGGGAGACCCTCACCAGCCGCGCGGGCCTGGCCTACGCCCTCCAGGTGGCCGGTCAACACCAGGCGGCGGTGGCGGAGTTCGAGCGGCTGCTGGCCGACGCCGGCCGGGTCCTGGACGACCCCGACCACCCGGACATCCTGGCCCACCGCAACGGGCTCGCGTACGCCCAACTCACCGCCGGCCAGCACCGGTTGGCCATCACCCTGTACGAGCAGGCGGTGGCCGACCGGGCCCGGGGGGGGGGGGGGGGGCCCCCCCCCCCCCCCCCCCCCCCCCCCCCCCCCCCGCCCCCCCCCCCCCCCCCCCCCCCCCCCCCCCCCCCCCCCCCCCCCCCACC
>NZ_JBHVWW010000054.1:62666-64068 GCF_042882025.1 Kitasatospora sp. NPDC058243
AGGGGCATGACCAGACCCGCCTGCTCGGCGCCGACCACCCCGACACCCTGACCAGCCGCGACTGGCTCGCGGCCGCCCACGTCGTCGCGGGAGACCACCGGGCCGCGGTCGCCGGGTACGAGGCGCTGGTCGCCGACCACGTCCGGGTGCAGGGGCCGGACCATCCGCAGACCCTCTTCGCACGCGGCCGACTGGCGACGGCCTACTGCGAGGCCGGGCACCCGGCTTCGGCGGTCGCCCGGTTCACCGATCTGGTCCGCGACTACACCCGCGTCCTCGGGCCCGACCACCCCCACACCCTGGACGTGCGCAGCGGTCTCGCCCACGCCCACCGCGAGGCGGGCCAACTCCGGACGGCGGTGGACGAACACCGGGCGCTGGTCCGCAGCCGCTCCCGCGTCCAGGGGGCGGACCACCCCGGCACCCTGGAGGAGCGCAGCGACCTCGCCTACGCGCTGCGCGTCGCGGGCCGGACCGACCATGAACTGGCCGAGTTCGAAGACCTGGTGGCCCACCGCGCCCGCATCCAGGGCCCGGACCACCCGGACACCCTGGACGAACGGTCCAACCTCACCCGCACCCTGCTGCTGGCCGGGCGCCCCCGCGCGGCGCTCGCCGCATGCCGACGGCTCCTCGCCGACCGCGAGCGGGTCCACGGCCCCGACCACCACGAGACCTTCGAGGCGCGGCTGAGCCTGGCCCGGGCCCTCGGCGACGCCGGCGACCACCGGCACGCGGCGGAGCTGTGCGACCGACTCGTCGCCGACCGGCTGCGGGTGCTCGGCGCCGACCACCCCGCCGTCCTCCACACCCGCGGCTGGCAGGCCTGGCTGCACGGCGCGGCGGAGCACCACCGGCAGGCCGTGGAACTGCGCACACGGCTGGTGGCCGACTACGACCGGGTCCACGGCCCCGACCACCCGCAGACCCTCAACGCCCGCACCGGCCTGGCCTACGCCCTCCAGTGCGCGGGGCGGATCCGGGAGGCGCTCGCCGAACGCGAACGGGTGCTGGCCGACCTGACCCTGACGCTCGGCGCCGGGCACCCCACCACCCTCAGCGCCCGCCTCCAGCTGGCGCGGACCCACGACGAGAGCGGCGACCACCCGCGCGCCGTGGAGCTGTACGCGGAACTGGTCGCCGACTGCGTCCTGCTGTACGGCGAGGAGCACCCCCGCACCCTCAGCGCCCGGTGGTGGCTCGCCTCCGCGCACGGGGACGCCGGGGAGCACCGGCGCGCGGCGGAACTGTACGAAACGCTGGTGGCCGACCGCGCCCGGCTCCAGGGCCCCGACCACCCGGAGACGCTCGACACCCGGCGCTCGCAGGCGGCGGGCCACCGCGAGGTCGGCGAACTCGACCGCGCCCTGGAGCTGTACGAGGCACTGGTCGCGGACCTGGC
>NZ_JBHVWW010000055.1:0-63617 GCF_042882025.1 Kitasatospora sp. NPDC058243
AGAAAGGGGGGGAGAAAAAAAGAGAAGGGAAGAAGGGGCAAAGGAGGGCGGGAGTCCCCCACCCCCCCCCCTCCCCCCCCTCCCGGCGCTTCCGGCGTTTCCGCCGAGGATTCCCGCCGCCCGCCACGGAGTTCCCGAACCGCCCGATGGGCCGTCACGCGCCGTTCACGTCCCGGTCGCTGACTTTCGGATGAATGAGGGCCGCCCACAGTTGTACAGCCAACTGCCGGGTCCTCCCTCCCCAGCCTCCGTGACCAGCCGCGCGCGGACCCGGCGCCGACCCCCGGCGGACCGGGCCCCGGGCGGCGGACAGGACAACCGTGGCCGCAGGCAGCGCCCTGACCCTCACCTCCTCCGCCAACCCCGCCGAAGGCGACCGGCTCACCTTCCACTGGACGACCGACGCCCCCGACGCCAAGAACTGGGTCGGCGTGTACGACGGCGGCCGCCAGCCCGGCAACGGCAGCTCCCTCGTCTGGAAGTACGTCCCGGGCACCTCCGGCGACCTCCAGCTCGACACCTCCGCGCTGACCGGCGGCCCGTACACCGCCTACCTGCTCGCCAAGGACGGCTACGGCGTCCTCGCCCAGACGGCCCCGTTCAGCTTCCGCGCCAAGCCGGCCGTCGTCCGCCCGCACAGCGCCGTGGACGCCCTCACCACCGCGCCCGTCGCCCCCGGCGCGGCGGTCTCCGTCAAGCTCGGCGGCCTCTGGTCCCGCCCGGCCGGCAACCCGGCGGGGAGCGCCGCCTTCCGCAAGGTCAGCGGGCCGTCCTGGCTGAACGTCACCGCCGACGGCACGCTCACCGGCACCGCGCCCGCGGCGGGCAAGAGCCCCGAGGTGGCCGTCGTCGGCGTCAAGGACAGCGCGGGTGCCGTCGACACCGTCACCGTCCTCATCCCCGTGGTCGACCCCGCCGCGCCGCCGCGCCTCAAGGCCGCCAGCTGGAACCTGCACGACGCCGGCGCCGGGTACACCGACGCCCTGGAGAAGCAGCTGCGCGTCGTCCTCACCCAGGGCCTGGACGTGCTCGCCCTCCAGGAGACCGCTGGTGAGCGGGCGAAGACCCTGGCCGACGCGCTCGGCTGGTACGCCTACCAGAGCCCCGGCAGCGTCGGCATCCTGAGCCGCTACCCGCTCGCCGACGTCACCCCGCCGACCGCCGACCTGCCCGCCGCCGGGGCCACCGTGCAGCTCCCCGGCGGCCGGGCCGTCCGGTTCTGGGCCGCGCACCTCGACGAGGCCGGCTACGGCCCGTACGCGCTCCAGGACGGTCGGACGGCCGCCCAGACGGAGGCGGCCGAGACCGCCTCGCTCCGCCTGAAGCAGGCCAAGGCCCTGGCCGCCGCGGTGCGCGCGGACATCGCCCGGCACACTCCGGTGCTGCTCGCCGGCGCCCTCTCCTCGCCGTCCCACCTGGACTGGACGGCCGCCACCGCCGCCGCGCACGGCGGCGTCGGGGTGCTCAACTGGCCCGTCGGCGTGGCCCTTCAGGGCGCGGGGCTGACCGACACCTTCCGTGAGGAGCACCGCGACCCGGTCAAGTTCCCGGGCGCGACCTGGTCGCCCACCCGCAAGCAGCGCGGCGCCAAGCCCGAGCCGCAGGACCGCATCGACTACGTCCAGTACGCCGGCCCGCTGAAGCTGGTCGAGGCACACACCCTGGTCGCCGACTGGCCGCAGCCCGAGCCGAACACCGCCGCCAACGAGTGGCCCTCCGACACCGCCGCCGCCGTCGCCACTTTCCAGCTCTGAGAGGCCAGTTCGTGATGTCCGAGCTCTCCCGCCGCACCTTCGTCGGCGCCACCGCGGCCGTCGGCGCCACCGCCCTGACCGGATTGGGTGCCGCCCCCGCCGAGGCCGCCCCCGCCGCCGCCCCTGCCGCCTCCGAGCGGCTGACGGGCACCATCAAGGACGTCAAGCACGTCGTCGTGCTGATGCAGGAGAACCGCAGCTTCGACCACTACTTCGGCACGCTCAGCGGCGTCCGCGGCTTCGGCGACAAGCAGGCGCTCCAATTCCCGGACGGCGCCGACGTGTTCCGCCAGCCGGACAGCCGCCGCAGCGACGGCGGAGCCATGCTGCCGTACCGGATGGACACCTCGAAGTACAACGCGCAGAACGCCGGCGGCCTGCCCCACGACTGGGCGACCGGCCACCAGGCGATCAACAATGGCGCGATGAACAAGTGGATCGCCGCCAAGGGCGAGCGCACCATGGGCTACTTCACCCGGGACGACATCCCCTACCAGTACGCCCTGGCCGACGCGTTCACCCTCTGCGACGCCTACTTCACCTCCCTCGCCGGCCCGACCGACCCCAACCGGCTCTACCTCTGGACGGGCACCTCCGGCCCCGGCCGCGACGGCACCACCGGGCCCTGGATCGACAACACCCCGGTCACCGACAACCCCGTCGCCGACTGGACCACCTACGCCGAGCGCCTGGAGCAGGCCGGCGTCAGCTGGCGGGTCTACCACAACCCCAGCAAGGACGACCGCACCGGCGACTACGACGACAACGCCCTCGCGTACTACCGCAAAACTGAGTCTAGCGGGAACGGTCCGCCAGGCGGCCACGACCGGCACAGTTAAGCCCCCGCCCGGAAGGGAGGGGGCTCACTTGTTGCCCCGACCGTCCGTCACGGGAATGACGCCGGACGGCCGGGACAGGCCCCGCTGGGGTCCCTTTCCACGGACAGCGGGGGTGGTGGCCCGGCCGCCCATCGGGGGACGTAGGCAGCCGGACCGGTCAGGGGGTCAGCCGTGGACGGGCACTGGGTTGTCCGGGCTGTCCAACCACACGGTGTGGCTGTCAGGGGTGACCGTGAGGCCGAACCTGTCGAACTCGGGGCGGCCTTGGTCGGCCCACCACTGCCAGGCCGCCGCCACCTCGTCCCACAGTCGCCGGGGGCCGGACTGGTACACGTCGTACTCCGTGCGGCCCCGCTCGTAGTCGACGGACGCCCACGACTGGGTGTCCCGGCTGTAGATCCACAGCGTGTACGCGCCGTCCTCGTACCGCTCGGCCCGCCAGAACGCGCCGGGCACTGCGGAGCCGATGACGAACTGCTCGAACCACCCACCGGTGTCCGGAGGGGCCAGGGCGGTGGTGGTCTTCACCCCATCGGCGGGCCACTGCTTCCCGAGTAGGTAGTCCTCGAAGGGCGGCCGGTCCGTGCGCTGCTGGCGCAGCCGCATGAACGCAGAGCTGCGGGTGAACCGACCGCTCGCGCTGGTCCCGTCGTCGTTCACAGTCAGCCGGACGATCTGCTCTCCGCCGTACTCGGTGCCGAACGGAGCAACGATGATTCCACCGGGGGCCGTCTGCTCAAGCCACGCCGAGGGGATCTCCAGCAGGGAGCAGGTAGCGATGACCCGATCGTAGGGAGCGCCGTCCGCCCAGCCCGCGCGCCCGTCACCCTCGATCACGGTCGGCTCAAGGCCAGCCCGGTCCAGGTTCTCCCGCGCACCGTGAGCAACGTCCGGGTCGTACTCGACAGTCACCACGTTGGGGCTGCCCAACCGGTGAGCCAGCAGACCCGCGTTCCACCCCGTGCCGGCTCCGACCTCCAGCACCCTGTCACCCGGGCGCACGTTGAGGTCCTGAAGCATCGAAAACACCATCGTGGGCATTGAGTTGGATGAACTCGGGGTCGTGCCGAGTCCATCACCCTTGTGGTCTCCGTCGTCCCACTGCGTGGTCAGCGGGATGTCCGAGTAGACCGCCCTGCGCCACGCTTCGGGGTTCTGTGACCGGTACACCACGGGGTTCTGCTTGGTGCCGTCCGCGATGCCCGGCCAGATGCGATCCGGGACGAACAGTTCGCGGGGTACGGCCTTGAAGGACGGGAGCCAGTCCGAGGAGAGAGCGCCGCTGGCCACCAGCGCGGAGGCGAGCCCCTGGGGACCCGCCTCCTTGTGCGTCTCGCTGGTCACTTACCGCCGCCACCCGCCGGGCTCTGGCCGTCAGAGGTGTTCCCGCCCTCGTCGGAACCGCCGCCGCCGTGCCCGGCGCCCTTGTTGCTGTCGTCCTGCTGCCCGCCGCCCTTACCGTCGCCGGACCCGCCGCCGCGCTTGCCCATGTCCATACCTCCATACTCGTTGGGCCCAACAGGCAACCGCCCATTGGGTGGTGCTGGCCCGTCCCGGCCAAATCCTTCCCCAGGTGGCCGGGACGGGAGTCTGAAGGGGCTAGGACGGCCTTGGGGTCACTCGCCGTCCCACTTGCCCGGTACGACCGTCACAGCGTGCGTAACGGTCTGGAGAAAGGCCGTGTGGCCCGACTCTGCGGTGTGGGCAGAGATCGCCTTGGTGAGCGCGTCCATGTCGAGCGGAGCACTGCCGCTGCTCCACATGCACAGGCCCTCACCGTCGGCACACCGACCGAGACCGACGATCGGCGCGTCGGGGTTGTGGTTCACCGTGTACTCACGGAACCGGAACCGTTCCTTGGCGATCACTCCGCCACCTCCTCAGCGGTCGCCGGGCCGTCGATGCTCACGTCGTTCGCCGGGGCTTCTGCGACCGGCTCACAGCCCCTGTGCGCGGGCATGTAGTGCTCACGCGGCGGGCGCTCATCGAAGTACCCGGGCTGTGCCGGGTGGGGGTTGTGCGGCACGTTCAGTACCCTCCCGCGCCTACGGCGCGTCTCCGCTCGCAGGATCAAGGTTCGGCGTCGCAGCGCCTCAACGCCCGGCAACTCGGCGGGCGTCAGCTCAGGGCGGGAGTCAGTCACCGAGACCCCCACGCGGGTCGGGGCAGCCGTCCCAATCGGCATGCTCTTCACGCCACTTGGCGACCATGTTGAGGATCGTGGGGTTCGCCGAGTACTTCGACGCCACGGCATCAAACCCGGTGCAGGACGGGCAGTCGTTCGCCGTCGCGCCAGGGGGGTTGCTCTCCATGACGGTGGACTCAGGCGGCGCCACAGCTACGCGCCTCCCCGTGATGATTGGCACAGCCGGGGCACACGTACCGGTACCCGCTGGCCTTACGCTCCGCCTCACCCTTGAGGTAGTCGGCGCGCATTGCCTCAAAATCGGCCGGGGTCGCCCGCTTACCGGAGGGCCGCTGGAACCTTCCGGTGGCCGTTCGCCGTCCACTTGTCGTCATTGCCGCTGGCCCTCCAAACGCTGAATGCCCGTCACGTCGCAAGGACGGTACGGGCATCCGTTTGTTGCGAGGGGGACAAACTGTCCCCCTAACCAAACGATCTACGCGGCGACTCCGATTGACTCGGCCAGCGCGACGGCCGAAGCCTTGAGCGGGCCCACGGCCGTTCGCTCAATGGCTGCTGCCAGGCTGCGCGCCCCCGGTACGTACCGGACTCCCTCTGGGGTCACCGCCACGGCCTCTCCGAGGTAGTGCACAGCGGCAGCCATCTCCTTGCGCTGCTGGTAGCCGTAGGCAATGTCCAGCAGCAGGCGAGAGCGGCGTTCGAGCGATGGGATAGACGCCGGGTCGATGCTCTCGGCGCGCATCAGCGCTTCGCCCGGCCGTTGCAGGCCGACACCGATGGACACGGCGTGTACGTCCACGTTGGACATGGCGAAAGCACTCTGTGCGTGCCAGTACCCGGCCGGAAGCTTCCGCGCGGTCTGCTCAGCCTCAGCGAGGTACCGCTCAGCAGGGCCGGACACGCCGTCGAGCCCGTGAGTGCAAGCAGCCTGTAGGTTCAACTGCCCATAGGCAGCGAGGACTTCAGGCGCGCCGGCTTCCAGCATGGGACGGACTACGCTCATGCCCATCTCAGCGGTATGCACTGCCTCGTCCACGAATCCGGCAGCGCGCTGGCCAATGCTGACAGTCCACGCTCCGAGCGCCAGCGACACCGGGTCGTCGGCGTTCTCCGATGCGTCCCGTGCTCGGTCCAACGCCATCCAGTACAGCTCCGGTTCGGAGATGTGCGCGAGCATCCGTTGCACGAGCCGGTAGAGGTCTGCCAGCGCCGAGTACGCTCGGCGCTTCTCGGCACCCTCGTGAGTACGGACCGATGCGTGAGCGTCCCGGAGAAGGTCAGGCAGGATTGCGCCAACTTCGGTGCGCTGGTGGGTAGATGTGTGCCACAGCCTCCATGCCTGTTCCACAAGGCCCTTGAGAACATCCGGGGGCGTCACTACACCCGGAACCGGCTGAAAGCTCACGGAGTGCATTACCGCCCGGATCTTGGGCACGGAGACGTGACTCACCTTGCCCGTGTCGGTGGCGGGGATGCTGATCTCGGCACCGGTGAGGATCGACACGTCATCTACGTGAAGAACCTGGGCGAGCTTGATGAGCATGCCGACGCCACGGATCGGGCGTTCGTTGTTCTCGATCTTCTTGAGCCAGTCGGACGACCGCCCGACCAGACCGGCGACCACGGGGCGGGTCATTCCTCGACGCTCCCGCAGGATGCGGATTCGTTCGCCGGTCGTCAGTTCTGCGGGTAGCTCTGTCATGTGGGTCTCCCGAGACACGCGCCTAGTCGTGTCAGCGTACGCCGGACGGCGCACTCTTGACAGGAGTCCAATGCCCCGCAAGGAAGCGGCCACACCGTGGCTGACGGACCGACAGACGAAGAAAGGCCCCCGTCCTGCCCGGCGAAGGGCGGAACGGGGGCAAGGTACTGCTCAGCGGGGCCGGTAGGGCGCTCGGTGCCACAGGCCCCGGGCGTCCTGCCAGAGACCGACTGTGGCCGGTGGCAGGCACCTGCGCGCATCGTGCGGGCCGGTTCGGTGGGCATCGCCAGCGCGGGTGCTGGCGAACGTCTGGCAGCAGGCCGGGCAGTGCTCAGCGCGCAGGCCAGACCACTCCCGGCCGCATGGCGGGTGAACGATCTTCAACGGTGCCTTTCGTCGGTTTCGAAACTGGAATCTGAGGGCTTCAAATGGTCGGGCTGGCCCATCTCCCCGGCCCTCGCCTGAAAGGCCATCCACGGTCCGCCGTGGCAGTGATTAGAGGGTGTTCCGGTGGCCGGTCTCCCTCGCGTGCGCGCGTACGCCTGCACTCGCATGTGCATGCGCGCGTTGCGCCCGCTGTTTTCGGGCAGCGAAATGAGGGCTTGGCCAGTAATTTCACAGGGAAACGGCTTGACGCGAAAGTCCCAGACCCGTACAGGGGTCGATTCCTGCTATAGCGCTGCGGTACAGAGATAGGGGGGAGGGGGTCTACCCCCAGGGGTAGGCGCGGGTTTCGATCTTACGCAGCAGCGAGCATGCCCTTTCGGCGAAGGCGGTAAGCCTTGGCCTTATGGGCATCCGAGCAGAAGGAACGAGCCCTTCCCGTTCCTATCCAGCCAGCCTCATTGGAGCAGTCGGGAAGCTGGCAGGTGGCGGACCAGCGCGCGTCTTCTTTCTCCTCTGTCTGCTCGGCCTTCGACTCTATGCAGTCAGCACAGAAAGCCCCGTGCTGGTTCCTGAATTCAGGATGCCTTTGCCCGCAGCGCGAACAGGATTCCTGCACCTCATGCCGCTTGGGCTGTGATGCTCGGTAGTCAGCTTGCCTGCAAGCACCGTTGCAGTACCGCTTATTGCTTCTTCCGTTAAGGGACTTGTCGCACCAGTTGCAGGCGTGGCCAATGGTCAGCACTTCGAGCGCTCCACTTGATAATGGTCATTTGATATCTCTCCTTATTCAATTCCGATTTTCAGTTGTGCGAAGAATGGGGGCCCGGTTGTCCGGCCAGGCCCCCATCATCAGATCAGCACTGGGTGTCGCCTAGTGCGAAATGCGAGGGCTCTACACACTTCTTGTCATAGCACGTACGCCGGAGCCTCTCAGTCTCATTCAGCGGCCGGTGGAGGACTCGGTAAATCGCTCGGTGTGCAAGCTCGCGCTTTGTGTGTCCGTGCACCTGGTACTGAACCGTTGCTCGGCCCTTGCGGTCCAGCTTTGCCGAAATGAGGCAACCCGTTGCCTGGTTTCGCGTAACGCGATTCAGTGCCCGCAGGGCAATTTCTCGGTCAGTCAGCTCATGATTCATCGGTTCCACGGCTCCATGTCATTCACGGGAGAGGAGGGGCCGGCCGCCGGGTCGAATACGGCGTCAGGCTCGGCGTTCGGGTCCAGTCGGCCGGGAAGCGCGCCGTAGGTGTTCCCGTTGAATTCAAGTCGATCGGTCAAGATTCGGTCCACGGCAATTCGGTCCGCATTCCAGTTGATTCCGCCGCGCGCTGCCATGTATCGCCACTGCCGCTCATTGCCGCCCCAAGGGTTTGCGAGGTCAGCATCCAGGCCCTCCACGGTGTATGCCAGCGTCACCAACTCGTCCATCAGGCAAGCAAGTTGAGTCGCTGCAATCACTGCTGCGGCGCGCTTCTCCTCGGCAAGGCTGGTCACTGCGGCCCGCCAGTCAGCGCGCACCGAGATGGCCGCAGCGCGAACAGCCGCAGCAGATTCGGCAGCAAGCTCATAGGTGGCCATCTGCACCCGCTGAGCGTCCGCAAGGCGCGTTTCCAGCGGTCCCCGGTTGGTCGGCTTGGGAACTGGCTTTCCCTCTGCAAGAGCCAGCTTTACGGCCCGCTGGTCCTTCTCTTCCGCCCTGGAAATCTCGCTCTCGGCGAGAGTCACGGCGTCGTCAGCGTCAGCGCGCTTTTCCAGCATCTCGTCAAGGCGTGCAAGGGCGCCCTTCACACTCTCCGGCGTGCAGGTGTAGGTATAGGCCGGAATTGCGCGCGAGGACTGGTCATAGAGGATGCTAAGACGCTTGGCGCGGGTTTCCGAAGTCATGTCAGTCATTTGTTTATCCTTATCGGAGAAAAGTGGCCCGGAGTCGTGAATCAGAATCCCGCAGAGCTGCCTTCAGGAATGCTCTCCGCTGGCTCATCTCGCCAGAAATGCCATCCGAATCCCGGACTAGTCTGAGTGCTTCCTTGAGGATTCAGCACTCGAATTGTCAGGCTCGGGTTTTCCGGCATTCCTGCGGGCACATTGGTGATGGACTCGCTCATTTGTCAGCTCGCGAAGCGGCGCTCAAGGATTCGGGCAGCGAGCTTCACGGGATCAATTTCTGTGTTCCCCGGGTGGTACTCGGCAGCGCCCCCGCCCTTAACCAGTGGCGTAGGCGTGGTCTGGAGTGGCGGACGGAAGTGCTCGGCCAGCTTCCGAGCGTCCGCCGTGATCTCCTCGGCGTTGGAGCCGGTAAGGCGGTCGCGCAGTGCAGCAGGAACGGAGAACTGGGCACCGATGTGCTGACGCAGTGCGGAAAGGTCGGCGGCCGGCTGCGGGGGCTCATTCTCTCGCTTTCGCCCGTTGGCGGCGGCCTCCGCTTCGACTTCGGCACGGGCGTTGTTGATGTGCTTGGAGATTTCGGATCGTCGGTCCATTGGTCGGCTCCTAGTCGGTTTTGGATACAAAAAATGGCCCCGCATCACGAGTGCTGCACATCCATCGGTCTCCGACAGGACCGTTGGGAAAGCAACACCCGCAACACGGGGCCTACCGACAGGAGAACTCCCGTCGGCGAGGGATCGGCAGGACGACTCGCGCCGTCGTGCCGGGGCACACTATTCAGTTGATCAGTTGTTGGGGCGCGTCGGTACGCTCCCGGGCCGTCGGTTCGCTGGGCTGACAATCAGCGCCTGTCCGGCCTGTACTGCGGAAGGATCTCCCGTATCAGAGTTAACCGGGGAAGGTTAACGACCTGCGGCCTTCAGCGGGATCTATGGGGGGCGGTAAAGCCCTGAGCTCCAGAGAGATCTACGGCGGGTGGTTAATAACCCGCACTTCGCAGGGGCCCACCCGGAGCAGCTAGCACTGCCCGCCATCCCCGATCCACCTAGATTGACTCGGACCGGTTAACAGGGACGGGCCTCCGGCAGCGCCACACGGGCCCCTGGGGGCCGCACGCGCCCCAAGTGGGCACGGGCTCCGGTCAGGCTGGCTCACGGAGGTCCTGGCGGGGCTCTGGCGTCGACAGCGCACAGCGACCGCCAGTCGTCGTCACGAATCTCCGTGGAGGCGTTACGGGATTCGTATTTCACCTATAGGGCATGAGAGGTAGTGCTATATGTAGTTCCAACTACGTAACAAACCCTAAGAGATTCGTGACAAACATGGCTTGACCTGGGGATATCTGCTGCCGCGCTGCTAGTCGAAACTGCACGGGCCCGCCAATGGCAAAAGCCCCGCCCTGGCCAGTGAGACCAAGGCGGGGCCGATTCGGGTTGTCAGGCAGCGACCAATAGTTCCGGGTCGGAGTCGAGCCCGTCGTGTGCGTCGAACTCCTCGGGCAGGTCGAAGGTGACCACAATCCGTTCTGTGGCGTTGGCCGGGTACAGGGTGACCTTCGCGCCGTAAGACTCCAGGATGTGACGGCGCTCGGCGTCGTCCTGCGCAGCGTCCCACTCATGGGACACGCTGCGGCCGGTCTCCTCCCAGTACCAGCCCGCCGGGCGGTCCGGTTCGGCCTCCACCTTGGTCAGTTCCCGGCCAAGCTCGGCGTACCGGCTACGGAACCACGCGGTATCGGCCTCGGACTCGTACAGACCCGCCTCACGGTCGGCGCGCAGCCGGGTGCGGGCGGCTGTCAGGTCTGCCACACGGGCGGCCTTGCCGTTGCCCGGGTCGAAGACTCGTTCCCGCAGCGTGGCCGGTCCCACGGTGTTCAAGAACACGGTGGTGACGTGCTTATCCAGCGCGGGGACGGCGATGGTCGGCGACGGCTTGCAGTGCTGAGACTGGGGCAGGCCCCGTTCCCGTCCGGTGCAGTGGTAGGCGGGCACCTTCTTGCCCTCATAGGTGGACTGCCCGGCAACGTACAGCCGTTCTCCGCACTGCCCGCAGTCTCCGAGGTCCGACAGCAGGACGACGCCCTTGGGGGCCCGGCTGCCGGTGCCGGACGGCGCGCATTTCTCAACAAGGGCAAGGTGCGTGGTCCGGTCCCACAGGGGTTCGGGGTTGCCAGGCAGCCGCACCGGCTTGCCGTCGTCGCCGACGACCGGCCGACCCCCGTGCATGAGGTAGCCCAAGGCGGCCTCGCTGGTCAGGATCGCTGCCAGGCCCTTGCCGGACCACGGGGAGCCCTTGGGCTCACGGCCGTACGTCACCGCCCGCCAGTCGGCCGGAGACAGCACGCGGGCCCGGGTGAGCCGGGCGGCCTCCGTGTGCGGGGTGATCTTGCCGGTCCTGTCAGCGAGGATGCGCCGCGCTGCCTCCCTGGCGTACTTCGCCGAGTCCTCGACGTCCGTCTCTACGGACGTGACCTTGCCGCCAGGGATGGCCCTCACGTACCGGAAGCCGTAGGACGGCCGGTTGGCCACCTGCCCGGCGGCACGCGCCCGCTTGGTCTCCTGCCGGTTGCGCTCACGGATAGACCGGTGCTCCATCTGCGCGCCCATGGCCTTGAGCGTGAGTTCGTTCTCCTGGTTCGGGTCGTCCAGGTCCCACAGCCCCCGGTGGTCGGCCGTGACCAGCTTCCGACCGGCGTCCCGGTTCTTGTACGCCGTGTTCAAGGTGTCCACGACGTTGCGGCCTATCCGGTCCACGGCGGACGCCGCTATGCCGTCGTACGGCCCCATCTCGTCCCGCAGCCACGGGCCGAACTTCGGGCGGCTCATGGGGTCGGTCGCCCCCGACACCTCCCAGTCGTCGGCCCACGCGATGATGTGCCCGCCCACCTCGGCGACAGCCGCGAGAATTAGGTCACGCTGCCGGGCGGGGCTGCTTGTGGCCTTCTTCACACGGGAGAGTCGCCGAACCCCGACAAGGCACATACCGCACCCGTCGTAGTCAGTGGCAAAAGCATCATCTGCGCTGGTCATAGCCATGTACGCTACCTGCCTCGGTGTCCGAGGTAGCAACTCCGAACAGGCGAACTACCCGCTCTCCTACTTCAAGCAGTTCCACAACTTCCCGCCCACCGACCCGCGTTACATCAACGCGATGACCAAGTTCGACCCGGCCGCCTTCGACCGCCACTGCAAGGACGGCACCCTGCCGACCATCTCCTGGCTGGTCGCCCCCTACCTCTTCTCCGAGCACCCGGAGGCCGGCCCGGCGTACGGGGCGCACTGGGTCAACCAGGCCCTCCAGTCGCTGATGTCCAACCCGGCGGTGTGGGAGCACACCGTCTTCCTGGTCATGTACGACGAGAACGACGGCTACTTCGACCACATGGTCCCGCCCACCCCCGAGCCCGGTACTCCCGAGGAGTTCACCCAGGGCCGCGCCATCGGTCTCGGCAACCGCGTCCCGCTGTGGGTCGTCTCGCCCTGGTCGCGCGGCGGTTGGGTCAACTCCCAGGTCTTCGACCACACTTCCGTGCTGCGCTTCATGGAGCTGGTCACGGGCGTCGCCGAGCCGAACATCTCGGCCTGGCGCCGGTCCGTCTGCGGCGACCTCACCAGCTGCTTCGACTTCGCCGCGCCGAACCCGTCCGTTCCGTCGCTGCCCGACACCACCGCCCTGATGGCCAGGGCCGACGCGGGCACCAAGCTGCCCGGCGTCGCCCTCCCGGCGGTCGGAGCCCAGTCGATGCCCGTCCAGGAGCGCGGCGAGCGCCCGCACCGCCCGCTGCCCTACCAGCCGTGGGCCGACGTGGAGGTGGACCGCAAGACCGGCAAGGTCACCTGCACGATGAGCAACGACGGTTCGGTGGCCTTCCCGTACACCGTCTACCCGAACATCGCGCTGCCCTTCGCGGGCACCCCGTACACCGTCGCCCCCGGCGCCACCGCCCGCTACGTCTGGGACGCCGCCACCACCAACGGCCGCTACGACTTCACCGTCCACGGCCCGGACGGCTTCGTCCGCCGCTTCGCCGGCACCGTGGTCCGGGACGGGCAGGACGGCCAGAACGACATCGGCGTGCCGATCGTCACCGCCGACCTGCACGGCAGCGTGCGGCTCACCTTGCAGGTGGCCAACGACGGCATGACCGACGTCTCCTTCACCGCCGCCCCCAACGACTTCGCCGGCACCGCGCAGACCGTCCGGGTCAAGCCCGGGCAGCAGGTGAACCTGTCCTGGCCGCTGGACAAGCAGGGGCGCTACGACGTCGTCGTCACCGCCCACACCGGCCTGCGCTTCGTGCAGCGCTACGCGGGCTGGGTGCACTGACCCGGTAGCGGGCGGGCCGCGGGCCGGGGGCGCCGAACCGGTGACCCCCGGCCGTGGCTCGGCCGTCCGGGCGGGGCCCGGGGCTACCGTCGGGCGCATGCAGAAGATCACCACCTTCCTCTGGTTCGACGGCCAGGCCGAAGCGGCCGCCACCTTCTACACCTCGCTCTTCCCCAACTCCCGCATCACGCAGGTCACCCGCTACCCCGAGACCGGCCCCGGCGGAGCCGGCTCGGTCATGACCGTCGCCTTCGAACTCGCCGGGCGGGAGTACGCGGCCCTCAACGGCGGCCCCGAGTTCCACTTCACCGAGGCCATGTCGCTGCAGGTGGAATGCGAGGATCAGCAGGAGGTCGACGAGCTCTGGGCCGAGCTCACCGCCGACGGCGGCCAGGCGGGCCCGTGCGGCTGGCTCAAGGACCGCTTCGGCCTCTCCTGGCAGATCACCCCGCGCGTCCTGCTCGACCTGATCGCCGACGAGGACCGGGCCAAGGCCGGCCGGGTGATGGCGACGATGATGCGGATGCAGAAGATCGAGGTCCAGCCGCTGCTCGACGCGGCCAGGGGCTGACGCGATGGCCGCGCCCGCCTTCCGTAGCACCCTCTACCTGCGCGCCACCCCCGAGCGGGTCTGGCACGCCCTCACCAACGCCGACGAGTCCGGCCTCTACTGGGGCCACCGCAACGTCTCCACCTGGCTGCCCGGCGCGCCCTGGGAGCACCAGCGGGCCGACGGCTCCGGGACGGCCGACGTGATCGGCGTCGTCGAGGCCGTCGACCGCCCGCACCGGCTGGTCACCACCTGGGCGGGGCCCGGGGAGCGACGCCCGGGCGGTCCCTCCCGGGTCACCTTCGAGCTCCGGGGCTGGCACGACCTCACCCGGCTCACCGTCACCCACGACCAGCTGGCCGACGAGGCCGAGCGGGCGGACGTCGAGCAGGGCTGGTCGGCGGTGCTGTCCAACCTGAAGACCTACCTGGAGACCGGCCACCCGCTCCCGCAGGAACCCTGGTCGATGCCCTGAGCCCCCTGAACCCCCTGAACCCCCTGAGCCCCCTGAGCCCCCTGAGCCCGACGCAGGGTCAGCGCCCGGCCCGCACCGCCGGGCGCGCCCGCTCGCCCCGGACGAACCGGCGCAGCCCGGCGAACCGCGAGAACCGCTCCCGGCTCGCCACCGAGGCCCGGTCCAGCTCCTCCATCAGCCGCCGGCTGCGGTGCTCCAGGTCCAGTTCGTCCAGGATCCGGTCCACCTCGGCCAGTATCGAACCGTGCAACTGCCACGCCTCCGGGTGCTCCCGCACCTTCTGCAGCAGCACCTGGGCGACGTTCTCCCGGCAGGTCCAGGCCGCGGCCAGCTCGGCGGTCAGCCGCCGCTCCGCCTCCTCGGCGCTGCGGCTCACCTGGGTGGTGACCAGCACCGCGAAGCTGACCATGGCCCCGCCGACGTGCGCCAGCAGTTCCTCCAGGCCCACCGCGACGTCCGGCGGGAACAGCCGCTCGCCGGGCGCGCGCCGCTTGGCCAGGTCGGTCAGCGAGCGGGCCAGCACCCGGATCACCACCACGCAGATCTCCAGGGTGTCCAGTCCGGTGCGCAGCACCAGCCGGGACAGCAGTCCGTCGTTGATCCGCGGATTGAGCCGCAGGCTGTCCTCCGCCTGGCGCAGTGCCACGTCCACGTCGGCGATGGCGTGGTCGAGCCGGCGGGCCTCGTGCAGCTGCTCGGCGGCCCGGGCGACCGGGGTCGGACGGCCCAGCTGTTCGGCGATGTCCAGCAGCAGCTGCCGGGCCCGCCGGGCGAGGTCCTCGATCGACTCCCCGGCGGTGTCCACCCAGACCGGCGGGGCGAACAGCAGGTTGAACAGCAGGCCGACGGCGGCGCCGATCAGCGTCTCCAGCACCCGGTCCCAGGCCTGCGAGGCGAGCCCGCTGACGCCGAGGATCAGCATGGCGCTGATCGCGACCTCCTGGACGAACTCCTCGACCCGGACGAACCGGCCGACGACCAGCGAGGCCAGGATGATCAGCCCGAGGCTCCACCAGGAGAGCCCCACCACGGCGCTGAAACCGGTCGCGATCAACACGCCGACCACCACCGAGTTGACCCGGCGGATGCTGGTCTTGAGCGTCGAGTAGACGGTGACCTGCACCACCAGCAGCGCGGTGAGCGGGGCGGTCAGCGGGGCCGGCTCGTTGCTGAGCCGGGTGGCCACCGCGAAGGCGAGGGTGGCGGCCACGGTGGCCCGTACGGTCTGGACGACGAAGGGTTCTCGGGCACCGCGGCGGATCAGGGCCGTGAGGGACTCCGGGAGAAGGGCCATGTCGCCCTTCTTTCCCTGTGGCAGCCCTTCACACCGCCGAGCCGCCCGACCGGCACCCGTATGCCCGGGCCCGGGTCACGGGACAGAACATCCGGCGGGCCACGGCCTACCGCGGGTCCTGGCGGTTCAGCCGCAGCTTCCAGGGCGCCAGCGCCGACTCGACCTGCACCCCGATGCTCATCTTCGACGCGCCCTCGATCCGCTCCTCGAAGCGGATCGGCACCTCGCGGATCGTCAGGCCGCGCTGGACGACCCGGTAGTTCATCTCGACCTGGAACGAATACCCGCTGCTCTGCACGGTCGGCAGGTCGATCGCCCGCAGGGTGCTCGCCCGCCAGGCCTTGAAACCGGCGGTGGCGTCCCGGACGCCCAGGCCGAGGATGGTGTTGACGTAGAGGTTGGCCCAGGCGGACAGGGCCTTGCGGTGCCAGGGCCACTCCGCGGCGGTCGAACCGCCGGGCACGTAGCGGGAGCCGAGCACCACGGCGGTGTCGTCGGCCAGCAGGGCCTGGACCATCGCGGGTATCGCCGAGGCCGGGTGCGAGAGGTCGGCGTCCATCTGGACCACGACGTCGGCGTCCTCGTCCAGGGCCCGGGCCATGCCGGCCAGGTAGGCGCGGCCGAGGCCGTCCTTCTCGGTGCGGTGCAGCACGCCCACGGTGCCGCCGGACTCCGCGGCGAGCTTGTCGGCGATCTCGCCGGTGCCGTCCGGCGAGTTGTCGTCGACCACCAGCAGGTGCAGGCCCGGTACCGGGAGGTCCGCGAGAAGACCCGCGAGGACCGGAAGGTTCTCCCGTTCGTTGTACGTGGGGACGACGACAACGACCTTCGGGGAGGCCTCGACCATGTTCTGTTTCCCTCGTGCCCTTTCCGGCCGGCACCCGTGCCACGCCGGACGGTTGTCCTTGACGACCTGCGGTGGATGAGACCGTGCGAGTGTATCGGTGCGGCGGACGGTTCCTCGCCCCGGGTGACGGGCTGGGCACGGCCGGCCACGGCCCGGAAATCCGTTCGACCGCGATGCGTGCCCGGGGCGCCGCGTCACCGCCCCGATCCGTCGTTCCGGGAAATTTCTTCGACGGCCCCTCGCAGACGGCCCCTCGCAGACGGTCCCTCGCAGCTCCCGGCGGGCTACGCCCCGCCGTAGACGGTCGCGAGGTTGTCCCGGGCCGGGTGGGTCAGGCCGGCCGGGCCGGCGGCGAAGGTGCGCAGGACGTTCTCGGTGACCCGGCGGACCAGGTCCCCGGCCCGGGCATCGATCCCGTGGTCGGCGCTGCCGCCCCCGGGCCCGTGCGCGTCCAGGGCCTCCACCCAGCGCATCGTCCCGGAGGCGAACACCCCGGCGCCGCCCGGCACGGTGTAGTACGCGGTGTCGGAGTGCGAACGGCGGCCCTCGCAGACCACGGGGGAGTGCGCGATCACCTCGATCGGACGCGGGGTGGGGAAGGCGGTGTCCACCCGGTCGTACTCGACGCCGACCAGGTGCGGGAAGGACGCCCCGGTGGCGACGCCGGTGCCCTCGAACGCCCAGTGCTCCGGCGAGCCGACCATGTACGGGGCGTCCACCGGGTAGCCGTCGTAGATCACGCCGAGCATCGAGCTCTCCGGGTCGGCGCCCGGGCCGACCCGGAAGTCGGTGGTCGCCGGGGCGCCGGCCTGGTGGCCCGGGTCCTGCGCCCACGCGTCCTTGTAGCAGACCACCGTCCGGTCCGGGCCCAGCTCCGAGGGCTCGAAGCGGACCCGGCGGAAGCAGCAATTGGCGCCCAGGACTGCCAGGTTGGTGCCGGCGTCCCGGGCCGCGACCACCTGGGCGCGCTGCTCGGGGGACCAGTACTCGTCGTGGCCGAGCGAGAGGACGGCGCTCGCGCCGTGCAGCAGCCCGGGCTCGCGGGCCACGTCGATCCCGGTGGTGTAGGCGAGCGGCAGCCCGAGCCGTTCGGCGAGCGCGACCAGTGGCGCCTCGTACACCAGGAACAGCCCGGCGCCGTGGTCGTAGTCGTAGGGCCGGTCGAAGACCACCCGCAGCGAGCGGGTGGCCAGACCGCCGGTGGGGCCGTTGTAGAGGCTGTACCCGCCCCACCCGTTGTACGCCTGCCAGGTGGCGGGGGCGCTCATCACCACCGTCCGCCCGGCGGTGGCGGCGGAGCGGACGGTGAGCGGGACGTAGCGCTGGCCGGAGCCGTCCTCGGCGTCCAGGCGCAGCAGGTAGGCGCCCTCGGGCCAGCCGGTGGTGTCCACGGCGAGGGTGCGCTGCCAGCCGGTCAGCACGGTCCTGGTCGCGGGGTCCACGTGCGGGGCGGGCTGCCGGCCGCCCGGGACGTGCTCGCGGCGCCAGACCAGGCGGGCGCGGGCGCCGTCGTACCAGCCGGTGCGGTAGGCGGAGACGGTGAAGGCGGCGGCCGGGGTGGAGACGTGCAGGCCGAACTGCTCACCGGGCAGCACGCTGACCCGGTCGGCGAAGCCCTCGATGGCGTCGGCGGGGCCGGGGTCGGTGATCTCCCAGTCGGGCGCGCCGGGCAGGGACTGCTCCGGCGGGACGACCACGTGCTGGGCGGCGGTCGGGGCGGGGTCGTCGGCGGAGGGGCGCGGGGCAGGGCCGTCGGACGAGGAGTGCGGGGCGGGGTCCGGGTGGCGGGTGCCGCAGGAGGCGGTGGCCGCCGCCAGCAGGCCCAGGCCCAGAATCCCCCGCCGACTCGGTTCCGCCACCGCTGCCTCCCTGGTGTCCGTCCTCGGCAAACCTGCACACATCGGTCGATCGCGCGGACATCCTCGCCCGTTCCGGGTGGCGGGTGCGGCCCGCCGCGCCGGGACGACCAGCACGGCGGGGCGCCGCCCGCCACCGCTGAGGGCCGTCCGGGGCACCGCTGGCGTGTCCGGACGCGCTGCTCCCCGGCGGCACCGATCCGGTCCCCTAGCCTGACCAGGCCCGCCGTCCGGCGGCCTTTGGGGGGCCGGAGCCGAGCGCGGCCGGCCGACTCGTGGACAGGGGTGCACGTGGTGTCGTCGGGTTCGGCCGATCCGGGGGTGGCACCCGCGACCCGCGGCGCGAGGTTCCGGGCGTGGATGCTGGAAGGCCTGTCGGACATGGCCAAGCAGCACCCCGGCCCGCACGCCGAGGCGCCGCACGTCAAGGGCCAGCGCTGGTGGCGGGTGATGTGCCTGACCGGCCTGGACTACTTCTCCACGCTCGGCTACCAGCCCGGCATCGCCGCCCTCGCCGCCGGCCTGCTCTCGCCGCTGGCGACCATCGTGCTGGTGATCGTCACCCTGCTCGGCGCCCTGCCCGTCTACCGGCGGGTCGCCCAGGAGAGCCCGCACGGCCAGGGCTCGATCGCGATGCTGGAGCGGCTGCTGTCGTTCTGGCAGGGCAAGCTCTTCGTGCTCACGCTGCTCGGCTTCGCGGCCACCGACTTCATGATCACCATCACCCTGTCGGCCGCCGACGCGACCGCGCACCTGGTGGAGAACCCGCATCTGCACAGCGTGCTGACCGGCAAGCAGGTGACGATCACCCTCATCATGGTGGCCCTGCTCGGCGGGGTCTTCCTCAAGGGCTTCAGCGAGGCGATCGGCATCGCCGTCGTCCTGGTCGCGGTCTACCTCGCGCTGAACGTCGTGGTGGTGACCAACGGACTCTGGCACGTGCTGAAGGCCCCGCACGTCGTCGGCGACTGGACCGACGCGCTCACCGCCGAGCACGGCAACGTGATCGCGATGATCGGTGTCGCACTGATCGTCTTCCCGAAGCTCGCGCTCGGCCTGTCCGGCTTCGAGACCGGCGTCGCCGTGATGCCGCACATCGAGGGCGACCCGGACGACACCGAGGAGAAGCCCACCGGCCGGATCCGCGGCGCCCGCAAGCTGCTCACCACCGCGGCCGCGATCATGAGCTGCTTCCTGATCACCACCAGCCTCATCACCACCCTGCTGATCCCCGCGGACGCCTTCAAGGCCGGCGGCCAGGCCAACGGACGGGCACTCGCCTACCTCGCCCACCAGAACCTCGGCAACACCTTCGGCAGCGTCTACGACCTGTCCACGATCGCCATCCTCTGGTTCGCCGGCGCCTCCGCGATGGCCGGACTGCTCAACCTGATGCCGCGCTACCTGCCCCGCTACGGCATGGCCCCGCACTGGGCCCGCGCGGTGCGCCCCACCGTGATCGTCCTCACCCTGATCGCCTTCCTGGTCACCTGGCTGTTCGACGCCAACGTGGACGCCCAGGGCGGCGCGTACGCGACCGGCGTGCTGGTGCTGATCAGCTCGGCCGCCATCGCCGTCACCATCGCCGCCCACAAGTCCGGGCAGCGCCGCAGGACGGTCGGCTTCGCCGTGATCGCCGGGGTCTTCCTCTACACCACGGCCGTGAACATCGCCGAGCGGCCGGACGGCGTCAAGATCGGCGGCTGCTTCATCGCCGGCATCATGCTGGTCTCCTTCCTCTCCCGGCTCAAGCGGGCCTTCGAACTGCGCGTCACCGACGTGGTGCTCGACGCCGTCGCGGAACGCTTCGTCCGGGACTACATGCACCGCCCGCTGCGGCTGATCGCCAACGAGCCGAACAGCCGGGACCTCGCCGAGTACCGCGACAAGATCCGCCAGATCCGCGCCGACAACGACATCCCGGTCGAGGACGACCTGGTGTTCGTCGAGGTCACGGTGCTCGACCCGTCCGACTTCGAGGCCGAGCTGACCGTGCGCGGCGAGGTGCTGCACGACCGCTACCGGGTGCTGACGCTGCAGAGCTCCAGCGTGCCGAACGCGCTGGCCGCCCTGCTGCTGCGGGTCCGGGACCTCACCGGGCAGCAGCCGCACATCTACTTCGAGTGGACCGAGGGCAACCCCTTCGCCCAGTTCCTGCGGTTCTTCCTGTTCGGGCAGGGCGAGATCGCCCCCGTCACCCGCGAAGTCCTGCGCGAGGCCGAACCGGACCGCAGCCGCCGCCCGGCCGTCCACGTCGGCTGACGGCACCTCCCCGCCGAACGGGTCGGCCGTCTCGGCCTCTGCTCAGTGGCAGTCCAGGTCAGTGGCAGTCCGGGTCGTCCGGGTCAGCGGCTCGGGTGGGACTTGCTCCAGGCCGGGGCGACGAAGGCCACCAGGGCGACGGCGAAGCCGAGTTGGAGAAGGTGCCGGATCCAGTCGATGCCCGAGGTGTGGCGGACGCCGATCCATCCGGAGACGGCGTTGCCGAGCCAGGCCCCGGCGGCGCCGAGCAGCATCGTCAGCCACCAGGGGATCGACTGCGGCCCGCGCAGGATCAGCTTGGCCAGTACGCCCAGCACGAAGCCGATGAGCAGAATCCACAGGAGCTGGAACATCGCAGTCCACCTTCCGGGCGCCGCCGGACTGACACCGGTGCGCCGAATCGCCGAGACGCGGTTCGTCCCATGATCGCCCGGATCGGCCGAACGGGCACGTCGGGAGCTTCTACGGCTCCGGCCGCACCTGCTCGGTCCCGAGCTTCACCGAGGACTCCTGGCGGCCGGCCCTCAGCGTTCCAGTGCCGCCTCGACGGCCTCGCGGACGTCCGGGTGCGGGTCGTTCGCGAGGCCGTCGAGCAGGGCGGCGACACCTGGGGTGGACCAGCCGGCGACGGCCCACACCAGTTCCTCGCGCACGGCCGGGTCCGGGTGGGCGGCCAGCCGGGCGAGGCGGTCCAGTGGGCCGCGGCGGCGGCGCCCGAAGCTCTGAAGGGCGGCGAGCAGTTCGGCGGGGTCGCCCGGCTCGCCGGCGGCCTCGATCCGGGCGAGCAGGACGGGCACGGGCGGCGGCGGGGCGTCCAGCGGGTGCTGGTGGCGCTCGCGCAGTCGACGGCTGCCGTACCCGCCGACGGGCTGGCAGCCCATGCAGGGGCAGGGCCGGGTGCCGTGGGCGTTCGGCTGGTAGCGCCAGCCGGAGACCTGCGGCACGCCGCGGATCCGGTGGACCTCGCGGGCGCCCACCGCGCGCGGCACGAACACCTCCCAGCCGCGCGGGTCCGCCAGTTCGGCGATCCGCCGCACCGCCTCGGCGGCGGGCACCCACTGTTGGGCGTCCCTCGCGCGGTCCCGGTAGTGCCCGGCCAGCACCTGCTGTGCGTCGTCCAGCCGGAGGTGCACCGCGACCAGCGAGCCCCCGGTGCCGAACCGGGCCAGTTCGCGCAGCCACTGGTGGGTCAGCGGGTACGAGGGCAGTACCGGGAAGCAGTACAGCCCGCGCACCCCGCCCTGCCCCCGGCTGTCGGCCCGGATCCCGGCGCGGCGGATCCGCGGCGCGTTCGCCGCGGTGGTCAGGTGCACGAACATCGCCATGGCCCGGGATGCTAGCGGCTGGCCGAACGCGGGCCCATCGGATTTCCTCGGGAGACGGGGCGGGGCGGGGCGGGGCGGGAGGCAGGGCAGGAGGCGGGGCGGGAGGCGTCAGGCGGTCCCCGTGCGGCGGGTGATCAGGGCGGCGAGGCCGTCCAGGATGCGGTCCAGGCCGAAGTCCAGGGCCTGGTCGCGCCCGTCCTCGCCGGTCATGGCGGCGGCCAGGGCGGGGTAGCGGTCGGCGTGCTGGTGCACCAGCGTGCCGAGGGCGGTGAGGAGTTCGGCTTCGGGGGAGCCGTCGGGCCCGGCGGCGCGGGACTGCTGGGCGATGCTGCGGACGTGTCCGGCGAGCAGGACGGCGGCGTCCATCCGCTCGGGGCCGGTCAGTCCGTGGCCGTCGAGGGCGGTCACCACCCGTTCCAGCCAGGTGAGTTCCTTCGGGCCCATCACCCGGGGGCCGACGGTGGCGTCGAGCAGCCATGGGTGGCGGCCGAACGACTCGGTCAAGTGGTGTGCCCAGGCGGTGAGTTGGCCCCGCCAGTCGTGGGCGTGCCGGTCCTGCGGGGGCTCGCCGACGGCGGCCTCGACCATCAGGGCGACGAGTTCGGCCTTGCCGGGCACGTAGCGGTAGAGCGACATCTTGGTGAAGTCGAGCAGCCCGGCGACCTTCTGCATCGAGACCGCGCCCAGGCCTTCGGCGTCCGCGATCTCGACGCCCGCCGCCGCGATCCGCTCCAGGCTGAGGGCCGGTTTCGGCCCGCGGGTGGGCTTGGCCGGGGGGCCCCAGAGCAGCCGCACCATGTCGTTCGCCGCCTCGCTCACATTCCGCTCCCGTTCTGGGGGTTGCTCGTCCGACCTAACTGCGTCTACCGTACACAGCAGCAAACAGTATCCACTGGACACAGTTTTTCGATCCTCTCGGACGGAGTGGTTTCCCATGAGCACCAAGGTCCTGATCTCGGGCGCGAGCATCGCCGGCCCCGCCCTGGCCCACTGGCTCGGCCGGTACGGCTTCGAGGTCACCGTCGTCGAACTCGCCCCGGCGCTGCGCGGCGGCGGCCAGAACGTCGACTTCCGCGGCCGCACCCACCTGACGGTGCTGGAGCGGATGGGCGTCCTCGACGAACTGCGCGCGCTCGACACCGGCGGCAGCCCGATGACCTTCCTCGGCGCCGACGGCCGCCGACTCCTGCACCTGCCCGCCGAGTTCGCGGGCGGCGAGCTGGAGATCCCGCGCGGTGAACTCGCCCAGCTGCTGTACCGGCACAGCCGCGCCCGCGCCGAGTACGTCTTCGGCGACTCCATCACCGCCCTGGAGGAGACCCCGAGCGGTGTGCGGGCCGCCTTCCGGCACGGCGCGCCGCGCGAGTTCGACCTGGTGATCGGCGCCGACGGGCTGCACTCCAACGTCCGCCGGCTCGCCTTCGGCCCCGAGCAGCGCTACGTCCGCCACCTCGGCTACTACGCGGCCACCTGGCAGTTCCCCAACGACCTCGGCCTGCCGCCCGGTTCGGTCGGCCTCAACGTCCCCGGCCGGCTCGCCTCGATCGGCGCCGACCACCGCGACCCGGCCCGCGCGGGCGCCTTCTGCCTCTTCGCCTCGCCCGAACTGCGCTACGACCGCCACGACCCGGAGCAGCAGAAGGCCCTGGTGCGGGATGCCTTCTCGGGCCTCGGCTGGGAGGTGCCGCGCCTGCTGGAGAGCCTGCGGCACGCCCCCGAGCTCTACTTCGACTCGATCAGCCGCGCCGACGTCCCCACCTGGTCCAGCGGCCGGATCGCCCTGCTCGGCGACGCGGCCTGCGGCGCCACCATCGGCGGCATGGGCACCGGCACCGCCGTGGTGGCCGCGTACGTCCTGGCCGGCGAACTGGCCCGCGCCCGCGGCGACCACCGCACCGCGTTCGCCCGGTACGAGCAACTGCTGCGCGGCTACGCCCAGGGCTGCCAGAAGGGCGGGGACCGCACCGGCCCGTTCCTGGCGCCGCGCACCGCCACCGGCCTGCGCGTGCGCAACGGGCTGCTGAACCGGCGCTGGGTGCTGAACCGGATGCTGGAGCTCGGGAAGCAGGTCTCCAGCGTCGAGCTGCCGGACTACGAGCTGCCGAAGGGCGGGCTGCCTGACTACGAGCCGCTGGAGAGCGAGCTGCCGGAGAGCGAGCTGCCGAAGTGCGCGCGCGAGTCGGCCGGTCGGTTCAGTGCGGCGGGCTGATCCGGGCGCCGCCGTCCAGGGCCGCCTCCACCTGGACGGCCGCCCGGGCCGGGCGCTCGACGGCCAGCGTGTGGTCCGGGGCGGGCCGGTCGGCGGACCAGTCCGGGCCCTTGACGGCGAGCCGGGTGACCCGTCGGCTGCCCGCCGCGAGCAGGAACTCCGCCCCCTGCGGGGAGCGCCACCAGGCCCAGCCGACGACGTCCTGCTCGAACCGGCTGCACGCCCGCCCCGGGCCGCCGCCGGTGCGCTGCGGGCCGCGGGCGGTCGGCAGCAGGACGGCGGTGGCGGCGCTGCCCTCGCCGGTCCATCGGTCGGCGCGCAGGCAGACCCAGGACGCCGAGCCCGCGTTCTGCGGCAGTGGCTGCACCGCGAAGGCCCACAGGTTGAGCTGCTTGACGCCCGGCGTGCCGTCCGGGACGGCGCAGCCCGCGCGGGCCCAGGCCAGCAGCGCGTCCTGGCCGGTGGCCTCGCGCGGCTCGCGGGCCGGCTGGGTGCGGTCCGGTGGCGGGGAGTAGGTGAGGTGCGCGGGGACGAGCCCGCCGAGGTCGGTCAGCAGGAAGGCGTGCTTCTCGGCGATGGCGGGGGAGGAATGCAGCTGGAGCACCGTGGCGCCGTGGCAGTCCGCGAGCCCACCGCCCGGGACCGCCGCCGTGACCCCGTCAGGGTGGTCCAACGGCCGTGCAGGGGAGTCGGGTTGGTCGATCCGGCGGGTCTCGGCGGCGTCCACCCAGGGGGCCAGCAGATAGCGCACGGCGGTGCCCTGGCGGCGCAGCACCACCGCGCCCGCCGTGGTCACGTCCGAGTCGTCGGCCCGGGCGAGGTCCAGGCCGCCGTCGCGCCCGTCGGTGTAGCGGGCGAGCCGCCGGCCGTCGAACAGCACCACCACGGCGGCGCCGTCGACCGTCCCGGCGAACAGCAGGGCCGGCGGGGCGACGGGCCGCGTGGCGTCCACACCCGGCTCGACCCGGGTCAGGCGGGCCGGGTCGGCCGCGGTGCCGGACGGGGCGGGCCGCAGGCGCGGCCGGGCCGGAGTCGGCGACCACGGCCGCCGTCGTGCTGAGTCCGAGCAGGCCGACCAGCAGCACGGCGCTCCACGTCCGGCGGCGGCGCAGCAGGTCGGTGGGCTGGACCCGCACCGCGCACGGGTCGAAGGCGGGCGGCTCCGGGTCCGCCCCGGCGGTCACGCCGGCCGCCGCCGCGACGGCCTCCTCGGGGCGCTCGACCCCGGCCTGTCCCAGCGCCCCGGCCGCCTGCTCCGGCGTCAGCCCCTCCACCGCGCGCAGGGCGAAGGCCGCCCGGGCGGGGGCGTCGAGCGCCGCGAGCGCGTGGTCCAGCGCCGCGTCCTCCTCGCCGCCGTGCGGGGTGAACAGCCGCAGTCCCCAGATCCGGGGAGCGGGCAGCCGCCGCGCGGGGTGCGGCCGCAGCGTTGCGCGCAGCACCCGCAGGCGCAGCGCGGCGTACACCGGGTCCTCGTCCGCCGCCGGCGGACCGGCCGGGCGGGTCCAGCGGGAGGGAAGGGCGCGCTGGACGGTCGCGTGCGCGGCCAGCACCCGGCTGTGCCGGTCCCGGTCGGCGGGCAGCGCGAGGTACGCCAGCCGGGCCAGCCTGCGGTAGTGGCGCACCAGCGCGGCCTCGGCCTGGGCCACCGGGCGCGCCGCGGCGCCCTGCGCCGGCGATGCCGCGCCCATCGTCCGTCCTGCCAACGGGCCCTCCCCGGATGCCGTGCGTGCTGTCGTGGTGGACGGTCCAACGAGTCGATCATGTGATGGTTGCGCCGTCCGGGTCGCCGGGTCGGTGCGTTGCCGGGTCGGTGGGTCGGTGGTTTCGGCGAGGCGCCGGGTCGACGCCCCGCCGGTTCGGGGGTGTCGGTTCGGCGCGGTGTCGGATCCGCGTTCGGCGGGCGGGCCCAAGGTCCCGTCCGTTCAGCCCCTTGGCCCCTGGCGGCCCGTGCCGCCGGGCGCGATGCTGCCGGTACCGGCCGGGACGATCCGTGCCCGGCCGCAAGAGTGTCGTGGACGAGGTGAACCGGCGTGCGGCATGCCACCGTCGAATCAGTGATGACCAGCCCCGCGGTCCGGGTCGCGCCCGAGACCGGTTTCCGGGAGATCGTCGCGCTGCTGACCGAGTACGACATCACCGGGGTGCCGGTGGCGGACGCGCAGGGGCGGCCGCTCGGGATCGTCTCCGAGGCCGACCTGCTGCGCACGCTGGCCGCGCAGGAGGATCCGGGCGCGCTGCTGCCCGCCCCCGAGGCGGCGCCGGCCGGCCCGGGCGGTGCCGTGACCGCGGCCGACCTGATGACCGGGCAGCCGGTCTGTACGACGCCCGGGACCAGCGTGGTCGCGGCGGCCCGGCTGATGAGCCGGCACGGGCTGAAGCGGCTTCCGGTGCTGGACGAGGACGGACGGGTGACCGGCATGGTCAGCCGCGGGGACCTGCTGCGGGTGTTCCTGCGCGAGGACGTGGTGATCCGGCGGGAGATCGTCGAGGAGGTGCTCGGCCGGATCGACGGGGTGAGCCCGGCGGAGATCGGCGTCGAGGTCGATCAGGGCCGGGTGGTGCTCAGCGGTACGGTGCCCGAGCCGTACCTGGTCCCGATCGTGCTCAACCTGTGCCGCTCGGTGGACGGCGTGGTCTCGGTCACCGACCGGCTCGGTGCGGGCGGGGCGGCCGCTCCGGTGGGCTGATCCGTCGATCCTGCGATCCGTCGATCCGTCGATCCTGCGATCCGACCGCTGTGCGCCGCCCCGGCCCGGGCGGTTCGCTTCGCATACTGCGGAGCGTATCGGGTAACTCACCCTGTGTGCCCGGCGGGTCGAACTGTCGGGGCGCCGGAGCACAGGGGAGGCGGCCGTGGCGGTCGTGTTCGACGCGGACTTCACTTCGACCAGACAGTGGACTGCCGGGCGCACCAGTGCCTACCCCCGGATGGGGCCGACCAACCGGAGCGACCACAAGCTCGACTACCTCGGCCGCGGCTACTGCCCGGGCGGCGTGTTCAGCGCCACCCGGCGGCTCGTCGGCGGGCTCTGGACGTGCAACCTGCTCACCACCGAGGGCAGTCCGGACGGCTTCCAGGCCCGCACCGGCGACCAGCTGTCGGCGCGCATCACGCTGCCCGTCGGGCTGGGTGCCTGGCCGGCCGTCTGGACCTGGCGGGACGGCGGCAACGAGGTCGACCTCTTCGAGTACCACCCCGACCACCCTGACCTGTTGGAGTTCTCCAACCACGTCCGGGGCGGGTACCGGTACTGGCACGGCGCCGGCTCGGGGATCGCGCCCGGGTCGACCTTCGACCTGCGGGTCGTGCTCGGCGCGAACTCGGTGGACTGGTACGTCGAGGACGAGCTGGTCTACGCGGACCTGCACGGGGTCGGTCCCGGCTGGCAGGCGTACCTGATCGTCAACCTGTCGGTCGCGGACGGCACGTACCACGACCGGCCGCCGCTGCAGGGGCCGGACCGGCTCAGCTGGGTCTGCCACAGCCTTCAGGTCGAGCGCTGAGCGTCCCGCCTCACGGGGCGAAGGTGGCGGTGACCGGGCCGCGCGGGCCGGAGCGCTGGAACCAGACCGTCCGGCGGTGCGCGCCGATGTGCGCGGGGTGGGCCACGTACAGGTCGTCGCGCGGGGCGCGTTCGTTGCCGGGGGCCAGGGCCGCGTCCACGGCGCGCGCGGCGATGGCGTGCAGCAGGGCGGTGGCGGTCGCTTCGGCCGCGGGCGGTGCGATGGCGAGCGCGGTGAGTTCGGCCCAGAGCGCGGTGGAGACGTAGCTGATCGGGGAGTGGCCGAGCGCGGGGTGGGGGCGATGGTCCCCGTGGCGCCGCAGCACCCCGGCCGCGACGAGCTGCTCGGGCGAGCGGTCGTCGGCCGGTGGGTGGTGGTTCATGGGCGGCAACGCTACCCCGGTGGGCCGGGCGCTGAGCGCCGGAACGTTTTCTCAGGCTTTCTTCAGGGCGCTTCGGCCCGGTGCGGGCGCACGATGGTGGTGAGGCGCTGGTCACCTCGGCGGGCCCCGGCTGCGGGGCCGGAGGAGGAGGTCCCCATGAGGTACTGGCACGGACACGGCCACGTCCTGGGTGGCTGGGGCATCGGTGTGATGGCGGTCTTGACGCTGCTGGTCCTGCTGGTGCTGGTGCTCGCCGCCATCGCCCTGTTCCGGTACGTGTCGCGGTCGCGTCGACCGCTGCCGTACGGCCCGGCGGGGCCGGGTGCGGCGGGTCCGGGTTCGGGCTCGGCGGCTTCGGGCTCGGCGGGTCCGGGCTCGGCGGGTCCGGGGTGGGGCGCACCGCACGGCGCGGTGGCCGGGCCGACGCCCGAGCAACTGCTCGCGGAGCGGTTCGCGCGTGGCGAGATCGACACCGAGGAGTACCGGCACAGGCTCGACACGCTGCGCTCGGTGAACGGGCCGGGTGGCGGCTGAGCCGGGGCGCAGGCGGGCCCGCCACACGGTGGTGCGTGTGGCGGGCCCGCCTACGGTGGCGGCCTGGCCGGCGTTTGCGCAGCCCGTTCGGCCTGCGCGGTCTATTCGGCGTGCGTGGCCTGCTGGGCCTATTCGACGACCAGCTCGACCGGGATGTTGCCGCGGGTGGCGCGCGAGTACGGGCAGACCTCGTGCGCCTGCTTGACCAGCTGCTCGCCGGTCCCGTCCGCGAGTGCCTCGGGCAGTTCGACGCGCAGCACGACGGCCAGGCCGAAGCCGGCGCCGTCCTTGCCGATCGACACCTCGGCGGTGACCGAGACCTCGCTGGTGTCGACCCGGGCCTGGCGGCCGACCAGGCCGAGGGCGCTGGCGAAGCAGGCCGCGTAGCCGGCCGCGAACAGCTGCTCGGGGTTGGTGCCCTGGCCGCTGCCGCCGAGCGCGGGCGGCATCGCGAGCGCGAGGTCCAGCTGTCCGTCGGAGCTGACGGCGCGGCCCTCCCGGCCGTTGGCGGTGGCGGCTGCGGTGTAGAGCGCGTCCATGGTCGGGTTCCCTTCGTGTGTTCCGGCGGCCGCCCGGGCCGCCCTCTGGAGATAAGTAGAGCACGCAATTCAATTGCGCACAACTGAATGGCGTGAGGGTGATCGGTACCATGGAGCCATGACCACGCTCCCCGGCATGGCGGACGAGGAACTGCTCCGCCTCGACCAGCAGATCTGCTTCTCGCTGAACGCGGCCTCCCGCGCCTTCGGCGGCGTCTACCGGGTGCTGCTCCGCGACCTCGGACTCACCTACCCCCAGTACCTCGTCCTGCTCGTGCTCTGGGAGGACGGCGACCTGCCCGTCAAGCGGATCGGCGAGCGCCTGCGGCTCGACTCCGGCACGCTCTCCCCGCTGCTCAAGCGGCTTGAGGCGGCCGGACTGGTGCGGCGCGAGCGCAGCCCGGAGGACGAGCGGTCGGTCACCGTCAGCCTCACCGCCGAGGGCTCCGCCCTGCGCGAGCGGGCCGGCCGGGTGCCCCGCCGGCTGTTCGACGCGACCGGCCTGCCGGTCGAGGACCTGGCCGCGCTGCGCGTACTGCTGGAGCGGGTGACCGCCGCGCTGGACTCGGCGGTGGTGGAGCCGGCGCCGTAGTCGCGGCATCCGCCCTGTCAAGTCGGGCGGTCCACGGTCTGTGACGTGGGTCACGTGCGTCTGGGTCCCGGGCTCCTGTCGGGGCCGAACCGGCAGGTCAGCGCCGGTTTTCGAAAGTGAACGGAAACGGTCGCCAATTGTCCGCCCGATCCGGTCAACAACCCGGGCCGCCCGGACGGTTACACCACGAGCCCCCAGGGGCCGTCGGCGTGCCACCCGGTGGGCCGGCCAGCTGACCCACGAAAGGGGGGCGCGTGTGCTGAACACCCCCGGGCCGGGCGAGAAGCGGGACCTGCGGGCGGACCCGCTCGGCGCGCTGCCGGCCGACTTCGAGGCCTTCTTCACCCGCGAGCACCCGGGCTACCTCCGGTACGCCCAGCAGCGCCTGCGACATCGCGAGGACGCGCAGGACGCCGTCCAGAACGCGGGCGCCACGCTCTACAAGAACTGGCGCCGCGCCCTGGCCAGCGCCGACCCGCAGGCCTTCGCCTTCAAGATCGTCAAGGATGCGGTGGTGGACCTCCTGCGCGAGCGCCGCCGTGCCGAACGCAAACGGCTGCGCGTCATCGCGCAGCGCCGGCCCGACACCAGCCAGGACGAACTGGACCAGCTCGCCGAACTCGACGCGCTGGACTGGGCGATGGAGGAGCTCGCGCGCGCCGCCCCGGTCCAGGCCGACGTCGTCCGGCTGCGCCAGGCGGGCCTGTCCTACCCGGACATCGGCCGCAGCCTCGGCATCGCGCACACCACCGCCCGCACCTACTACAGCCTCGGGCGGCGCCACCTGGAGTACCTGCTGGAGCAGCCGGACGACGGGCAGGCGCCGTGAAGGTCACCGAACTGCTGCGGGCGGACGCCGCCCTGCTGGAACGCGAGTTCCGCGACCACGACCCGGCCGCCTTCACCCGTCGGCTGGCCGAGCGGCTCGCCGCCGCCCGCCGGCCCGCGCCACCCGCCCGCGAACGCCCGGCCCGCCCGCCCGCGAACGCCCGGCCGCCGCACGCCTTCGGCGAGCCCCCGTGGGCCGGCGGCCGGACCGAGCTCCGCCGCGACCTACGGCACCTGTGCGCCACCGTGGCGGGCGCGGTGGACCCGGCCGAACTGGCTCTGGACCTCGAACTCGCCGAGAAGACGGCCTTCCGCACCCTCGGCTGCCTGCTCTACGGGATGGGCCGCACCGCGGACGGCGTCTTCTGGTGGCGGATCGCGACGCAGTACGGCGACCAGCTGGCCGTGCACTGCCTGGCCGTCCACTACGCGGCCGAGGGCGAGACCCGGGACGCGGCCCGCTGGGCCGCCCAGGCCGAGGACCTCAGCGCCCCCGGCCACCTGCCCGCCCTGGCCCCGGACGCCGGGCCGGGCGGCGCCGCGCAACTGGCGCGGGAACTGGCCGAGCGCTACGACGGCGAGATCCTGCTGACGCTCAGGGACGTGCTGGCGGTGCGCCCGGGGGCGGACGGCGGACGCCTGGGCCTGCGGTCGGTGCGGGGGAGAGGGGTGGTGCGCATCCGGTGAGCCGGGCGGTGGGGCGGTGGGGCGCTGGTGGGTGGAGGGCGGTGGTGGTGGCAGCTGGGCGGCCGCCGCCCGCGGGCTCACGCGAGCCCCGTGATGGCGTCGCCGACGTACTCGGCCCCGATCACGGCCAGCACGGTGGTCGTGATCGCCGTGCTGTGGGTGGCCAGCCAGGCCTTCCACTCCCCGAGGGTCCGCGCCGAGCGGTCCCCGCGGAGCAGGTGGACCGCGAGCGGAAGCAGCGTGCACAGCGAACCGATCAGCACCATCAGCGCGGCGGCCACCACCGTGCCCCCGACCCCGGCCGTACTGGCGGCGATCGAGGCCGCGCCGCCGACGGCCAGTGCCAGGTTCTTCGGGCCGGTCGTGACCAGGGCCACCGCGAGACCGGCCGACCGGCCCGCGCTGAAGCGGCCCACCACCCGCATCCACTTCGGCGGCGCGGTGACATGCCCCGCGCGGGGCCGGTCGCGCCACTGCTTCGCGGTCATCAGGACGAACAGGACGCCCAGCGCGAGCTCCAGCCAGTACGGCCAGGTCGGCCGACCGCCACCCGAACCCAGTGCGCTGCCCGCCGCCACCACGACCGCCACCACCGCCGCCAGGCCGACCGCCCAGCCGGCCGCGAAGGCGAGCGCGATGGTCCGCCCGCGCGGTGCGGCCAGCATCAGGACCACCGCGACCAGCGCCGGCGGGCTGATCGCGAGGCCCACCGCCGACGCCAGCATCGAACCGACCGCCTCGCCCATCCCGCTCCCACCTCCTCGCCGTCGCCCGGGCTCGCCCGGCGCAGCCGCCGTCAGCGCCCGTCCGGCGCAGCCGCGGTTCGGGCTCGTCCCGTGAAGCCGCTGCCCCGGGGCGTCCGGTGAAGCCGCTGCCCCGGGCCTGCTCCGCCGGGCACACGTCTGCCCCATTCAGCTACGCCCGGGGCCGCCGTGCACGGCCGGGACCGCTGTGCGGGTGAGGCCCGGGGGCTCAGGCGCGGAACGGCCGTCGTTCGACCGGAACCGCCGAGGGCCGCCGCACCGGTGCGGTGCGGCGGCCCTCGGACGTGGTCACGGCAGCGGATCAGTCGTTGCCCGACTCGATCGCGGCGCTGTCGAGCGCGGTGGACTTGGCCGCCAGCGCCTCGGCGTCGGGGCCGGCGGCGGCGATCGGCGCCGCCCCGCCGGGCGCCAGCTCGCCGATCAGGCCGCTCCACGGCGCCAGCTGGCCGTGCACCGCGTACTGCTCCAGCTTGCTGCGCGAGTCGGCGATGTCGAGGTTGCGCATGGTCAGCTGGCCGATGCGGTCGTCCGGGACGAACGCGGCGTCGACGCTACGCTCCATGGACAGCTTCTCGGGGTGGTAGCTGAGGTTCGGGCCCTGGGTGTCGAGCACCGAGTAGTCCTGGCCGCGGCGCAGTCGCAGCGTGACGCTGCCGGTGACCGGCTGGCCGACCCAGCGCTGCAGGCTGTCGCGGAGCATCAGCGACTGCGGGTCGAACCAGCGGCCCTCGTACAGCAGCCGCCCGAGCCGGCGGCCCTGGGTGTGGTAGGTGGCGACGGTGTCCTCGTTGTGGATCGCGTTGAGCAGCCGCTCGTAGGCGGTGTGCAGCAGCGCCATGCCGGGGGCCTCGTAGATGCCGCGGCTCTTGGCCTCGATGATGCGGTTCTCGATCTGGTCCGACATGCCCAGGCCGTGGCGCCCGCCGATCCGGTTGGCCTCGTGCACCAGCTCGACGGCGTCGGCGAACGCCCGGCCGTTGATGCGGACCGGACGGCCGAACTCGAACTCGATCGTCACGTCCTCGGTCTGGATCTCGACCGCCGGGTCCCAGAAGGCCACGCCCATGATCGGGCTGACGATCTCCATCGAGGTGTCCAGGTACTCCAGCCGCTTGGCCTCGTGGGTGGCGCCCCAGATGTTGGCGTCGGTGGAGTAGGCCTTCTCGGCGGAGTCGCGGTACGGCAGGTCGCGCTCGGAGAGCCAGGCGGACATCTCCTTGCGGCCGCCGAGCTCGGTGACGAACCGCTGGTCCAGCCACGGCTTGTAGATCCGCAGGCTGGGGTTGGCGAGCAGACCGTAGCGGTAGAACCGCTCGATGTCGTTGCCCTTGTAGGTGGAGCCGTCGCCCCAGATGGAGACCTCGTCCTCGCGCATCGCGCGGACCAGCAGGGTGCCGGTCACGGCGCGGCCGAGCGGGGTGGTGTTGAAGTACGTCTGCCCGGCGGAGCGGATGTGGAAGGCGCCGCAGGCGAGGGCGGCCAGGCCCTCCTCGACCAGCGCCGCCCGGCAGTCGACCAGCCGGGCCTGCTCGGCGCCGTAGGCGCGGCCGCGGGCCGGGACGTCGGCGAGGTTCGGCTCGTCGTACTGGCCGATGTCGGCCGTGTAGGCGTAGGGGACGGCGCCGTGCTCGCGCATCCACGCGACGGCGACGGAGGTGTCCAATCCACCGGAGAATGCGATGCCGATCCGTTCACCGACCGGCAGCTTGCTCAAGACCTTCGACATGCATGCACCCTTGACCCGCGAGGCGCGGGCTCCTGACTTAGCGACGTGTGAGGGGATTCGGCGTATCCGATGCCCGCACTCTGGCATAGGTTTGCAGAGTACCGCAAGAGCATACGATCGGCTCGGCGAGGGGCGGCCGCTCCTGTTGCCGCCCCCCGCCGTGGCCGATCGGTGGTCGCCGTGCCCCAACCCGGCTTTCTCCCAGGCGCGTTGGGAGGTCGTATGCCGGGGCGGGGGTCAGGAGGCGCTGTCGGCGTCCGGCCCCTGGGCGCGCAGGCGGCGGACGTTCTCCAGCGACTCGCGCAGTTCGGTGAGCCAGGTGTCGGAGTGGCGCTGCACCAGGCGGACACACCAGGCGAGCGCCTCGCTGCGGCTGCGGGCGACGCCCGCCTCCACCAGGGTGTCGAGCACCTGCCGTTCGGGCTGGCGCAGCCGGGTCATGACGGGGGCGGAGACGGTGGTGAACATGCCCCTCAGGTCGCCGCACTCGGCGCCCCAGGAGACCTTGCGGCCGTAACGGCGCTCGGCCTCCCGGGCGACGGCGATCCGGGCGTCCCTGGTCCGGTCGCGGAACTCGGCGATCCGGCCCTCGAGCGCCGCTTCGCGCTCGGCGTCCGATGCTGCCTGGTCGAGGACGGGTTCGGTGATGCGGCCGACGACGGTGATCTCTTCGCGGTCCGCGGTGATCTCGACGAGATCGGTGAACAGGTCGGCGGGGAGGCGGCCGGTGAACCACCCCCGGAGCTCTTCGGGTGAGGTTGTAATCATGTAATCAGCATTACTCGGGGTGGGGGTGATCGCAAGACCCCGGGGAGGAACGTCGGGAGGAACGCCGGAGGAACGGCGGAGGGTCGTCAGCGCGTGGCGGAGACCGGCACCCGGGCCCGGGCCCGCGCCCGGCCGCGCAGCCAGGGCGTCCGGGCGGCCAGCGCGCCGAGGCCGAGCGCCACCAGGTGCCCGGCGTCGGCCAGTTGCTGGTCCAGTGCCCAGGTCACGGCCAGCCCCAGCCCGAGCGCGGGCAGCCCGAACCGGCGCAGCGGAGCCGGGCCCAGGGCCAGCAGGCACCCGGCGGTGCCGACCAGCCCGTAGCTGATCCCGACGTCACGCGCGCGGGACAGCGCCCCCGGGATCCGGGCGGTGAGCATCACCCACATGGCGCCCTCGGTGAGCAGGGTGGCGCCCAGGTGCCCGAAGACGAAGACCGCGCCGGCCCGGGCCGGGCCCCAGCGCCACTCGGCCAGGCCCAGCACCACGGCCACCGCCGCGATGCCCGCCCAGGCGGGCACCCCGTCGACCACCAGCCCGCTGGTGAACATCGTCCACCACTTGCCGACCTCCATGTGGTGGACGTTGCTGCTGTTGTGCCGGACGAACCGGGCCCGGGCGCCGTGGCTCTGGCCGGCCAGCCAGCAGGCCGTCGCGGTCAGCAGCAGCACGTACACCGTGGTCAGCCGCAGCCGCAGCCGCAGCCGCAGCCGGTCCGCCACGCGCAGCGCCGGGTGCCGCGCGCCGGCGCCGGCGTCGATACCTGCAGGTGCGGTCGTCGTGCCGCGCTCGCTCATCGTGCCCGTCGCCCTCGCTGTGCGGTCCCGGTGGTGCCGCCCGGCGGCCCCCGGCGGCCCGTTCCGGGCGGTCAGAGCGTCAGCGTACGCCAGCCCCGGGTGATCTCCTCGCCGACCGAACTCGCGTTCGGCGCCGGGCTGCCCGGGACCGGAGCGGCCGTCAGCAGCTCCAGCAGTGCCGCGCCGTCCGCCGGGTGCCCGGCCGGGTCGGCGTTCAGTGCGCGGACCACCACGGTGGCCGGCGCCGGGTCCAGGGCGTGGGGGGATGCGGGAGACTGTCCGCGAGACCCGGTCACCCGAAGGGCGCAGCGCGTCGACGCGCCCGGAGGCGCCCCGGGTGAGGGTGAAGGGAACCGTCGAGGAGGCGCCGATGACCGGTGGCACCACCAACGCGCCCGGACACCGGCGCCCCTGGTGGGCACGCCTCGCGCACGCGGTCTGGACCTACGTCCGCCGGGCCCCGGGCACCTACGTCTGGCTGGCGATCCTGCTCGCCACCACGCAGGTGATCCGCCACGTCGACACCGCGACCGCCGACCGGATCCTGGAACGGCGCTCGACCAACCTGCACCACCTCCAGGTCTCGCCGGTGCGCGTGCTGATCACCAGCGCGCTGTGGATCGCGGGCGGCGGGTGGCTGAGCTACTTCCTGCTCTACAACCTCTTCCACGTGCCCGCCGAACGCTGGCTCGGCACCCTGCGCTGGATCTCGGTGGCGATGATCGCGCACGTCGGCGCGACCTACCTCAGCGAGGGCCTGCTCGGGTGGGCGATCCACCGCGGCATCGCCCCGCCGAGGGCCGTCTACACCCTCGACTACGGCGTCAGCTACGCGCTCGCCGGGGTGGTCGCGGTGCTCACCTATCTGATCGTGCGGCCCTGGCGGTACCTGTACGTGGCCGGTGTGCTGGTCTTCTACGGCCTGGGCGTCGCGCAGAGCCGGGACTACACCAGCATCGGCCACTTCAGCGCCGTGCTGATCGGCCTGGCCTGCTACCCGCTGACCCGGGACCGCCCGGGCTCCTGGGACCCGGTCGCCACGGGCCGGCTCGTCCGAGGGCGGCTGCGCCGGCGTTGACGGTGGTGGCGATGGCAGCAGTGATGGTGGCGGTGGCGGCGGTGGTTGGTGGCTGCGTCGTGGTGGTGGTGGCGTCGACGGATCAGCGGGTGCGCGGGGGGCCCGGGGCGGGCGCGCCCAGGTAGACGTTCAGCGGGGGCTCCTGGGCCAGCACCGCCCCCGCAGTGACGGAGAAGGTGATGGAGGCGCAGAGCACGATCAGCCAGGACAGCCCCATCAGCACCAGGCCCAGCGAACCATACTGGGCCAGCGCGCGGTTCAGCGCGTCCGGCATGTAGATCCGGGCGGTCAGCGAGAGTGCGGTGGCCGCGGCGGCTGTCAGCAGCGCGCCGGGCAGCAGCGGCAGCCAGCCGACCCGGGCGCTCAACAGCAGGTGGGCGGTCCACCACCAGACGACGAACGAGGCGGTGAAGGTCAGCGGCAGGCCCAGCCAGAAGCCGGCGCCGAAGCCGTCCCGCAGCGGGCCCTGGAACAGCAGCACCGCCAGCCAGGTCACGATCCACAGCAGCCACCGCCAGGCCGCCACCTTGGTCCCGGCCTTCGGTAGCCGCCAGGCGTGCTCGCAGACCCGGGCCACCGCGCGGCTGCAGCTGGTCGCCGACAGCAGTGCCATCAGCACGCCGATGAACCCGGTGGTCTGCCGCAGGTCCCCGGTGCCGTACAGCGACTGGTGCAACTGCTGATCCGTGGCGCCGGAGATGCCGAAGAGCGAGCGGAGCGAGGCGACCATCTGGTCCCGCACGCCGGTCGGGGCGAACGCGGCCACCGCGAACAGCAGTGGTACGGAGGTCAGGAAGATCTGGGAGGCCATCCGGGTGGCGGCGTCCAGCAGTCCGGGGGAGAGCATCCGGGCCGTCAGCTCGGTGATCACGGGGAAGCGCCGCTCGGCCTCGGCCCGCGCTCGCTCCCACCGCCCGCGCCCCCGGGCCAGCCGCTCCCCCCAACGGCCGGCGGCCTCCCTCACCGACCTCATCTCTCGGTCCTCCCGCAGCGGGGCAACGATCCGCCCCAGTCAAGGCCAGCCCGGCCCGCCCCGCCACCGGAGGTGTCCGTCCGCAGGCTGGCGGGTGGGCGGCGTCGGGCGTCTGGGGTCGGGGCCGGGTAGCGGGTGTGGTGTGGTCGTGGGTCTACCGTCGGGGCGGCGGGCTCGTGAGGCTCGTGGGGTTCCGCCCGATGAGGGTGTTGAGCACGTTGAGGGCCGCCTTCTTGCGCTGGGCCTTGCGCGACCAGACCGCCGGGCAGACGACCCCGAAGAAGAACAGCAGCACCACGACGAGGCTCGGGGCCGCCGAGATGATCGCGATGGTGTTGTTGCTCTGGAACCCGGCCGCGACCGGGCCGGCGCCGGTCGCGGCGACTCCGGCCGGAGCGAGCCAGCGGGGGCCCGGTGCGGGCGGTGCGGTGCCCGTGGCCTGGGCGCTTCCGCCCGACGCGGGAATCCCCGTACCCTCGTGCATGTAGTTCTCCGGGTGTTGATGGGGCTACGAGTGATGACGGCTTCCTGTTGACGCAGGGAGCCGTCGCTCCGTTGTGGGGCGTACGGCTCGTACCGACAGTGGATACGATGACAGAGCCGTGGAAGGCCGAAAAACCGCAGAAAACATCGCGGGACTTGAAAAAGTTGATGTTGGTCCAGGTCAGAGGCATTCTGACGTCGACGATATGACCCGCATCACAGGAAATGGGAGAGGAACTGTGAGGAATCTCACGGTGGGGATATGGCGCGCAGGCTCCCGCTGAGTGGAACGGGCCCGCTGGTCTCCTTCGCCCGCGAGCTCCGCGAACTCAAGGAACGGTCCCGGGGCACGGTCGAGACGGTCGTCGCGCTAGGCGCCTCGCGGACGGCGGTCTACGCCGCCCTGAACGGATCCCGCCTGCCGAGCGCCAAGAACCTGGACGCCATGGTCGAGGCGTGGGGCAGCGGCAGCGAGCTCGAACGGCGGCAGTGGCACGACCGGCGACGAGCCGCCGAGGAAGGCCTCGCGGAGGCGGCCCGGCGGCAGGGCGCGGCGACGGCGGGCCGCACACCCGAGGAGGAGGACTTCACCCGCGCGCTGCGCGGACTGTGGAGCAAGGTCGGCGACCCGTCGACCGAACGGGTGGCGCGCCACTGCGACCTGAGCGCGCGAACGCTCGACTCCTACCTGGACGGACGGACCATTCCGACGGAGTCGCGGCTTCGCGAACTCTTCGACGGGCTGTCCGCGCTGCGCGCCGATGACAGCGCCTGGCTGGCGGCCACCCGGGACACCCTCATCGGGGAAGTGCTCTTCCGCGCCCAGACGGCGCGGCAGGAGGAGCGGGCGAGGGTCAGGGAACTGGCCACGGCCCTCCCGGAAGGGCAGGCGCCGGTCGAGTTCGGCCCGTTCCCCGACGGCATCGGGCCGGTGCCGGGCGTACGGCTGGGCCAGGAGTTCGACAACCGGCGGACGCTCTCGCTCGCCGGCGTGCACCGGCCGCTCCAGGCCGGTATCTGCGGTCTGCGAGAACTCGGCGCGGAATCGATCGTGGTCTCCGGTGGGTACGAGGAGGACGAGGATCTCGGTGACGTGATCCTCTACACCGGGGAGGGCGGGCGGAGCCCGCAGACGGGGCAGCCGGCCCGGAACCAGCAGCTGACGCGCGGCAACGCGGCCCTGGCGACGAGCGCGGCGACCGGGGCCCCGGTTCGCGTGGTCCGGGGAGTCACCACCGCGACCCGCTCCTTCTACCGCTACGACGGGCTCTTCCGGGTCGAGGACTTCTGGTCCGAGAACTCCTCCGGCGGTTTCCTCGTGTGGCGGTTCCGCCTGGTAGCCCTTCCCCCGGCCGAACAGGCCGCGGCAGTCGCCCGGGTATCGGATCGGGTGACGGCTCCGACGGATGAGGATGGTCGGGAGGCGGGTCAGGCGGAAGACGTCCGGAAGGGTAAGGGTGAGGACGTCGGGCAGGCGGGGCCCGTCCGATCCGCGACATCGGTCGTGCGCGTCGTCCGGAACACCGCGATCGCCACCCACGTGAAACGTGCGCACGACTACACCTGTCAGTTGTGCGGCGTCCGCATGGCGGTCCCGGGCGGCGCCTACGCCGAGGCCGCACACATCACGCCCCTGGGGAGTCCGCACTACGGATCGGACACCGTCGACAACGTTCTCTGCCTGTGTGCCAACCACCACGTGCTGTTCGACTTCGGCATGCTGATCGTCAATGACGACCTCACGGTGGTGAGCCGCGACGACAGCTCCGTGCTGGGCCGGCTGCGGGAGACGCCGGATCACGTCGTCGACCGGAAGCGCCTCGCGGAGCATCGGCTGCGGCACGGGGTTCCCCGGCACGAGGGCATGCGCTGAGCCTCCCGTCCGGTCATCTCGGCCGCCGCCCCGTCTGCTCGTGGTGAACGGGCGGGGCAGCGGGTTGAGCCGAGGGCGGGGCTGGGGGGATCGTGCTACTGGCTGACGGACTGGGCCAGACAGAGGATGTTGCCCTCGCTGTCCTTGAACCAGGCGGCGCGCAGGTTGTCGCGTTCGGCGATGCCGTTGACGGTCTTCAGCCCGGGGAAGTCGTACTCCTCGAACGTGATGCCGCGCTCACGCAGGGCGGACATCGCGCTGTCGAGGTCGGCGACCTTGAAGCTGGCGAGGGTGTGGGCGGCCTTTCCGCCGCTGGGGGTGTGGTAGATCGTGAACTGGGTGCCGCCGCAGTCGCAGACCAGTTCCTCGTCGGTCTCCTCGGCGAGCTTGAGGCCGAGGGTGTCGGTGTAGAAACTCCTCGCGCGGGCGAGGTCGGCGGCGGGGATGACGGCCTGCAGTGGTGCGTCTCCAAGCATGGTGCTTCGCCTCCTCCTGCTTCCAGGCTAGGGACGTCGGCGGGCGGGCGCCCACGGGGGCGGTGGGCGGCGGCGGGGCGTGTGCGGGAGATTGCCGGGTGTTGCCGCGCTCGGAGAGGTGCGGTCGAGCGGGGCGCGGAGGGCCGGCACGGTCGTTCGTGTGCTTTCACGGGTGGCGGCCCCGTCCGGCAATCGGGTTGTCGCGTCCCGCCGCCCGGCCTCAGCCGCGCTGCGGCCAGGCGTGCGGCACCCGCTCCAGCACGCCGGCGCCGAACAGCTCGTACAGCGGCAGGGTCTCCAGGTGGACGTAGCCGATGTGGCAGTCGCAGACCGGCAACGGGCAGTCGCGCGCCCGCAGTTGGGTGCGGTAGGAGCCGTCGTACAGGTTGCCGAGAACGTCCCGGACGAAGTGGCAGCGGCGGACGGTACCGTCGCCGTCCACGGAGAGCACGGACTCGCCGGTGCGGCAGGGGCGGTCGGCGCTGGGGTGGGCGTGCCGGCTGTAGCCGAAGTGCGGGTCGACGGCCGCCCAGTCCGCGGCCTCGGCGTCGGTATAGGTGCGGCCCTCGGCGGCGTTGACCCAGAGGTAGACGCCTGCGGCGAGCTCGGCGCGCAGCCGGCGGGCCTCGGCCAGGTGCTCGGGCTGGCCGACCACGCCGACGCTGTAGCGCACGCCCAGGGCGTCCAGCTCCAGGCACTTGGCGAGGAAACGCTCCCGGGTGACCTGGCCGGGGTGGTACGTCACCCAGAGCGCGAGGGTGTCGGGATCGGCCTCGGCAAGCCAGTCGGTCCGGCAGCTGAGGTTGGTCTGGATCGCCACCCGGCGTACGTGCGGGAGCCGGCTCAGCTCGACCAGCGCCCGCCGGTACCACGACCGCACCAAGCCCTCGCCCCAGGGCGTGAACAGCAGGGCGAGGGTGTCGCCGCTGCCCGCCCGTCCGGCCGCCCAGCCGGTGAACCGCTCCAAGGCCGCGCGGTCGGCGCGCAGTTGGTCGGGTGTGTCGCGGCGCTTGGCGAACGGGCAGTAGGGGCAGTCGTAGTCGCAGGAGGCGAGTGGGCCACGGTAGAGCAGGGTGAGGTCGCGCCCACGGTCGGTCGCGTCGGTCGCGTCGGTCTCTGCGGTTGGCGCGGTCGGTGTGCGCGGTGCGGGCGGGGTGGTGGACGGCAGGCCGAGGAAGGTCATTTCGCCTCGTACGCCGTCATCAGGGCCCGGACCTCGGGCGAGAACAGCATCGGCCCGGCCGCGTCCGAGTGCGCCAGGCCCTCCGGGCTGAGCACCAGGCGGTCCTGGTCATCGGCGAGCCAGCCGCGGGCGGTGAACTCGGCCAGCTCCGCCGGGAAGTCGGCGGCCGGTGTGCTGCCGAAGCGGGCCCGGTAGTCGGCCAGCGGCATGCCCTCGGCCTGGAGCAGCGACTGCACCAGGTGCCGCCGGCGCGGCTCCTCGCCGCTCATCCGGTGGCCCACCTCGGCGTGGTGGAAGTCCTCGGTGGCGACGAAGTCGTCGATGATTCCGCGCACCTCGGTGGCGTTCACCGCGTAGTCGAAGGAGTAGTGCAGCCGTGAGGTGTAGGAGCGGGCGCCGCAGCCCAGGCCGACCATGCCGTCCGTCTGGCAGGCGTACTCGCTCGCCCCGGCCTGCGGGGAAGCGGCGCGGCGGAACATCCGCATCGACACCTGCTGGTAGCCGTGGGCCAGCAGGTGGTCGCGGCCGGTGCGGTAGAGCGCGAGCCGGCGGGTGTCCCAGACGGAGTGGCTCTCCTGCTCGCCGCGCCGGGCCAGGCCGGTGAGCGGGCGCACGTAGAGCGGGTAGAGGTACAGCTCCTCGGGCTGCCAGGCGAGCGCGGCGTCCAGCGAGTGCAGCCAACTGGCCTCGGACTGGCCGTCGATGCCGTAGATGAGGTCGATGTTGAGCACCGGGAACCCGGCGGCACGGATCCGGTCGAGGGCGGCCTCCACCTCGGCCCGCTTCTGCGGGCGCACGGCGGAGCGGGCCTCGGCGTCGACGAAGGACTGTATGCCCAGGCTCAGCCGGGTGGTGCCCCGGGCGGCCAGGACCTCCAGCCGGTCGGCGGTCGCGGTGGCGGGGGAGGCCTCCACCGAGAGCGGTATCGCCCGCAGGTCGGCGCCCATCCGCCGCTCGGCGATGTCGCACAGCCGTTCCAGCTCGCCGGCCGTCAGATAGGTGGGCGTGCCGCCGCCGAAGGCGGCCAGTGCGAAGCGCGCGCCCTCGTCCAGAGCGGTGCGGACGGCCACCGCCTGGCGCTCCAGGGCGTCCAGGTACGCGGTGGTCAGGCCCTCGGGGCTGCCGATCCTGGTGAACAGGTTGCAGAAGCCGCAGCGGACCTCGCAGAACGGGATGTGCAGGTAGAGCGAGAGCGCGTCCTGTGCCTCGCCGGCCCACAGCTCGCGCAGCCCCGGGCGCTCCGGCAGCGGGCGGTAGGCGGTCTTGTGCGGGTAGGCGTAGACGTAGGACTGGTAGGGCGAGTCGGGGCGCGGGGGTGCGGTGGTCATGCGCGCTCCTCGGTGGTGGCGGCGATGGCTGTGACGGTGGCAGGGACGGCAGCGGGGGCAGGGAAAGCTGAGGCGGCTGCGGCTGCGGCTGCGGGGGCGGCATCGGGGACGGCTGCGGGGATCGTGAAGTGGGCGTACGGGACGGTCCAGACCACCTCGTGGCCGATCCGGTGCCCGGTGTAGCCGTCCTCGCCGTACGCCGTGCCGTGGTCCGAGCAGACGATCGCGAAGCAGGGGCGGCGGGCGCTCATCGCCGCGAAGAGCCGGCCGATGTGGGCGTCCACGTACTCCAGGGCGGCGGCGTGGCTGGCCCGGGAGTCGCCGTGCTCACGGGTGGCGCCGGGCAGGTGGAACCAGTTGGGCTGGTGCAGTGCCGAGACGTTCAGGAACAGGAACAGCGGTTGCCCGGCGGGCTGTTCGGCGGCGACCCGCTCCGCCCGGGCGACCTGCTCCTCGAAGGACGTCGGGGACGGTACGCCCATCCCGGGCTCCCAGTGGCTCTCCTGGAACAGGCCGGGCAGCACCGAGCCGAGCGGGCCCTGCTTGTTGAAGAAGCCCACGCCGCCGATGCAGACCGTCCGGTACCCGGCGGCGGCGAGGGCGGTCGGCAGATCCGGTGCGTCGAACACCCAGGTGCGCGGGGCGGTGCTCTCGGAGCCGGCGAAGCGGGCCGCGAACAGGCGCGGGTGGGGGCCGTCGGGGGAGGCCGGGGTGGGCAGGAAACCGGCCAGGATCGCCTGGTGGGAGGCGTAGGTGAAGCTGCCGGGCGCGTGCCGGCGCTCCCAGCGGCCGCCGGGGAGGAAGGCGGCGAGGTGCGGGATCCGGCCGGCGGCGGCCAGCTCCTCGGCGACGTCGAAGCGGAGCGTGTCGAGTGTGACGAGCAGCAGGTCGTGCGTGCCGACGACCGCGTTCATGTCGGGGGCCGGAGCGGGAGCCTGGGTGTGGGGGGAGGTCTGGTGGTTCATCGGGAGGGTTCCGTGATCTGGTGGTCCGTCGGGGTGGGGAGGGGCGTTCGGGTGGTGCGGCCGGTGGCCCCGGTGAGGGCGGCGATCTGGGCGCCGTAGGTGTCGAGGCCCTCGGCGGGGCCGCCGGGCAGGCCGGTGAGGTTGGGGAGCAGGTCGCCGAAGGCGTTGACCTCGCCGACCAGGGCGCGCCGCCAGCCGGCCGTGGGCAGGACGTCGACCCCGACCATCAACGAGCCGGGGAAGCAGGCCGCCGCGCGCTCGGCCGTCTCCAGCAGGGCCGGCCATGCGGGCCCGGCGGCCTCCCGCGCCAGGTCGAGGCTGCCCCGGGCGCCGCCGAGGTGCAGGTTGGTCATCGGCTGCGCGCTCGTGCGCACCACCGCGTGGGTGGCCCGGCCGGCGACCACCACCACGCGCAGGTCCGCCGAGCGGCCGGACTGCGCGGCTTTCGGGATCCACTGCTCGACGTGCAGCCCGTCCGGTGCCAGCCGGTCGATGATCTCGGCCACCTCCCGCTCGCTGCGGTAGTGGCGGACCCGCAGCGAGTTGTGCAGCAGCCCGTCGGCCAGCTCGACCGACGTGGTGGCCAGGACCTGCCCGCGCGGCCCGAACTGCAGGGCCGTCACCCCGGAGGCGGAGGAGCCGTGCGCGGGCTTGACGAAGACCCGGCGAAGGCCGGCCGCGGCCAGCCGCCCGCGCAACTGCTCCCAGCCGGTGACCTCGCCGCCCAGCGCCCGGGGTACCGGCACCCCGGCGGCGGCGAGGAGCGCGTGCGCCCGCCGCTTGTCGAACATCACGGCGATCTCCTCCGGATCGCCCAGAAGCCGTACGCCGGGGCGTCCGGCCAGCTCGCGCAGCGCGGCCGTCACCCCCGCGTACCAGGCGGCCGTGCCCTCGACCCGGGTCGGCGCGTAGGACGGGCCGAGCGCCGGGCCGCGCAGCAGTTCGTCGACCAGGGCCTCCTCACCGGGCGACTCGATCCGCAGCAGGCCGTCCTCGGGCAGCCGGTAGTCGCCGCGCAGCACGTCCAGCCAGGGCAGGACGGCGGGCTCGGGCAGCCCGGCGGCCCGGGCGGCGGCGGCGAACAGCGTCACCCGTCGGTGCCCGGGATTGCCGAGGACGGTCAGCTGCGGTGTCATCGTGCCGTCACCCGCCTACTCGGCGACCGCGACGTAGCGGTCCCCGTCGTCCTCGTCCTCGTCGGGCTCCTCGGCCTCGGAGAGGTCGAGCGCGACCCCGGGCAGGGACTCGGTGAGGCGCTGCTGCAGCTCCTCGCTGAGGTAGTGGTGGTGCAGGTCGAGGGCGCGCAGGTGGGTGAGCGGCTGGCCCTCCAGCAGGGCGGCGGCGCCCTCGTCGGAGAGCACGCCCATGGACAGGTCGAGCGACTCCAGCCGGGCCACCACGGGCGCGTGCGCGACGGCCGAGGCGATCTCGTCCTGGAACTCACTGTTGGCCAGCCCGAGGTGGCGCAGGCTCGGGAGGCGGGCGCCGTCCAGGAAGGGCCCGAGGTCGTCGATCGTGGCGTCACCGCCGTACTCGTCCACGCCGAGCCAGAGCGTCAGGCGCTCCAGCGCCGGCAGCTCGGAACCCGCCACCGCCCGCACCACCCGGGCCGGCAGGCCGCCGGCCTCGAAGCGCAGCGCGGTCAGCCGGTCGTGCCGCACCGGCTGGAGGCTCAGGTCCGTGCCGCCGCGGACGGTCAGCTCGGTCAGCCCGGGGAAGGCCGTCAGCAGCGGGGTGACGTCGCCCATCTCCATCCAGGAGATCTCGCACTCGTCGTAGGTCACGTCCCCGAGGAAGAGCGCCTCCAGGGCGGGCAGGCGCTCCGCGTCCGCGGCGATGGCGGCGACGGTGGCGGCCACGGGGACGTAGCCGCCGTGCCACCAGGGGCCGATCACCAGGGCGCGGATTCCGCCAGGGTCGACGGTGTCGAGGAAGGTCTGCCAGAGCTGCGCGAAGTCGTGCTTCGCGTCGTAGTCCAGGGCGAGCCTCCAGGCGACCGAGCCGGCGGCGGGCGGCGTGCGGGTGCCGTCGTCGGGGGTGAAGTCGCGGATCGGGAGGTCGTGGAAGCGGTCGGGGTGGAGGGAGACGGTCATGTCGGCTCCAGACGGATGGGCGTGGTGGGCTGGTCGGTGTGGTGGTGCGGCGGCGTCGGGCGCGCGGTCGGTGACGGTTACTCGGCCACGGCGACGTAGCGCCACCGGTCGTCGGGCTTTCCGGCCTCGGAGAGGTCGATCTCGACGCCCGGCAGGGCCTTGGTGAGGCGCTGCTGCACCTCCCCGGTGAGGAAGTGGTGGTGCAGGTCGAGGGCGCGCAGGTGGGTGAGGGGCTGGCCCTCCAGCAGGGCGGTGGCGCCCTGGTCGGTCAGTACGCCCATGGCGAGGCTGAGCGACTCCAACCGGGCCACCACGGGCGCGTGCGCCACGGCGGCCGCGATGTCGTCCTCGAACTCGCTGTTCTGCAGGCCCAGATGGCGCACCGCGGGGAAGCGCGTGCCGTCCAGGAAGGGGGCTAGGTCGTCCAGCGTGGCGTCGCCGCCGTAGTTGTCGACGCCGAGCCAGAGTTCGAGCCGCTCCAGGGCGGGGAAGTCGCAGCCGGCCACCGCCCGCACCACCGGGGCCGGCAGGCCGCCGGCCTCGAAGCGCAGCGCTCGCAGCGCCTCGTGGCGCACGGGTGTCAGCTCCAGGTTGCTGCCGCCGCGCACCACCAGCTCGGTCAGTTCGGGGTAGGCCGTCAGCAGCGGGGTGACATCGCACATCTCCAACCAGGAGATCTCGCTCTCCTCGTAGGTGACGTCGCCGACGAAGAGCCCCCGCAGCGCGGGCAGCCGGTCCGCCGCCTCGACGATCGCGGCCAGGGCGGCGTCGAGTTGCTCCGGCTCGTCGGAGAACCACGGGCCGATCACCACGGCCGTCACGCGCTCGGTGTCGACCGTGTCGAGGAACTGCCGCCAGCGCTCGGTGAAGGCCTCCTCGGACTCGTAGTGCAGGCCGATCCGCCAGGCTGCCGACGCCGGCTCCGGCAGGGCCACGGCTGCCGCGTCGCCGCCGTCGGCGGCCTCGTCCAGGGCCTGGACGAAGTCGAAGACCGGGAGACCGTGGAACTGCTCGATGTGGTGGTTGACGGTCATGCGCTGCTCCTCAGGGGTCGGGGCCGAACACGTGTCTACCAGCCGGGTCCGACAATCCGGTGGCCGGGTGGCCGGCCGGGCGCGTTGTCAGACCCTTGCTCTACGTTCTGGTCGTGGCTCCGGAACGTGACCGCGAACAGCGCGGTGGAGCCCGGGATTCCGGCAGTCGCCGGGGTCCGGCCGTACGGCGAGGGAGGACTGATGTACCGCCAGGGCGATGTGCTGATCGTGCCGGTCGAGGAGGGTGCCGTGCCGCCCCGGGTGGCCGCGCTGGCCGTCCAGCCCCGGGACGGCCGGGGCCGGATGGTGCTGGCCCTCGGGGAGGTCACCGGCCACGCGCACGCCGTGGTCGGTCCCGGGGAACTGCGCCGGGAGGCCGGTCCGTTCGGCGCGGGCTGGCTGCACCTGCCCGAGGGCGGCCGGGTGGTGCACGAGGAGCATGCGGCGATACCGCTGCCGAAGAGCTGGTACCGGGTGGTGCGCCAGCGCGAGTACACCCCGGGCGCAGTGCGGGTGGTCGCGGACTGACGCAGGGCCCGACGAACGGGCCGACGGCTGACGGACCGGCCGACGGGCGGGTGGCCGGGTGCCGGGCGATGGCAGACAGCCGGTAGACGGGTGGGCGGGCGCGGTGTGCCACGCGGAACGTGCAGCGTGGAACGCGCAGTGCCGAACGGAACGGAAGCAGGCGGCCGGGCGGGGAGCCCGGCCGGGAACGGAGCAGACGATGGAGACGACGATCCCTGACCGCCCGGCGGGCGCGGTGACGGCCGGGCCCGCCGAGGTGACGGCCCGCTGGCGGGCCGCCGCGGCGGCCACCGGCCCGGCCGACCGGTCGGCGGCCGAGCACGCGGTCCGGGCCGCCTACCGGGCGGCCGGGCTGCCCGAGCCCACGGCCGTCCGCTGGTTCGGCTCGCCGTTCGCCGCCGCCGAGGCGGCGCTGCAGCTGCGGGCCGCCGGCGCGGTGAGCGTACGCGAGGCCGTGCGCACCGGGCCCTGGGAACAGGCCCGGCGGCGGGCCGTCGAGGAGGTCGGCGCGGCCGGGTGGGCGGCGCATTGGGCACTCACCGGCGGCGAGCTCGGCCCGGTCACCACCCCGCTCGCCGACCGCACCCGCACGGCGGTCCTCGACCGGCTCGCCCCCGAGGCCGACCGCGAGGAGGCCTCGGACGACGCGGCCGCCGCCGCCCGCGCCCGGCGCACCACCGTCCGGCTCGCCCTGCTCGACGCCGTGCGCGGCCAGCACGACGCTCCCTGGTTCGCCGCCTTCGAGGCCGCCTCCGACACGGCCGGGGGCAGCGCCGAGGCCGTCGCGCCGCTCGCCGGGGTGGCCCGCGAGGCCGGCTGGTGGTGGCCGTACCAGGACGTCGCGCTGGTCAGCGAGCGCCCCGTCGCGCTGCACCGTGACGAGGCCGGGCGGCTCGACCGGGCGGACGGCCCCGCCCTGGAGTACGCCGACGGCTTCGCCCTGCACGCCTGGCGCGGCATGCCCGTGCCCGCCGAGTTCCTGGCCGGGCTGGCCGACGTCACCGTCGAGCGGATCCGCACCGAGGAGAACGCCGAACTGCGCCGTGTCCTGCTGGAGCACTACGGCTACGAGCGCTACCTGGCCGACTCCGGTGCCGAGCCCATCCACCGCGACGAGACCGGGGTGCTCTGGCGGATCACCCTGCCCGACGACGAACCGGTGGTCATGGTCGAGGTCGTCAACTCGACCGCCGAGCCCGACGGCACCTTCCGCACCTACTGGCTGCGCGTCCCGCCGAGCACCCGCACCGCCCGCGCCGGGGTCGCCTGGACCTTCGGCATACCCGAGTCCGAGTACCACCCGCAGCGCGAGACCTGACCGGCCCGGACCCCCGGCGCAGGCCGCTGAGCCGCGCATCTCGGCCAGCCGATCTCGGGGCTGCCCCTCGGCGGGGTGCGGGACAGGTCAGCGTGAGGTCGGTCCGACGTTGCGGACCCAGACGGGGAAGGGGGCCATGGCGTTGGGCGCGGTCTGGTCCGACGGGTCGGTCCCGGCTGGCTGTCGGCCGCTCAGGAAGCCCTCGACGACCGGAACGAGGTCGTCGGAGGGCAGGTAGGTGCCGCCGAACGGCAGTTCGTCGACGGCCACCGATCCGGTGGAGCAGCGGAGTTGATCGACCTGCTCGTCGTGCCACACGTAGAAGGTCGCCACCCCGGCGAAGCCCAGCGCGTGGATACGGTGCCGGATGGCCTGAGCGGTTCGTTCGAAGGCGGCGACCACCTCGGTCACGGACAAGGACTGCTTGTCCTCATCCTCCGCACTCAGGTACCAGGTGTTGGTCCGCCACTCGACCCGCCGGTCGCTCGGCTCCAGCACCAGCGGTTCGTCCGCTATTTCGGCGATCCATGTCAATAGCACCCCGGAATTGTCCCGGCCGGTGTGGATCGTGCAGTCGTCGGGGTCGGCCAGGGTCAGGGGGCGCGGGCGATGAACACGGGTTGGAAGAAGCCCGTTCGGGCGGGTGGTTGCCAGTGGGAGGTGGTGAGGCCGGCCTCGGAGGCGAGGGCGGTGAGCTGGGACTGGGTGAGGGCCCAGTAGGTGGAGCGACGGATGTCGGTCTGCCATTGGCCGGTGGCATCGGGGGTGAGGTGGAAGAGCTCCAGGTCGTAGCGCTCGCCGTCCTCGTGCCAGTGCCAGAGCTGGAAGATGACGGACCGTCGGCCGTCGCGTTCGGTGGTCTGGGGTGGGGTGGAGGCCGGGCGGGAGCGGCGCAGGTCGTCGTAGGGGCGGATGGTGAGCAGGAGCAGGCCGCCGGGGCGCAGCACGCGGCGCATCTCGGTGAGGGCGGTGCGGACCTCCTCGGGGGTGAGTAGGTGGGGGAGCGCGTTGTCGGCGCAGACGACGACGTCGAACCGGGCGTCGGCGAAGGGGAGCCCGCGCATGTCGGCGGCCGCGGTGGGGAGACGGAGGCCCCGTCGGGCGGCTTCGGTGACGGCCCGGGCGGCGGCCGCCGGGCTGAGGTCGGTGCCGGTGACGCGGTGGCCGAGGGCGGCGAGGCCGAGGGACTGGGTGCCGATGCCGCACGCACAGTCCAGGACGTCGACCGGGCGATCGCCGAGGCCGGCGCGGATCAGGGCGTCGAGGCTGGCGCCCTGGCGGGCGACGGAGGCGTCCCAGTCGGGGTAGAGGAGGTGGTACCCGGCCGCGAACTCGTCGTAGAAGCGGCCGACGGGGGACTGCGGTGAGGAGGTCATGGCGTCGGGACTCCACGGTGGCGAGAGGGGTGAAGAGCGGGCACGACGGGCGTTGACGTGGGCGAGGTGGTAGGCGGGGCCCTCGCCTGCTCGTTCGTCACGCCGTCATCCTCGCCCAGCCGTACCGGGGGCGGACACCGGTTTTCCGAGGGCGGGGAACGATGGGGCGGCGGTTCGGAGCCGGTGAACGGGCTGATCACGGCAGGCGGTCTGCTCGTGGTCCGGGGAACCGCCCTGCGGTACGAGGGGATGACCCGGAGGGTCAAACGGTTCGCCGGGCGGGCGGGCCACCGGGATGATGCCGGTATGCGCACCTTCGAAGAGCTGATCGCCGAGGCCGAGGCGGTGTCCGTGGACGGCTGGGACTTCTCCTGGCTCGCCGGCCGCGCCACCGAGGAACGGCCGTCCTGGGGCTACCAGCGGCTGCTGGCCGAGCGGCTGGGTCGGGCCTCGGCAGCCTTGGACATTCAGACCGGCGGCGGCGAGGTGCTGGCCGGCGCGGCCCGGCTCGCCGCTGCGAAGCCCGTCGCAGGACAGCCCACCGCAGGGCAGCCCACCCCCGGGACGCCCGCCCCCGCGCAGCGCGGAGCGCTTCCGGCCACCATGGCGGCCACCGAGTCCTGGCCGCCGAACGTCGCGCGCGCCACCGGCCTGCTGCACCCGTTGGGCGTGGTGGTGGTCGCGGATCCGGACGAGCCGCCGCTGCCGTTCGGCGACGGGGCCTTCGACCTGGTCACCAGCCGTCATCCGGTGAAGGCCTGGTGGTCGGAGATCGCCCGGGTGCTGCGGCCCGGCGGCGCCTACTGCGCCCAGCACGTGGGGCCGGCGTCCGGGTTCGAACTGGTCGAGTACTTCCTCGGCCCGCAGCCCGAGGCACGCCGGGCGCGCCGCCCGGAGGACGAGAGCGCCGCCGCGCGCGACGCCGGGCTGGAGGTGGTGGACCTGCGCTCCGAGCGGCTCCGGATGGAGTTCCTCGACATCGGCGCGGTGGTGTACTTCCTGCGGAAGGTGATCTGGATGGTCCCGGGCTTCACCGTGGCGGCCTACCGGGACCGGCTGCGTGAACTGGACGCCCTGATCCGGACGGAGGGGCCGTTCGTCGCCCACTCCGCGCGCTTCCTGATCGAGGCGCGCAAGCCGTAGGACGGCTCGGGCCCGGCCGCGCCCCGCCGGGGATACCGGAGGGGCGCGGCGGCGTCAGGCGGCGCCGCTCACGCCAGGGCGACCAGCTCCAGGTAGGAGTCGTGCCACAGGTCCTCGTCGCCGTCCGGGAGGAGCAGGACGCGGTCGGGCCGCAGGGCCTCGATGGCACCCGGGTCGTGGGTGACCATCACGATCGCGCCCGGGTAGGTGCCGACCGCCGCCAGCACCTCCGCCCGGGAGGCCGGGTCGAGGTTGTTGGTGGGCTCGTCGAGCAGCAGGACGTTGGCGCCGGAGTGGACCAGGCCGGCCAGCGCCAGCCGGGTCTTCTCACCGCCCGAGAGGACCCCGGCCGACTTGTCGGCGTCGTCTCCGCGGAACAGGAACGCGCCGAGGACGTGCCGCAGTTCGCCGTCGCTCAGGTGCGGCGCGGCCTGGGCGAGGTTGTCGCGGACGCTGCGCGCCGGGTCGAGGGTGTCGTGCTCCTGCGCGAAGTAGCCGAGCCGCAGGCCCGGGCCGGGCACCACCCGGCCGGTGTCGGGGCTCTCGTGGCCGGCCAGGATGCGCAGCAGGGTGGTCTTGCCGGCGCCGTTCAGGCCGAGCACGACCATCCGGCTGCCCCGGTCGACGGCCAGGTCGAGGCCGGTGAGCACCGGGCGGCCGGCGTAGGCCTTGGCGAGGCTGATCGCGCCGAGCGGCATCCGGCCGCAGGGGGCGGGCTCGGGCAGCCGGATCCGGGCCGTCCGTTCGGCCTGCCGGGCGGGTTCGAGGTCGGCGAGCATCCGGTCGGCGCGGCGGGCCATGCTGCGGGCGCTGGTGGCGGTGGCGACGTTGGCCCGCATCCGGTCGGCCTGGGCGTGCAGGGCGGCGGCCTTGCGTTCGGCGTTGGCCCGTTCCCGGGTGCGGCGGCGTTCGTCGGCGGCGCGCTGGCCGAGGTAGGCCCGCCAGCCGGTGTTGTGGACGTCGATCGCGGCGCGCTGCGGGTCGAGGTGGAAGACCCGGTTGACGGTGTCGGCGAGCAGGCCGAGGTCGTGGCTGATCAGGACCAGCCCGCCCTGGTGGGCCGCGAGGAAGCCGCGCAGCCAGGCGACGGAGTCGGCGTCGAGGTGGTTGGTGGGTTCGTCGAGCAGCAGGGTGCCGTGGTCGGCGAAGAGGATCCGGGCCAGCTCGACCCGGCGGCGCTGGCCGCCGGAGAGGGTGCCGACCGGGGTGTCCATGACCCGGGCGGGCAGTCCGAGGCCGGCCGCGACCCGGGCGGCCTCGGCCTCGGCCGCGTAGCCGCCCCGGGACTGGAACTCGGCCTCGGCGCGGGTGTAGGCGTCCATCGCCCGGCGCTGTTCGTGCGGTGCGTCGGCCTGCGCCATCGCCTCTTCGGCGGCGCGCAGCGCGCGGACGGCGGTGGCCAGGCCGCGGGCGGACAGGATGCGGTCGGTGACGGTGGCGGACGGGTCGGCGGCGCGGGAGTCCTGCGGGAGGTAGCCGACGGGGCCGGTGCGGGTGACCGTCCCGGCGGCGGGCGGCAGTTGTCCGGCGAGGGTGGCGAGCAGGGTGGTCTTGCCGGCGCCGTTGCGGCCGACCAGGCCGATCCGGTCGCCGGGGGCGATGTGAACGGTGATGTCGGACAGCAGGAGGCGGGCGCCGACGCGCAGGTCGACACCACGGGTGGTGATCATGGGATAACGCTCCGAAACAGCGAACGGACACACGGGTGGTGTGGAGGCGGGTCCGTCGGCTAGGAAATTCGGGGCGTAGACATGCGGCCCAGGGTAGCGGGGCGGGTGGAGCGTCCGCATCCGAATTGCCGGCGGGAGCGCACCGCGTCCGCGCGGGTTTCGGCCAGTGGGGCGGGTGTTGGCTCGTGGGGCCCCCTTGCCGGGGCGCGGGCCCCGCGCTTCCATGACCCGCATGGGTCGACGTGAGCTCGTTCTCTTGACTGATCACAGTTCGACCGAAGGAAGCCGCGACGTCCTCGCCGTCGCCGCCCGGGCCCTCACCGGCCGGGCGCCCGTGCTGCTCGACGCCCGGCACTTCATGACCGGCGGGGGCGGCCGGATCCGCCCCGACGACGGGGGCGGGCTGCGCCTGGAGGCGGACGGCCGCAGCGTGGCGGCCGACGCCGTCGTGGTCTACGAGATCCCGCCGCACCGGCGGCGCGACTTCGCGCCCTTCCAGCGGCTGCTGGGCGCACACGGCGCCCGCTCGCTCGGCACCGATGTGCAGGCCTGGCGGGCGGCCACCGAGAAGGACCTCACGGTGGCCCGCTTCACCCGCGACGGCGTCGCGCACATGCCGACCGTCTCGCTGTCCCGGCCGAGCCTGCGGGCCGCCGCCGAGGCCTTCGACCGGCTCGGCGGCGACGTCTGGGCCCGGCCCTGCGTCGGGATGGGCGGCGACGACGTCTTCCACGTCACCACCCACGCCCAACTCGCTTCCGCCGCACGGCACTACGAGCATGACGGGGCTGACTGGCTGATCGCCCGGGATGCCCGCAACTTCACCCCGGACGGCCGCCGCCACCAGTACCGGGTGGTGGTGCTCGACGGCCGGGTGGTCCGGGTGGTCGAACACGTGCAGGCGGATCCGGACGCCCCCTGCAACGAGAGCCGCGGCGCCGTCTCCGCCCCGCTCGCCGCCGCCGAACTGCCCCGGGGCCTCGCGGACCTGGCGATCCGCGCGGTCGCCTGCCTCGGCCTGCCGCTGGCCGGTGTCGACCTCGCCGCCGAGAGCGGCGGCGTGGTCTTCGAGGTCAACGTCCACCCGGCGTTCGGCCGCGGCGCCCTGGAGCAGGTCGCCGTGCCGTACGTGGCCGCGCACCTGGAGCCCGTCTGACGGTTCCGGCCGGGCGCGCGGCGGCCGGGCGCGCCCCGGGCCGGCGGCTGGCGAAGGAGGCCTGTCGGCGGCCGGGCACGTCCCTGGCCGGTCAGCTCCGCAGGATGGCGGCGAGGAGCGACGGGCGGAACAGCAGCGTCGGCGGGGCGACCAGCGACATCACCTCGTGGAACGCGGCGGTGACCGCCGGGTTGTGGGCGGCGCCGGCCAGCACCTTGTCGAGGAAGCGGTGCTGGAGCGCGAGCAGGGCGCCGGAGGGTCCGCCGGTGGTGGCGGCGAAGCGGACGTCCTCGGTGCAGGACATCACCCACGGGTTCTTGGAGACGGCCGCGATCGCGCGCCGGGCGTCCCGGGTCGTGGCGTGGCCGATGCCGCCGTGGCGCAGGGCGGTGCGGCGCAGCTCCCGGGCGCAGAACAGGGCGACGGTGACGCCCTGCCCGTACACCGGGTTGAAGGTGCTGGCGGCGTCGCCGACCACCACCAGGCCGTCCGGGGCGCTGCGTTCGTAGTGCCGCCGGATGCCGGGGCCGGGGACGAAGCCGCGCACCTCGCCGGCCGGCTCGGCCTGCTGGAGCGCCTCGCGGATGCTCGGGTCGCGCAGCCGGGCCAGTTGCTTGGTGAACCCGGCTTCGCCGGGCTCGGGTTCGGCGCCGCGCATGCCGGCGACGCTGACGATCCAGCGGTCGCCCTCGACCGGCAGCAGCACGCCCAGGTGGGGCGCGTCCGGGGCCTTGGTCTGCACGTAGATCGCCTTGTAGCCGATGTCGACGCCGGCCGGGCGGTGGAACAGCCGGGAGGAGTACGCGACGCCCGCGTCCACCCGCTCCTCGGGCACCGGCGGGTGGCCCAGCTCAGCCAGCCAGTCCGGCACCGAGGTCGTGCGGCCGGCCGCGTCCACCACCAACTCGGCCGGTATCTCCCGGACTTCGCTGCGTTCGGGCCCGCGGTCGCGGACCTTGACGCCGGTCACCGTGCGGGCCGACCCGAGCAGGCCGACCACGTCGGCGCCCTCCAGGAACTCGATCGAGGGCTCGGCGCGGACCCGGTCCAGCACCGCCTTGTCCAGCACCGGCCGGGTGCAGGAGAGGAAGGCGAGCTGCGCCGGGTACTGCGCCATCCACCCCGCCGAGCTGAGCCACTTCAGATCGCCCGAGACGGCGACCCTCGTCGCGCCCGCCTCCGTGAGTTCCTGGTTGATGCCGGGCATCATCTCCTCCAGCGCCCGGTGCCCGGCCTCCAGCACCAGGTGCGCGTGCCGGCCCTGCGGCACCCCGGCCCGGAACGTGGGCTCCGCCGGGTAGCGGTCCCGCTCCACCACCACGATCCGTTCGGCGAACCCGCGTAGGGCCCAGGCCGCCACCGTGCCGGCCAGCCCGCCGCCGATCACCACCGCCGTGCCCCGCCCGGGGGCCGTTTCCGAAGAAGTCATGACACGTAGCGTAGTCGGGCGGTGGCGGCCCCGTAATTGCATCGGCGGGATGAACGGGCAGGACACGGGCGGCCGTTGGTGCCCGAACGCGCCGGGCGCACGACCGGTCCGGAACACTGTCGCGCGGCGCCCCCGGGGGCGGGCGGTGGGAGGCACCCGGGAGCGGGTACTACACTCGGCGGGAGTTGTGCAGGCCCCCCTTCCGGTGCGCGGGCGCGCGGAGCCGAGGAGGTGAGAGCCGTGGAGTGCAGTAGTCCGGGTCGAAGTCGGCCCCGCCCCCGGTTGTCCCGCACCATTCGCGGCACCCGGCGTTCCTCCTCCCGTACGGCTCCCACGCGGCGCTGACCTCGTCCTCGACGGGGTGCCGCCGGTCGCGCCGTGCGCGTGGTGGCCGGCCGGGCGCCTCCGGCCCGCCGTCCCCGGACGGCGACCGGGCACCCACCGTGGAGGTACCCGCCATGTCCGACTGGCGTGTGCGCGCCGTGCGCGCGAGCAAGCGTCCGTTCTCCCGCCCCGCCGGGGGCTCCGGACCCGCCGGCGCGCAGCCGGCGCCGGAGCACTCGATGGATCCGCGGCCCGACCAGCCCGTCGAGCCGGTCACCCTGGAGCGTTCCGTGGTGGACGCGGCGGTCTACCGGGACGGGCGGCGGATCGACACACCGGCGAACCTCGCCGACATCTACCGCGAACTGCCCGACCGGCCCGGCGCGATGGCCTGGATCGGCCTGTACCGCCCCGCCGAGGCGCAGCTGCTGGAGGCGGCGGACCGGTTCAACCTGCACGAACTGGCCGTCGAGGACGCCATCGTCGCCCACCAGCGGCCGAAGCTGGAGCGCTACGGCGACACGCTGTTCGTGGTGCTGCGCGCCGCGCGCTACCTGGACGAGGCGGAGGAGGTCGACTTCGGCGAGATCCACCTCTTCGTGGGCCCCGACTTCGTGCTCACCGTCCGCCACTCGCAGGCACCGGACCTGTCCGCGGTGCGCCGCCGCCTGGAGACGGACCCGGACCTGCTCGCGCTCGGCCCGGAGGCGGTGCTGTACGCGGTGCTGGACGCCGTGGTGGACGGCTACGCGCCGGTGATCGCCGGGCTCCAGCACGACATCGACGAGATCGAGACGGAGGTGTTCGGCGGCGACCCGCAGGTCTCCCGGCGCATCTACGAGCTGTCCCGCGAGGTGATCGAGCTCCAACGGGCCACCCGGCCGCTGCTGGAGATCATGAAGAGCCTGGAGGCGGGCTTCGGCAAGTACGGCACCGACGACGAGCTGCAGCGCTACCTGCGCGACGTCGCCGACCACGCCACCTACGCCGCCGAGCGGGTGGACGGCTTCCGGCAGATGCTGCAGAACATCCTGACCGTGAACGCGACGCTGGTCTCGCAGCGGCAGAACGAGGAGATGAAGCAGCTCGCCGAGGCCGGGCACGTGCAGAACGACGAGATCAAGAAGATCTCCTCCTGGGCGGCGATCCTCTTCGCGCCGACGCTGATCGGCACCGTGTACGGGATGAACTTCGAGATCATGCCGGAGCTCAAGTGGGCGTTCGGCTACCCGTTCGCGGTCGGGCTGATGGCGCTGGTCTGCACCGGGTTGTACGTGGTCTTCAAGCGCCGCAACTGGCTCTGACGGCGGGCCGCGGCGGGGCGCGGCTGGTGCGGGGCGCGGCGCGGTCCGGCTCGGGCGCGGTGCTCGCGACCGGCTCCGCCGTGCCGCCGCAAGCCGGCGCGGCCCCGCGCAGGCAGCACTGACCGGCTGCCGCAACCGGCGCCGACCGCACGGCTGTTCGCCCGGCGTCAGGGATTCGTCAGGGCGGCGGTGCGGCGCTTGCCCCGGTCCGCGCCCGCCGGTTGGATGAGGAGCATGAACCGCCCGGCACGCCACCACGACCGCCCGCCGCATCCGCGGCCGCCGGTCCGCGTCGCCGCGGCCGCCATCGCCGTGCGCTGATCCGCGCCTCCCCGCCGGAGGGCACGGCACGTGCCGCGCCCCGCCCCGCCCCGTCGTCCGATCGGCGCGGGGTGCGGGCGGGCGCGCGAGTTCCGCATCTCATCAGGTCTTTTGAGCCCGCACCCCGGCCCGGACAGGGCCGGCGGTGCCCCGCACCCTGGGAACGGTCATGTCCGAATCCGTCCTGTCCGCTCGTACCGCCCTCGTCACCGGCGCCTCCTCCGGCATCGGCTGGGAGACCGCCCGGCTGCTCGCCGGGCTGGGTGCCACCGTGCTGGTGCACGCCCGGACCACCCCGGAGGCCGAGGCGGCCGTCGCCCGGCTGGTCGACGCCGGCGCCCGCCGGGACCAACTCGTCGAGCTGGCCGCCGACTTCACCCACCTCTCGGAGGTCGCGGTGCTGGCCGGCACGGTCGTCAAGCACTACCCGGCGCTGGACCTGCTGGTCAACAACGCCGCCGCGCTGGCGCCCGAGCGCTGCACGCTGACCGACGACGGCAACGAGGTCTCGCTGCAGGTCAACTTCCTGGCCGCGCACCTGCTGGCCAGGCTGCTGCGGGCGCCGCTCTCGGCGTCCGGCGACGCCCGGATCGTCAACGTCTCGTCCTCGCTGCACCGGACGGCGTCGATGAACTGGTCGGACCCGCACCGGGTGAAGAGGTACTCGCGGGTGGCCGCGTACGCGCAGTCGCAGCTCGCGCTCACCATGGCGACCGCCGACATGGCCCCGGCCGGCTCCGGCATCACCGCCGTCAGCCTCAACCCGGGCCTGTGCGACACGGCGCTGCTGCCGCTGTACGGGCGGGCCGGCGCGCCGGCGGTGGAGGGCGCGGCGGCCGTCGTCCGGCTCTGCCTGCCGGACGTTGCGGTCGCCAACGGCGCCTACTACGACGGCGGTTCGGTGGCGCCGGTGGCGCAGGCCGCCCAGGAGGAGCGCTCGCTGAAGCGCCTGGTCAAGCTGGCGGACCAGTTGGTCGGCCAGGCCGCTTGAAGCCCTTCCCCGGAAGCGGAGAGCACACGATGTCCAAGCGCGCCCGCAAGAAGAGGGCCCGGCGGAAGAACACGGCGAACCGCGGCCGCCGGGCCGGGCAGGGCTGACCCGCCCACCACCGCAGCCCACCACCCATCGCCATCACCCATCGCCATCACCCATCACCACTCACCACCGCCGATCACCGCCGCGAACCGCTGAGGGCCGCCGCGAACCGGCGGGCACCGCCGGGCGCCGGGGACGGTCGCTAAGGATGCGTCAAGAACGGCGCCCGGCGGCGTCAAGGAGCCGTCAGGGGGCGGCTTCCCGCAGGTGGCACGGCACTAGCGTCGCCCGGCGGAGAGAAACGGTTCTGCTCCGGTTTCAGCAGGAAACCCCGGCGGACCGTACAACGGGGGAGAGGAACGTGCGGCCATGACCACCTCGGCAGCGGGCACGACGGCCACCACGGGGGAGACGGCCCCGGGGACGGAACCCGATCAGGCGGGGGAACCGGCCCCAGCCCCGGCCACGGCCCCAGCCCCGGCCACGGCCGCCCCGGCCCCCCGCCCGAGCCCCCTGGCCCGGCTCCGGCACGGCGCGCGGACGGTCGGCGGCCGCGCCTACTGGACCACCCCGCGCCTGGTCCGCGGCCTCACCGCGCTCAGCCTGGCCGCCCTGATCGGCCTCGGCGCGGCCGCCACCACCGTCCTCGGCGGGGCCCGCGACGGCACCGACACCATCGGCCACCGGGCCGCCCCGCAGGCCACCCGCGCCGCCGACCTCTACTTCGCGCTCAGCGACATGGACGCCCAGGCTGCCAACCTGCTGCTGGTCGGTGCCGACCCCGACTACACGACGCTGCGCAAGCAGACCCTCGACACCTACGAGCAGCGCCGCGCGCAGGCCGACGGCGACCTCCAACAGGCCGCCCAGGCCGCGGCCGCCGACCCGGCCGGCCAGCGCGCCGTCCAGCAGGTGCTCGGCCGGCTCGGCAGCTACGAGGCCCTGGTGGCCCGCGCCCAGCTGCTGGAGGAGCAGGCCAAGGCCCCGGCCGGCCAGCCCTCGCCCGCCGCCCTGGACGCCTACCGCCAGGCCACCGACCTGCTGCGCCAGCAACTGCTGCCCGCCGCCGACCAGGTCACCGCCGCCAACGAGGCCACCGTCGAGCAGGTCTACACCGAGCGCCGCGACGCCCTCGGCAGCGGCTGGTGGTGGCTGCTCGCGGTCGGCCTGCTCGCGCTCGCCGCGCTGCTCGGGCTCCAGCGCGTCCTGGCGGTGCGCTACCACCGCGTCGTCAACCCGGTGCTGGCCGCAGTCACGCTGCTCACCGCCGTCGTGCTGGCGATCGGCCTGCACCTGGTCAGCCGCGCCGACGACCACCTGGTGACCGCCAAGAGCAACGCCTACGACTCGGTGATCGCGCTCAGCCGCGCCCGTGCCGTCGCCTTCGACCTGAACGCCGACGAGAGCCGCTACCTCACCGACCCGTCCCGCGCGGCCGCCTACGAGCAGAGCTTCCTCGACAAGACCCAGGCGATCGCCCGCCTGGACGGCGCCACCCTCGCCGACTACAACGCCCAGCTGGCGGCCGCCGCGGCCCGGCACCGCGCTGACCACACGGCCGTCCCCTTCGGCGGCTACCTCGGCACCGAACTGCACAACATCACCTTCCCCGGCGAGCAGGACGCCGCCGAGCGGGTGCTCGCCGCCTTCCAGCAGTACCAGCAGGACGACCGGAAGATCCGCGCGCTGCGCGACGAGGGCCGGCTCAAGGAGGCGGTGACGCTCAACACCGGCCTCTCCCAGGGGCAGTCCAACTACGACTTCGACCAGCTGAGCACGGCCATCGGGGACACCATCGCGGTCAACGCCAAGGCGATGGACTCGGCGGTCGCCGCGACCGACGGCGACCTCGACGCCGGCACGGCGGCCCTGGCCGCGGGCGCGCTGGCGGCGGCGCTCGCGCTCACCGCGCTGGGTGTCCGACCGCGCCTGCGCGAGTACCGGTAGCCGCCGGCAGCCGGTTACGCCCCGGACGGGCGTCGGCGAAACCCCCGGCGGGCTCCGGTGCGCCCGGGCTCCGGTGCGCCCGGGCTCTGGTGCGCCCGGGCTCCGGCGCCCCCGGCCTCAGTCGGCGGCGAGCCGGTCGTACTCGGCGTCCGGGTCCAGCTGGCGCCGGTACTCGGCGTGCAGCCGGACGTCGCCGTCCGGGCCGGCCAGGCGGGCGAGCGGGCCCCGGGCGCCCGGGAGCGGCCGGGCGCACGGCCACTGCTGGGCGAGTACGGCGAGCGGCGCGCCGTCGCCGGTGCGCAGGATCCAGCTGGCGCGGCCGCCGCCGATCAGGGGCAGGTACGGCCGGGGGAGTCCGAGGGCGGCGAGCGCCTGCGGCAGGTCGAGGCCGTCGGGGAGGGTGAGCGCCGCGGGGTGCGGGGCGTCGGCGTCGTCGCCGGCCGCGACGCTGTCCCGGGTGAGGTGGATGCGCATGGCCGGACAGCATAGGGCGCGCGGACGGGCCCGCGCGCCCGTGCACCGGTGTGCCGGTTTGACAAACGCCCTTGCCGTCCCGGCGAATGGCAGGCATGGCCGACGAAGACTTCGAGAACGTCCTCACCACGGTGGGCCCCCGGCTGCGCGCCCTGCGACGCGAGCGCGGCACCACCCTCGCCAAACTGGCCGCCGCCACCGGGATCTCGCTCAGCACGCTGTCCCGGTTGGAGTCCGGGCAGCGCAAGCCGACCCTGGAACTGCTGCTGCCGCTGGCCCGGGAGTACCGGGTGCCGCTGGACGAACTGGTCGGCGCCCCGGCCACCGGAGACCCCCGGGTCCATCCCCGCCCGGTGACCAGGAACGGCCAGACCATCATCCCGCTCACCCGCCACCTCGGCGGTCTGCACGCCTTCAAGCAGATCATGCCGCCCGGCCGGGGCACCGAGCCCGAGCTGGAGCTGAAGGTGCACGAGGGTCACGAGTGGCTGTACGTGCTGTCCGGCCGGCTGCGGCTGGTGCTCGGTTCGCACGACCTGGTGCTGACGGCCGGTGAGGCCGCCGAGTTCGACACCCGGACCCCGCACGCCTTCGGCAACGCCGGGCCGCAGCCGGTGGAGTTCCTCAGTCTGTTCGGTCCTCAGGGTGAGCGGATCCATGTCAGGGCGCGCCCGGGAACCTCCGTTCGGTAGGTTCGTTCCCTGACAGCGGGGGTTTTCCGTTCCGGTCTCCCGCCAGGCCGTCGGGAGGGGCCGAGAAGATGAGTGTCCAGCAGAGTACGGAGTCCGGCGAGAGCGGTGGAACCGGGGAGCGCGGCGCGGTGGGTGCGCCCGAAGTCCCGGGCGCGGCGGGGGCCTTCGAGGCCCCCGGCGGCGGCGCCGGCCGGGCCGGCGGTGGTTCCGGCGGCGACGGGAGCGGCGGCAGCGGTCCGACCGGTGGGGCCGACGGCGTCGGCGGCGCGGAGCCGGACGCCAAGAGCGGGCGGAAGAAGCGCCCGTTCTGGCAGGAGCTTCCGATTCTGCTGGTGATCGCCCTGCTGCTCTCGCTCGGCATCAAGACCTTCTTCGTCCAGGCCTTCTCGATCCCCTCGGGTTCGATGGAGCAGACCCTGGCGATCGGCGACCGGGTGCTGGTCGACAAGTTGACGCCGTGGTTCGGTGCCGAGCCCGAGCGCGGCGAGGTGGTGGTCTTCCGTGATCCGGGCGGCTGGCTGGAGAGCGCGCCGACGCACGCGGACGGCTCGGTGATGAGCTCGGTCCAGAAGGTGCTGAGCACCGTCGGCCTGATGCCCTCGGCGGACGAGAAGGACCTGATCAAGCGGGTGATCGCGGTCGGCGGGGACACCGTCGAGTGCAAGGCGGGCAGCCCGCTGAAGGTGAACGGCGTCGCGCTGGACGAGCCGTACCTGTTCCCCGGTTCGGCGCCCTGCGACCAGGACCCGGTGGGCACCGTCACCGTCCCCAAGGGCAAGCTCTGGGTGATGGGCGACCACCGCAACAACTCGCGGGACTCGCGCCCGCACCACAACGAGACCGGTGACGGCTTCGTGCCGGTGGGGAACGTGATCGGCCGGGCCTTCGTCGTCGCGTGGCCGCTCACGGACTGGTCCACCCTGCCCGTCCCGGACACCTTCGGCAAGGTGCCGGCGGGCGCGGCCGCGCCGGTGGAGGCGCCGTCGGCGCCGGACGCGCTCGGGCTGGCCGCCGTCGTGCCGTTCGCCCTGTGGCGCCGCCGCCGTGGCGCGCGCCGGGGTCGCCGCTGAGCCGGGTGAGGGCTTCGGCGGAACTCCTCCCGCGATTCTCTACACGCCTGTAGAGTTTCCGGGGTGAGCTGCACGCCTGGTCGCGTGGCCGCCCGACCGGGGAGGCCGCGCGTCGGGGCCGGGTCGGGAGGCGGAACCGTGGTGGAGAGTCGGCGCAGTCCTGTGGCCGTCGGGGAGCCGGCGGACCCGGACGTCCAGTGGGTGTACCAGCCGGTCGAGGTGGACCTCGGCGGCGGCACCTGGGCGTCCGGGCGGATCAGCGGCTGGTGGCAGGACTCGGCCGGGCAGCGGTGGTGCCGGTTGCGGGTGAGCCGCAGTGGCCGGCCGGCCGGGTGGGAGCGGTTCGACCCGGCGCGGGTCCTGCTGCTGCCGGTCGCCGGGCTCTGAGGAGGCGTCGGCCGGTTCCGATCGGAACCGGTACCGGCGTGACCGGAACCGGTCCGGTGGGTTCGGACGTCCCTCGGTGCGGCGATCACGAGGCGTTGTCCATAGAGGCGTTGTCCATAAGAGATTCACAAAATATGACGGCATGTGCGATTCTGTGCAGCGCCCCCGTGACCCGCCCCATCCGTGTCGGCACCTTGGGGGGCCCGGGGCCGCCGACATGCCACTTCATCGACCGGGGACGACGTGAGTTCCGAGATCTACTTCAGCAGCAACTACCGCGACCTGTGCGAGCAGCACGGCACCGGCGCGGGCTTCCAGTTCGAGTTCTCCTGCTACCGCTGCTCCGACACCTGGCGCTCGTCGTTCGAGGCGTTCACCACCGGCCAGGTGGCGGGCTGGATCGGCAAGGGCGTCAGCGCCGCCTGGAACCTCATCGGCGGCAACGCCAACACCATCAGCAACGCCGCCGACGGCCTGGCCGGCCACACCTGGGGCAACGCGCGCGACGCCGCCTTCCAGCGCGCGATCACCAACGCCCAGGTGCACTTCAACCGCTGCGCCCGCTGCACCCACTACGTCTGCGGCCGCTGCTTCGACCCGGGCCAGGGCCTGTGCCACGACTGCGCCCCGGACACCGCGGCCGAGGCGATGGCGGCGCAGCGGCGCGGCCTCAACGACATGGTGTCCGACCGCTCCTACCAGCAGGGCCAGCAGTCCGGCGCCGAGTTCGACGTGCGGACGCCGCGCCAGCTCGTCTGCCCGCAGTGCTCGGCGGAGACGCACGGCACGCCGTTCTGCCCGGGCTGCGGCCACCGGCTCGCCCAGCCGACCCAGTGCGGCCAGTGCCACCAGGACATCCCGGAGGGCGCGGCGTTCTGCCCGGGCTGCGGCACCAGGCGCTGACCCCGCAGACCCCGCGCACACTGCGCACCCCACGCACCCCATGCACCTCGCGACGGCGGGGCGCCTGCGGATCAGGAT
>NZ_JBHVWW010000056.1:0-16945 GCF_042882025.1 Kitasatospora sp. NPDC058243
CGACGGCCCCCCCGGCCAGCGCCGCCGCGGCTGTCGCGGCACCCGCGCGCAGCAGGCGGCGGGAGGCGGGGCGCGGGGCGGCGGGCGCGGTGGGATCGGTGGGCGCGGCGGCGGTCGGCGCGGCGGGCTCGGCGGCGAACTGCTGCTCGGCGACGGGCTGTTCGGCGGCGGCCGGGGCCGCCTCGGGGGCGGTCGGCGCCGGCGTGGCGGCCGGGGTCCCGGTCATGCTGTTGTCGGTCATACCAGCCGCTCCCATTGCTGCTTGGCGAGGTCCTTCACGACGTCGGGGTTCACCGGCTTGGGGTCGAAGACCTCCACCACCATCGCCACCGTGCCGCGCTGGGCTACGGCCTGGCCGTAGTAGTACCGATCGGCGCTGTCGGCCCAGTACCTGGGTGTCTCGTCCACCCGGTAGCCGCCGTTGGCGCCGTCGGCGAACGGCTTCAGGTTGCGGGTGGTGCCGACGGCGTGCGTGGCGGCTTCGTCGGCGTGGTCCGGCGCGTACTGGACCAGCGACACGCGGTACCTGGCGTCGCCCTTCTTCCAGTCCACCTCGGCCGCGCGCCGGAAGCCCCGGGAGTTCAGGTCCTTGAAGTCGCGGACCGCGCTGTCGCTGTGCTCGGCGAGCTCGCCGACCGACACCCAGCTCGGCTTGTCCGGGAATTCTCCCCAGGCGGTGCTGCCGTCCGGGGCGCCGATCAGCAGCTTGAGCAGGTCGCCGTCGATGGCCAGCGGTTTGGGTTGCTGGGCGGCGTAGGCGGTCGGGTCGACCGCCACGGCCGGGTAGGACGGGCGCGCGACCTGGATCGGCGGCAGCGGCGTCGGCGGGCGCTGGGCCTGGACGGCGTAGCCGACGCCGCCGCCCACCAGGGTGCCGAGCACCAGTCCGGACACCGCCAGCAGCACCGGGCGCGGGCGGCGCGGGGCGCGGGGCGCCCGCTCGGGGGCGGCCGACAGGAGCTCGGGGGCCGGCGCGTCGGACGGCACTTCAGTGGCGAACTGCGGTGCTGCGAAAGGCGGTTCGGCGGAAGACGGTTCGGCGGGCATGGCGGCGGGCCGCGGCGGGGCGGCGGGCGCCGGCGCGGTGCCGGGCGGGGGCAGCGCGGGTTCGGTGGTCACGGGGTGGCTCCAGAGGAGGGTGGGGAGGACGGCGTCGGGGCGGGCGGCGGCGCGGGTTCAGCCGCGTTCAGCTGCGTTCAGCCGCCGGAGGCGAGCCACTCGCGCTGGCGCTTCATCAGCCCGCTCAGCAGCGCCTTGTCCGGTGTCCCCTTCACCTCGACGTCGATCGTGTACTGGACGTCGCCCTGGCTGGAGATGCCGGTCATCGAGCCGGTGTACGCCTGCTGCTTGGGCTTGTGCAGGTAGCCGTGGGCGTTCGGGTCGCCGTCGATGTCGATCGGGTCCTGCGACTTGAGGGTGTATCCCTGGACGAACTCGCGCGCCATCGAGGTGGAGCCGAAGCGCAGCAGGGTGACGGTGACCTCGGCCTTGCCGTCGGCCGTCCGGTACATCCGGGTGGCGCCCGACTGGTAGCCGTACGAGCCGAGGATGTCCATGATGCCGTCCTGCTTGCCGAACAGGTCGGCGACGTCGTCGTTGGTCATGGTCATCCCGTCCGCGGGCCCGTACGACTCGCCGCCGTCCGGGATCGGGAGCAGGAAGTAGCGCAGGTCGCCCTCGTGCTTGCCGCCGTTGACGGTCCCCTTGACGGTGCTGGCCGGTTTGGGGGTGGTCGGGGCGGCGGTGGGCGTCGGCACCGGTACCGGGGTGGCGGAGGGCGTCGGACTCGGGCTGGCGGTGGTGGTGGCCGGCGCGGGTGCGGCGGCGGCCGGGCGGGTGTCCGGCCTGCCGACGGCGACGGTCACCGCGGCGCTGGTCGCCGTGACGGCGAGCAGGCCGGCGGTGGCCAGGACGACGCCGACGGCGCGCGGCAGCCGGCGCGCGGCCGGTTCGGGTGCGACGGCGTGCTGCGGCGCGGCGTCGGGCTGCGGTACGCAGGCGTGCTCCGGTACGGCGGGGTGCTGCGGCGCAGCGGGGTGCTGCGGTACGGCGGCCGGTTGCGGCGCAGCGTCGGGCTGCTCCGCAACGGCGGCTGTTTCGTTTTCGGGCGCGGACAAGGAACTCCCCCGGGAGAATGTGGGATCTCGCGCGCGGACTCCCTCGCAAACCGCTCCCCCGGCGGTTCTCCGGACCGTCCATCACGCGTCTCAGCAGGCATTATGAGAGACCGTTCGCACCGCTGCCAACAAAGTTAATCGCCGCACTCCGGTCCAATACTCGATGAATCGGACACGTCGTGATGTAACCGCAACAGGCGATCCGGGCACGGTACCGCGGTACCGCGCCCCTTCCGATGATCGGTCCGGGGTACCACGGATCGCGCCGGCGCCGCACCTAGCGTGGAGTGTGAGGGAGGCCGGGACGGTCCGGCCCCGGAGCGTAGGGGTGAGCGATGATCGAGGCGCACCAGCTGACGAAGCGGTACGGGGAGAAGACCGCCGTCGACCGGCTCGACTTCACGGTCAAGCCCGGCACGGTCACCGGCTTCCTCGGGCCCAACGGCGCCGGGAAGTCCACCACCATGCGGATGATCGTCGGACTGGACGCGCCCACCAGCGGCTCGGTGCGCGTCAACGGGCGCCGTTACGCCGCGCACGCGGCGCCCTTGCAGGAGGTCGGGGCGCTGCTGGAGGCCAAGTCGATCCACCCGGGGCGCTCCGCGTTCAACCACCTCATGGCCCAGGCGCACACCCACGGCATCCCGCGCTCGCGGGTGGAGGAGGTCGTCGAGCTGACCGGGCTGCAGTCGGTGGCCAGGAAGCGTGCCGGGGCGTTCTCGCTGGGCATGGGCCAGCGGCTGGGGATCGCGGCGGCGCTGCTGGGCGACCCGGCGACGGTGATGCTGGACGAGCCGGTCAACGGCCTCGACCCGGAGGGCGTGCTGTGGATCCGCAACCTCCTCACCTCGCTGGCCGCCGAAGGCCGCACCGTCTTCGTGTCCTCGCACCTGATGAGTGAGGTCGCGCTGGTCGCCGACCACCTGATCATCGTCGGGCGGGGCCGGCTGCTGGCCGACACCACCGTGCAGGACCTGGTCCGCCAGGCCGGCGGCGACGTGGTGAAGGTGGCCAGCGCCGATCCGGCCCGGCTGCGCACGGCGCTGGCCGGGCCCGGGGTGGAGGTCACCGGCCGTTCCGGCTCGGAGGAACTCCTCGTCACCGGCCTGGCCGCGCGGGAGATCGGCCTGCGGGCCGCCGAGCAGGGCATCGCCCTGTTCGAGCTCACCACCCGCACGGTCTCCCTGGAGGAGGCGTTCATGGAGCTGACCAGGGACGCCGTGGAGTACCACGGCACCACCACCGCGACCGGGCCCGCCGCCAGTGCGGGTGCCGGCGCCGAGTCCCCGAGGAGCGCGGCATGAGCACCATCGCACCGAGCCAGACGTCCGCGGCCGCCGACCGGCGGCCCGCGCGCCCCGCCTACCGGGTGACGCCCGTGCGCGTGCTGCGCTCGGAGTGGGCCAAGCTGTGGTCGCTGCGCTCGACCTGGATCACGCTGGGCCTGGGCCTGCTGTTCCTGGTCGCGTTCGGGCTGATCGCCGCATTCCAGTTCAAGTCGAGGATCACCTCGGGGCGCCCGATGGACCGGGGGGACTTCGCCGACGCCAGTGCCCTGAGCCTGTCGCTGTTCGGCACCAACTTCGCGCAACTGGCGTTCGGCGTCCTGGGCGTGCTGGTCGCCGCGGGCGAGTACTCCACCGGCATGATCCGCTCCACCCTGGCCGCGGTGCCGCGCCGGCTGCCGGTGCTGTGGTCCAAGGCGGCGGTGTACGGCGTGGTGGTGCTGCTGCTCGGCACCGTCGGGGTGTTCGTCGCCTTCGCGGCCGACAGCGGCATCCTCTCCGGCACCCGCGCGGCGATGACGTTCTCCGACGCCGGCGTCCTGCGCGGCCTGCTGGGGGCCGGGCTCTACCTCGCCCTGGTGGGCCTGATCGGCGTCGCGCTGGGCGCGCTGCTGCGGTCGGTGGCGGGCGGCATCTCGGTGCTGGTGGCCTCGCTGATGCTGGTCCCCGGCCTGATCTCGCTGCTGCCCTCGTCCTGGCAGGACCACATCAGCCCCTACCTGCCCAGCAACGCGGGCCAGGCGTTGTTCGCCCTGCACCACGACGCGACCACGCTGTCGCCCGCCGCGGGGCTGGCGGTGTTCCTGCTGTGGACGGTGCTCGCCCTGGCGGGCGCGGCCGTGCGGCTGGTGCGCAGCGACGCCTGAGGACTGGGAGACTGCGTGGACGTCCCGGTGCGGTGCCCGTTCGAGTCGGGTGCCGCACCGGGCGCGTTTCGTTTCCGTTTCCGTATCCGTTTTCGTGTCCGTTTTCGTGTCCGTTCCGGGATGAGGCTGGACGAAGGTGACGACCGTTGCGGATGAGCTGGACGAAGGTGACGACCGTTGCGGATGAGCTGGACGAAGGTGACGACCGTTGCGGATGAGCTGGACGAAGGTGACGCCGTGAGCGAGCACGACACCGCCGCGGGGGCGGGGGGCGACCCGCTGTCGGGGCACCCGGTGTTCGCGCGCCTGGCCCGGCTGGGGCAGCGGGCGCGGCAGGCGGACCGCGACCACCCGTGGGTACTGGACACCGCGGTGGTGGCCGCGGTCTTCCTGCTGTTCTGCCTGCCGGACCTGCTGCCCTTCCACGACGGCGGGGAGCGGGCGCGCGAGCACCGGATCGTCTTCGCCCGCCCGCCGCTGGCGGCGATGCTGGCCTTGCAGGCGGGGCTGCTGCTGCCGCTGCTGTGGCGCCGGCGGCACCCGGCGGCGGCGTTCGCGGCGGTCGCCGCAGTGTTCGTCCTGCAGTGGTCGCTGGGGGTGGCGCTGCGCGCGGACGTCGCGCTGCTCGTCGCCCTCTACAGCCTGGCCCTGCACGGGAGCCTGCGGCACCTGGCATGGGCGTGCACGGCGATGGCCGGCGCGTCGGCGCTGGTCGCGGTGGAGCTGTCCGGCGGGCTGCCGGTCGGGGACGCGCTGTTCTTCCTGTTCAGCGCGGCGACGGCGGCGGTGGCCGTCGGCATCGCGGTGCGCATCCGCCGGGCCCAGCTCGCCGGGCTGCGCGAGCGGGCGGCGCGGCTGGAGGTCGAGCGCGACCAGCGCAGCCGGCTGGCCACCGCCACCGAGCGCACCCGGGTGGCCCGGGAGATGCACGACATCATCGGCCACAACCTGTCCGTGATCATCACCCTGGCGGACGGCGGCGCGTACGCGACCGAGGCCTCCCCCGAGCGGGGCCGGGAGGCGCTGCTGCTGATCGGGGAGACCAGCCGCCAGGCGCTGGGCGAGCTGCGGCGCATGCTCGGCGTCCTGCGCGACCAGGGCGGCGAGCAGGGCCCCGAGTTCACGCCGCAGCCGGGCATCGCCGACCTCGACGGGCTGTGCGCGCGCATCCGGGCCGCCGGGCCGCAGGTCGTGTACACCGCGCGCGGCGAGGTGGGGCGGCTGGACCGCGGGGTGCAGCTGATGGCGTACCGCATCGTCCAGGAGGCGCTCACCAACACCCTCAAGCACGCCGGGCCCGACACCCGGGCGCACGTGACGCTGGCCGCCGAGGGCGGCCGGCTGCGGGTGCGGGTGCGGGACGGCGGTCCGCCCGGCGGTCCACCCGGCGGGGCGGCGCGGGGCGGCACGGCGGGCGAGGAGGGGCACGGTCTCACGGGCATGCGCGAACGCGCGGCCCTGTACGGGGGCACCGTCACCGCCGGGCCCGGGCCCGGGGCAGGATGGACCGTGGAGGCCGTCCTCGACCTCACCCCCGACGGGCCCGACGGACCCGACGGCCTCGGCGGACCCGGCGGACCCGGCGCCTTCACCTCCGATCCCGATCCCGACCCCGACCCGACAGGCGGCCTGACGTGACCACGGTCCTCATCGTCGACGACCAGCCGCTCCAGCGGTACGGCTTCCGGATGCTGCTGGAGAGCCAGCCCGGCACGGAGGTCGTCGGCGAGGCCGCGCACGGCGCCGAGGCCGTACGCCTGGCGGCCGACCTGCGGCCCGACGTCGTCCTGATGGACATCCGGATGCCCGGCATGGACGGCATCGAGGCCACCCGGCGCATCGTCGCCACCGGCGGGCGCTCGCGCATCCTCGTCCTGACCACCTTCGACCTCGACGAGTACGCCCACGCCGCGCTGCGCGCCGGCGCCAGCGGCTTCCTCCTCAAGGACGCCCGCCCGGAGGACCTCCTGGCCGGGATCCGCGCCGTCTCCGAGGGCGACGCCGTCGTCGCCCCCGCCATCACCCGGCGCCTCCTGGACGCCTACGCCCACCACCTGCCCGTGCGCCCGCCCGGCGCGGCCGCCGAGGACGACCCGCGGCTGAACGCCCTGACCGAGCGCGAGCGCGAGATCCTGGTCGCGGTCGGCCGGGGCTGGACCAACGGCGAGATCGCGCAGCGCCTGGTGCTCGCGGAGTCGACCGTCAAGACGCACGTCAGCCGGGTGCTGTCGAAGATCGGCGCCCGGGACCGGGTGCAGGCCGTGATCTTCGCCTACGACCGCGGCCTGAACCGGCCGAACCCGCCGGCCTGAGCCGTCCCGCTCCTGCCGCGCCGCCCCTGCCGCGCCCCTGACGCCGCGGTGTCAGGGGCGCTTCTTCGGGGCGGCTTCGAGGTCGGTGGCGGCGGCGGCCAGGATGGCGCCGAAGACGTGGGCGATGAGGGGCTTGCCGACCCGGCGGGCGAAGGCCGCGCCGACGAGGGGGATCGGGAGCGCGAAGCCGGTCGTCCAGACGACCAGGGTGCCCTCGGAGACCTCCTCGAAGGTCATCCGGCCGAACTCGTGCCGGGCCGGCGGGAAGCTGCGGTCGACGGTGTAGTCGAAGCCGTGCGGGGCGTTGTAGGCGGTGATCCGCTCGTTGAACCAGCCGATCAGCCAGGTGTGCGCCCGCCCGGCGCCCACCCCGTAGGGCGCGCCCTCCCCGGGCCGGGCCAGGCGCGCCCTGAGCACGAACGGGGAGCGGGTGTAGTTGGTGCTCGTGGCGCACCAGTCGAACACCTCGGCGATCGGCGCCGCGACGACCCGTCGCACGGTCACGGTTTCCATGGCTCGTCCCTCTCCTGCAGCGGGGGGCCCGGGTGTCGGCCGCGCCCTGTTCACCGATGAAGACCGGACGCGGCCCGAAACCGTGACATCGGGCGGGTGCGGGCCCGGGTGCGACGATGCCGCCTGCCTACCGTTCGGCTCTGGGCGTGCGGGTCATGAGAGAGACAGGCTTCCCGGCGGTTTCCAGGGTGGCGGGGCGTCAGGGCGGCACGCGTACGTCAGACGTCGCCGAACTCTCCGGAACGGACGGCGGCGACGAAGCTCGACCAGGCGTCGGCAGGGAAGACCAGCGCGGGACCGTGGGGATCCTTGGAGTCACGGACCGGGACGGTGTGGACGACGTTCGCACCGACCTCGACGCAGTTCCCTCCCTGGGTACTGTAGGAACTCTTGTGCCAGGTGGCATTGCGATCATCCATGCTCAAAACCCTTCCGCACGTTTCGAATGAACTCGATGCTCGCTGCTCGGCGCAGCGCCTCGGCCTGGAGATGATCGTACTCACCGGCCCACTCAGCCAACGTCTCCGGATCGCGTTCGAGGTAGCCGCGCCGCTGCGTCTCGCCGTACCCCACGATGGCCCTGTTCGGCATGGTCAGCAACGTAATTGGATGCCCGAACGGGCGGTTCTCGCCTGCTGTGATAGGACACACCTGCACCAGGAAACGGGGACGTGAAGCGAGTGCTTCCAGGTGCCTGAGTTGCGCCACCATGACGTCCCGACCACCGATCGGCCGCCGTAGCGCCCCCTCGTCCATCACCACCTGGACGTGCGGCGCCGGATCTCGGGCGAGGGCCTGCTGTCGGAGCAGCACCTTCTCGATTCGTTCGTCGGCCTGCTGCTGAGTTGCGACCCCCCGCAGGACAGCCGCCTCCTGAAAAACTCGGCTGTACTCGGGCGTTTGGAGCAAACTCGGAACCAGGTTGATCTCGAACAGTCTCAGGGCGATGGCCTTCGCTTCATTGCGCAGGTACTCGTCGAAGCCTTCGAACAAGACCCGCCGACCGGACGTACTCCACTCCCTGAGGAACTGCTCTCCCGACTCGAAGACTCGATCAAGTGCCGTTGAGATCTGTTGACTTGGTTTCCTTCGGCCGTGCTCGAGCGCGGAGATGTACGACGATGTACAGCCGATCAGCTCGGCAAGGTGTTCCTGAGTCCAGCCCCGCTGCTCGCGCGACGTGCGAAGCAGTACGCCGAACTCGGCGGCCGGGGATGTCGGGGGGTCAAGTTCCCGCTTGTTCAAGGCTGTTCGTCCTACCAATCTGACACCGTGGGACAAGTTGAACAGCTCCGCAGCCTAGAGGACAGTTGGCACCCCCGGTAGTCGTCGAACTACGGAACGGAGCCGCTGTCGTGGCGCTCAAAAGCACCCCCGCGTCCCCGAAGCCGCGATACCGCCCGCAGGTCGGCGAACCCGTCACGGACTTGAGGTCCGTTCCGCTCGGATCGGGTTCCCAAGCCCCCACCCCGGCCGTCCCGACCCCGGACAGGTCGAGCGACTGGGGTGGGATTGCACAACTCGGCCAACCGGCCGAGTTGTTGATCCTGTCAGCACCACCACGAAATGGAGGCGCAGTACAGATGACAACCGCACCGTGGGGTACCACCCGGATGGGGCCGTTCACGGCTACCGTCCCGGTCCCGCAGCACACGCCCGTCATCGACCCCGAGACGCAGATTGCGGTGATCGTGGACGAGCACGGGCGCACGGTCGAGTTGGGCGGGCACGGCACCAGCACGAGCGGCCTGACGCCCACCACGACCACGCCCGACGGAAAACCGGGCGGGCCGACCGACGCCGACAGCACCGAGTCCTACGACCAGGACCAGAGCAACGGCTGATGAACGACCGAAGCGGGTCGGTGCTGGTGCTGACCAATCCCCTTGACGTGACCGCGGATGCGGTACTGCGGGTGCTCGCCGAGCGCCGGGTTCCGGTGGTCCGGCTCGATCCCGGCGCCGACCTGCACACGGGTGCCTCGCTGATCGCCACGTACCGCACGGGCCAGCAGCGGGGCACCCTGCGCACGGCCAGCCGGGAGCTCGACCTCTCCGCCGTCCGGTCCGTCTGGGTGCGCCGGGCCTCACCCTACGAAGGGCCCTCCGAACTGGACGGCCAGGACCGCCGGTTCGCCGCCTCGCAATCCCTGTGGGGTGCGGGCGGCATCCTCGCCTCGCTCCCCGCCGCGCACTACGTGAACCACCCCTGGGCCAACCGTGCGGCCGAGCACAAGCCGGCACAATTGGCGGCCGCGCAGCGCTGCGGGTTCCCGGTCCCCGACACGGTGATCACGAACAGCGCGGACGAGGCACGGGAGTTCGTGGCGACCCAGGCCGCCGGGGCGGTGTACAAGCCGTTGTGGAACATCCCCTACTCGGTCGGCAGACAGCCTCACGCCGTGTGGGTGCGCGAGGTCGATCCGGCCGACATCACCGGCGCCGTGTCCGCCTGCCCGCACCTCTTCCAGGCGAAGGTGCCGAAGCTGTTCGACGCAAGGGTGACGGCCGTCGGCAACCGCCTGTTCGGCGTCCGGGTCGACAGCCCCGACCTTGACTGGCGGCGCCGTCAGGACCGGATGACGTGCACCCCGATCGACGTTCCCGAGCCGGTCGCACGTTCGGTCGCCACCTACCTCGGAGAACTTCGCCTGGTCTACGGCGCGTTCGACTTCGCCGTGACCGCCTCCGGCGACTGGTACTTCCTTGAATGCAACCCGAACGGCCAGTGGGCATGGCAGCCGGCCGAGACCACCGAGGCGATTGCCCGCGCCCTCGCCGACCAGCTACAGAAAGGCCGTGACGCATGAGCACGCCGGCTGAACTCCGCACCGCTCTGGCCGACAGGCTCACCGAGGACGGCACGCTGACCGAACGCGAGTGGGACAGCGCGGCGAGGGCCGTTCCGCGAGAGCTCTTCGTCGGAACCTACTTCGCTCCGGTCGCCGGCAGCGTTCCGACCAGCTACCGGTCCGTCCGTCAGGGCGAGCCCGGGTGGCTGGCCGGGATCTACGACGACCAGACGCTGGTGACCCAACTCGACGGCCGCATCGGGCCCGAGGACACCGCTGGGGAGACCGTGACAGGTATCCCGTCATCGTCGTCCACCCTCCCGTCCGTCGTACTGCGCATGTGGCAGCAGCTGGGCGCCGAGGCCGGGCACCGGGTACTGGAGATCGGTACGGGCACCGGGTACTCGACCGCCCTCGGCGCGCACCGCCTCGGGGACGCCGACCTCACCAGCATCGAGCACGACCCCGCGGTCGGCGCGGCAGCGGCAGCGGCGATCAGGACTGCGGGATTCTCCCCCCGGCTGATCATCGGTGACGGGCTGCGCGGCGACCCGGACGGCGGGCAGTACGACCGGATCATCGCCACCTGTTCCGTCCGGTACATCCCTCTCTCCTGGCTCCACCAGGTCAAGCCCGGCGGTCGAATCCTGGTCACCCTCTCCGGGTGGAGCTACGCGAACGCCCTCGTGCTGCTCGACGTGACCGGACCTGGCGAGGCCACTGGCCGGTTCCTGACCGGCCAAACCGGTTTCATGATCGCCCGCACGCACGACCGACCGCCCCGCCCGACGCTGGACCTCCTGCCCGGCAAGGAGCGTCCGACCCGCATCGACCCGGCGAAGCTGGACAGTTGGACGGGCGCTTGGGTGGCCCAGCTTGCCGCACCCGGGGCAATCCGCATGGGTGTGGGGGCTCAACAGATCCTCTGGGACCTGGCCACCGGATCGCAGGCCCGGACGGCGCCCGACCCCACCGGCGGGTGGACCGTGACTCAGCGCGGGCCCGTCTCCCTGTGGGACCAGGTCGAGCAGACGGTTGAGACCTGGCAGGCGGCCGGTGAGCCGCACCAGGATCGCTTCGGGATCACCGTGTCGGCGGCCGGACAGCGGGTCTGGCTCGGCACCGAGGACGGGCCCGGATGGGATCTGCCCGTATAGGCCTGGCTCAGCCCCGCACCGAGCCGTGTCGCACCGGACCGAAACCGTGGCTTCGGGTGGGGGCGTCCTCGGGGTGGCGAGGTCGGGCGGGCGGCGGGGAGGGGGCGGGGTGGTGCGCGAGGCTGCTGTGGAGTGGGGGGCGCTGCACCGGCGGTGTGCGGTGGGTGTGGTGGCGGGGGTGGCGGTGCTGGGGGGCGCGGCCGGGCCGGTGGTGTGGGCGGGGTCGCAGGACCTGCCGGGTGATCGGCGGTGGTGGCTGGTGGTGTGCGGGGTCGCGCTGGTGGCGGCCGTCGGCGCCTCGCTGCCGCTGCTGCGTCGGGTCTCCACCACCGACTACGTCGTCTCCTGCGTGGCGCTGGTGCTGCTGCTGGTGCTCGCCCTGGGCACGGTGTTCGCGGCGGCGCAGGCCGCCTACGCCGTCCGCACCCGGCTGCACGAACCGCCCGGCGTCACGGCCACCGTGACGGGCTGCCGGACGACGGGCCGGGAGCTGGACGACCAGAACCAGGGCCACGACGTCTACGGCTGCACGTACCACTGGAGCGCCGGCGGCCGGGAGTTCGGCGAGGAGCGGCCCACCGGGAAGCTGTATCCGGACGGCCACGAGACCAGGGTGTGGCTCGCCGGCGAGCGGATGATCACGAGCCGGCCCAGCCTGCTCGGGATCCCGCTGTGGATCGTGCTCGCCCTGGCCGGGCTGGCGGGCACGGTCCGGTTCTCGGCGTTCCTGGCCTGGAAGGCCCGCGACGTGGGCCTGAGGCAGTAGGGGGTGGCCGGAATCCGGGGTGGCGGGCGCGGCGCTCTGGCAGCATCGGGCGGATGGGGCAGTGGGAGGGGATCGGGCGGCACTTCGTCGTGGGCGCGGGGTACGCGCTGTACCGGGGGCCGTTGGCGGACAGCACGTCACACCGGCACGCCGCGTTCCAGGTCGCCGTCGCGGCGACGGGCGGCGAGGTGACGATCGTGGACGGGGCCGGGGTCCGCCACCGGGGCGCGGCGGTGGTGGTGGCGCCGATGGTGTGGCACCGGATGGCGCCGGTCCGGGGGGTGTCGGCGTTCTTCGTCGATCCGCACTGCGCGTTCGCGGACCGGCTGCGGGCGGGGTGCGGTGACGGTGTCACCGTGGCGCCCCAGTGGCGGGACCTGGTGGAGGAGGACCTGCAGCCGTCCGGGGTGCTGCCGTCGGCCGAGGTGGACGTGCGGCTGTGGGCGGCGATGGAGGCGCTGACGGACCACCGGGTCGCGCTGCCGGGGCTGGCGGCGCGGGTGGGGCTGTCGCCGCAGCGCCTGCGGGCGCTGGCGCGGCGGCAGTTGGGGGTGCCGCTGGCACGCTGGCGGATCTGGCGGCGGCTGGCCCGCGCCGCCGACGCGCTGGGCGAGGGGCGCACGCTCGCCGAGGCGGCGCTGGCGGGCGGCTTCGCGGACCAGGCGCACTTCAGCCGCCAGATGCGGGAGATGACGGGGCTGACGCCGTCGGCGGTGCTCCCGGTGCTGCGCGCCTCGGGCCCGGCGGGCGGCCCGGGCCGGGCAGGCAGTCCGGCGGGTGCCTCGGGCCGGGCGTAGCCTCGTCCGCATGTGTCTGATGGTGTGGATCGGAACCGAACAGCCCGTGCTGCCGATCCCCTGCGCCGCCGGTCCGCAGCTCGGGACCTGCTACTGCGGGGTTCGCGAGACTGCCGCCGACGCGCCCGTTCGAGCCCGCTTCACTTCACCGCACGTGACCTGCGTCGGCTCGCACGAGGGCTGCGGCTGCGGGTTCAACAGCTCCCGGTTCGAGTGGGAGGGGTTCACCGACACGGCCGACGCGATGGCGCTCGTCGACGCGATGCGGGACGAGGAGCGCGAGGAGTTCCTCGCGCAGAAGCACTCACGGGAGTTCCTGGCGGCGCTGGTGTCCGCGGCCCTTTTGCACGGGCCGGTCGACATCTACATGTGCTGGGCCGGGGACGAGGACGAACCGCCCGACCGCGTGGAGAGCATCGAGGCACGCCGGCTGACGGAGTGCCTGACTCCGCTCCAGGAGCGGGTGAAGTACACGGCGCTCGGCTGAGCAGGAGGTGCGGGCCTGCCGGTGCGTCATCTCCCCCGGTCGCACGGGGAACCCGGCGGGCGGGGAACCCGACGGGCGGCGCGGGCGCGGCCTACGCGCGGCGGGCGACGTAGAACGACAGCGAGCCGGTGAGCGTGGAGACGGTCTCGGTCTCGCGCACGCCGTGGAAGCCGGCCTCGGTGATCAGCCGGGGCAGGATGCCGTCGGCGTTGGGCTGGGTGTCCTCCTTGCCGTCCGCCAGTTGCACGATGCGGAACGCCAGGCGCATGGCGGCCGTGCGCTGGCGCCCGAAGTCGGCGATGACGAGCTTGCCGCCGGGGCGCAGCGCCGTGTGCATGGAGGCGAGGACGGCCTGTTTCATGGGGATGGGGCACTGGTGGAGGACGAGGCTGGAGACGACGGTGTCGGCCGTTTCGGCGCCCACGAGGTCGGCGACGGCGTCGCCCATGCCGATGTGCCATTCGGGGGTGACGCCGGCGGCGGCGGCCTTGCGGCGGGCCACTTCGAGGGTGGTGGGGTCGGGGTCGACGCCGATGACGCGGGCGCGTGGTTCGACGCGGCCGAGGAGGACGGCCAGGGAGCCGGTGCCGCAGCCGACGTCGAGGATCACGTCGTCGGGGCGGGGGGCCACGTGCATGGCGAGCAGGCTGCGCCACAGGCGTTCGCGGGTGAGGGAGACGATGGGGTCGTAGAGGCGTACGGGGCCGAGGCGGCCGGCGGCGGGGGTGAAGGCGCGATCGGTCATGGGGGTCAGTGTCGGTCGGGGGGTGTGGTGGCGTCTTGAACGAATCGCTCGCCGGGCGGGGCGGGTTGGGGGTTTCCGGGGCTGGTTGCGGGCCGGTTGCGGGGCTGGTTGCGGGGGTCGGGTTCCGGCCCTCCGCGGGCACATAGAAAGTCTATCGACATATGACGTTGGATGACTTATCGTGATCGTCGCGGTGGTCGGCGCGACCGGCCCGCCGCGACCACCGTTCGGCCCTGCGAGAGGACCTCCGTGCCCCGTCGTTCCCGCACGTCCACAGCACTCGGCATCAGCGCCACCGCCGTGGTGGCGCTGGCCCTGGCCGCGCCGCCCGCGCTGGCCGGGCCCGCGGCCGCCCCCGACCCGGTGCCCTCCCTGGTGGCCGGTCAGGACACCGCCGCCCCGCAGCTGGTCACCGGCCTGGCCGAGTCGGCCGTCGGCAGCCCCGCCGACGCCGCCCGCGCCCACCTCGCGGCCCACGCCGACCGCTACCACGTCGACCCCGGCGAGCTGGCCGAGGTCGGCTCCGAGAGCACCGCCGACGGCCGGCGCACCGTCAGGTTCGAGCAGCGCCACGACGGCGTGCCCGTGTTCGGCGCGCAGTACCTGGTGCACCTGACGGGCGAGGGCGCCGGGCAGCGCGTCGAGTCGGTCGGCGGCAAGTACTTCACCGGCCTGACCGTGCCGACCACCGCCACCGTCCCGGCCGCCGCCCTGCGGGACCTGGCGCTCGGCTCCGTCCAGGACCCGAAGGCCCGGGCCGCGGCCACCGCCGAGGACCACGGCCTGGTCGTCCTGCCGGACGGCGCCGGCCGGCTCGCCCAGCGCTTCACCGTGCACGCCGCCGACCCGGCGACCGGGGGGCCCGCGGCCCGCGAGGTCTTCGTGGACGCCACCGTCGGCGTGGTCGCCCTCGCCTACGACACCCGCGCCCCGCTCCCGGCGGGCGGCACCGACCAGCGCGCCGCCGCGGCCGGCCTCGAACCCGCCACCGGGACCGCACCGGACGCCCGCGGCAACTCCGCGAAGGTGAACATCGCCCGCCTGCCGGACGGCAGTTACCAGCTCACCGACCTCACCCGGCCCGCCACCATCACCACCTACGACGCGGGCGGCCGGGACGAGATGGACCTCGGCGGCGGCATCCCCGCCGACCTCCCCCCGGCCCACTCCCCCGGCCCGGACTTCCCGGCCTCCGCCGGCACCAGCGGCGCCACCGACGCCAGCGTCAACGCCGGTATCGTGTACGACTTCTACCACGACCGGTTCGGCCGCAACGGCCTGGACGGCAAGGGCGGCGCGATCACCTCCGTCGTCAACGTGTCCCAGGACGGCGCCCCCTACGCCAACGCGTACTGGGACGGGAAGAAGATGGTCTACGGCAGCGGGGGCCCCAACTACTACCCGTTCTCCGCCGCCCTCGACATCGCCGGGCACGAGATGACCCACGGCGTCATATCGAACACCGCCGACCTGGCCGGCATGGGCCAGGCCGGCGCGATGAACGAGGGGCTCGCCGACTACTTCGGCAACGCCATCGAGGTCACCGCCCGCGGCATGTCCATGAACGACCCGGCGGCGGCGCTGCTCGGCGAGAGCAAGTGCCGCACCGGCACCCCGCAGGCCTGCGCGGACCGCCGGATGGACGACCACCGCACCACCGTGGACGACTACCTCGGCGGCACGGTCGACAACGGCGGACAGCACCTCAACGCCACCATCTTCAGCGGCGCGCTGTGGGACATCCGGCGCACCCTCGACCCGCTCACCGCCGACCGGGTGGTCTACCGGGCGCTCACCGCCTACCTCACCCCGCTCGACGACTTCGTGGCCGGGCGCAACGCGGCACTGGCGGCCGGCCGCGACCTCGGCCTCAGCCACGCCCAACTGCGCACCGTGGCAGCCGCGTTCGACGCGCACGGGATCAAGGCCGGCTGGGAGAGCCGGATCGGCATGGACAGCCGCACGCTGGCGCGCAACCTCTCCTACTCGATGGCGCCCCCGGCCGCCGGCGGCGGGCACTGGGTGGCGATGGCCCCCGCCCCCGACCCGGTCAAGGGCACGGGCGGCACCCTGCCCGGCACCACCGCGCTGTACACCGGCTCCACCACCGGGCGCGGCGCCCCCGTCCGGCTCAGCCCCGACGACGGCCGCTACCACAGCTGGCCCTCCACCGACGGCACCAACGCCGTGTGGAAGGCCATCGGCACCACCGCCAAGGACCACAGCCGGGAGCTGCTGACCGCACCGCTGTCCGGCGCCGGCCCGGTCCGCAGCCTGTTCCTCGCCGACGGGAAGGAGCCCGGCAACCCGCAGGTCTCCGGCGGCGACATCGCCTTCACCGTGCACGACTTCGCCACCGGCCGCACCAGCCTGTGGCTGTCCCACGACGGGGCCCCCGCGGTCGAACTGCCGCTGGCCGACGGGCACCACCCGGACGACCTCACCCTCAAGGACGGCTACCTCGCCTGGACCGAGTCCTGGCAGGACGGGCAGCAGTACGTCACCGCGCCGACCGTCTACTCGATCGCCGCCGGCAAGGTCACCGCGCAGTACACCGCGCACGCCGCCCCCGGCGCCGCCGCGACCACCGCCTCCTCCGCCCGGCTCGCCGGCGGCCGGCTGCTGTGGCTGGACACCCCGGCCGGCGCGGCCGCCCGCGCCTCCATCCGCTCCGGCGCCCTGGACGGCTCCGGCGTGAACGAGGTGCTGGCCGCCGACTCGCCGAACGCCCCGACGCTCGGCAGCGACCTCACCGCCTCCGACCAGGCCGTCACCTACAAGGTCCAGAGCACCAAGCCCGCCGGCGGCTGGACCAACGCCGCGCTGCCCAAGCTCTGGCAGCTCCCGACCGGCGGCGGCACCCCGCAGCGCCTCTCCTGCGACCGGGGCGGCCAGGACCAGCCCGCGGCCGACCAGGGCACCCGGGTGGTCTGGCTGGACTCCACCCCCGGCCGCACCGACCTGGTCGTGCGCGACCGCGCGGCGGGCACCTGCTGACCACCTTTCCCTGACCCCCACCCCCCAGGGGTCCGGGCCGGGGTGGGGGGGTCCCCGCAAGCCGGGGCGGGGAGGCCTCACGCCCCGCCGGGAACGCGGTGTGGTACCCCA
>NZ_JBHVWW010000056.1:16955-31428 GCF_042882025.1 Kitasatospora sp. NPDC058243
CACCGGATGGTGGACCCCGTTCACCCCCCCTCCTCCCCCCCCCCCCCCACGGTTCTCCGCCCGGCGGCGGGGGCCACACACCCCCCCCCCCCGGGCCGCCTGCACGCCCGCCTGGAAACGCGTGGTGGCCCCCAGCTGGGCCAGCAGCGCCGAGACCCGGCGCACCACCGTGCGCCGCCCCAGCCCCAGCCGCCGGGCGATGGCGTCATCCGTGGCACCACTGGCCATCAGGGTCAGGATGCGGCGGTCCCGCTCACCGATCCGCAGGTCGACGGCGGACACCGACGCCGGGACGGCCAGCCGCCAGAGCGTCTCGAACACCGCGGCCAGCGCCCGCAGCAGGCCCGAGGGCCGGATCAGCAGCGAGACGACGCCCGGGCGCCCGTCGGCCGCCAGCGTGACGATCGCCAGGTCGTCGTCGCCCAGGGCCAGCTTGAGCGGCGGCTCGTCCAGCGTGCGGGCCTGCTCCCCCGCCTCGACCATGCGCGCCATGTTGGGGCCCGCGACCGGGTCGTCGAAGGCGCAGCCGTGGTAGATCGAGCGGTAGACGACCCCGGCGGCCATCCGCTGGCGCTGCAGCACCTCCTGGTCGAAGTAGTAGGCCGAACTGCCGGAGTAGGGCGGCACGTCGATGACCCGCACCTGGTGGCGGGCGGCGAGCTGGAGGCGCCGACTGGCCGCCAGCACCTGGGCGGCGTCCTCGACCACCTCCAGGGCTCCGTAGGTGCCGGCGTCGCGCCGGGCGAAGCGGTAGAGGCGTTCCAGTTCCGCCCCGGCCCGGCGCGCCGTGGCCTGCCGGACGGCGTCGCTCTGCAGCACCGCCTCGACCACCCGGCCGGGCGGCAGCGCCTCCCAGGCGCGGTCGCGGTCGCGGTGGCCGTCGCCGCGCGGGCCGTCGTCGCAATGGCCGTCGTCGCAATGGCCGCCGACGGGCAGGCCGTCGCCGTTGCAGGCCACGACGATGCCCTCGTCGGCGAGTTCCCTGAGCACGGCCAGGACGGCGCCCTCGCCGAGGCCGACCCCGGCCGCCAGCTCCGCCGCCCGCGCCTGCGGACGGCCGACCAGGCAGCGGTAGACCCGGCCGCGTTCGGAGTCGGGATCCAGCACGTCGTGCACGACGTCCCCCGTCATCGTGTCGGTGTATCGGTGTATCGGTGTATCGGTGTGTCGGCGTATCGGTGTGTCCGTCTGCCGTTGTGTCGGCCCGTCCGCTCGTCGGTTTGTCGGCTTGTCGTTGTGCCGGTGTCGCCCGGACGGGCCGTCGGAGGCTACCCACGCCGGTGGCGCACATGCGCCAGTGGCCCAGGTGCGCCGCAGGGCGCTCTGGCGGACCGCGAGGTGATCTCGCAAGAGTTGTCGGTGTTCAGACAGTTCCAGCGGTTCCCCCCGGGAACGGCGGCACCCTCACGGCCAAGGACAACCCATGACACCAGCCCAGCCCGCCCGGCGCCCGCCCGTACGGCCCCTGCGCGCCCGGCTCCGGCACGCCAAGGCGGCCGTCGCCGCCCTGGCCGCCTGCCTCCTGCTGCTGGGCGTGCCCGCCTCGCACGCCGAGGCCCCCGCCCCGCCGCCGATGAAGGACGGCTTCGGGCTCACCCAGGTCGGCGCCGCCACCGGCAGCGCCACCAACTTCGTGCTCACCGTCACCACACCCCAGGTCGCCGGGGAGCACGCCATCCGGATCCTGCTGCCCGCCGACTACGCGGCCAGCCCGGCCAAGCGCTACCCGGTCCTGTACTTCCTGCACGGCGCCTCGGACAACCCGAGCGACCCGGCCCTGGCCTACCCCGCCCTCACCGCCGCGCAGTCGATGATCACCGTCATCCCGGACGGCGGCCTGCGCGGCTGGTACACCGACTGGCTCGACCAGAACACCGCCGCCGGGGCGCAGAACTGGGAGACCTTCCACCTCGACCAGGTGGTCCCGTTCATCGACGCCAACCTGCGCACCCTGACGGGCCGTAAGAGCCGGGCCGTCGGCGGCCTGTCGATGGGCGGCTTCGGCGCGCTGCACTACGCGCAGGACCGGCCCCAGCTGTTCGGCCAGGTCCTCACCATGTCCGGCGCGAACGACCTCTCCGTGAACGAGATGATCATCCGCGGGGCCGTGGTCGCCACCCTGACCAACGCCGGCACCGTGCTGTGCGGGCCCAGCGACGGGAAGCCCTGCGGCCTCGACTTCGGCCCCACGGTCTCCAGCGACGCGATCTTCGGCTCGCCGTACCCGGTGTTCAACGCCGACTGGCGCTGGAACGCCGCGGACCCGGTCTCCCGCCTGGGCGCGCTCACCGACACCGGCATCGCGGTCTACACCGGCAACGGCAACGGCAGCGCCTCCGACATGGAGTTCTGGGCCGAGGGCACCGCCAAGCGCCTCAAGGACCGCCTGGACGCCCTCGGTTACCGCTACCACTACGTCGACTACGGCAACGGCGCCGGCTGGGGCACCGCCTGCAACGGCGGCCACAGCGCGGGCTGCTGGGCGCAGGACCTCGTGGACTACGTCCCCCGCCTGGAAGCGGCCTTCGCCGCCGCCTGACCGGCCCGCCCTCCCCTTCTTTCCGACTCCTCTCCCCTCTCCCTGTTCCCGACGAAAGGACCCGACCCCGTGCTCTCCGCCACGACCCCGAGCCGACCGGCTCCCTGGCTGCGCCTGATCGCGGCCGTCCTGGTGGCCTGTTGCGCCGCCCTGGGCTTCACCGCCTCCCCGTTCGCGACCGCGCGGGCCCACGCCGCCACGGCACCGGCCGCCGCCTGCGCCTCCCCGCAGCAGTGCCTGACCATCAAGTCCCTCAGCAACGGGCGCCAACTCGACGTCCAGAACGGCACCATGGGCGACGGCGCCTACATCGTCACCAACTCGGCGCCCGGCTACCACCAGTCCTGGCGGCTGAGCGTCGATCCCTCCGACTTCTCCTTCACCATCGTCAACAACGACACCGGCAAGTGCATCGACCTGGCCTTCTTCACCCCGGCCCTGCGCCAGCAGACCTGCGCCGGGCAGTCCAGCCAGCGGTGGTTCCTGCAGCCGGTCGCCGGGGCCGCCGACGCGTTCATGATCCGCCACCTGGGCGACAACACCTGCCTGGACCTGCTGCTCGGCGCCCAGTACGACGACGCCTGGACCGACCAGTACACCTGCAACGGCACCGCCAACCAGCAGTGGTCCACCGGCTTCCCGCAGGCCGCCCGCAGCCTCGCCGTCGACCACGCCGCCAAGCAGTGCCAGAAGGACGTCTCCTCCTGCTCCTGGGCCGTCAAGAGCGAGGCCCCCGCGGCACCGCTGCCGAAGGTCTGCGTCTCCTCGATCTGGTTCAACAACACCAGCAGCGCCGCCCAGCAGAACTTCGCGGTCACCAACATGACCGGCTGGTCCAGCACCCTCGGCGGCGAGATCGGGGCGGACATCTCCGGCGGCGCCCCCGGCGGCGTCTTCACCACCGCGGTCAAGACCGCCGTCAACTACAGCAACGTCTGGCAGGGCTCGACCACCGTCAACAACGCCGTCACCGTCAACGTCCCGCCCCAGCAGTACGGCTGGGTGACGCTGGCCGAACTCGCCCGCAAGGTCACCGGCAGCTGGACGTTCGACGCCCGCGGCTTCCCGTGGACCGCCGAGGACACCGTCACCGTCCCGCTCACCTCCGACCCCAGCGGCGGCGCCACCCTCTACATCGCCAACACCAGCCCCACCTTCACCAGCTGCTCCTGAGCCCCACCGCACGACCGACAGCCAGCCGCCGCCCGGCCCCGCCGGGCGGCGGCCCCGCTTTCCCCCGGCCCTTCCCCCGCCCTGACCTGACCCCGCCCTTCCCTGCCCTGACCTGATCCGCCTTGACCTGCCCTGACCCGCCCTGACCTGCTGACAATTGTCACGGTCGGCCGGTGCGGCAGCACACTGCCGGGCGGGGGCACGGCGCGGACAGCATGGGGGCATGACCTCCACCGATGTGAACCACCCCGACACCGTTCGGGCCTTCCGCACCATCAGGCGGCTGGTGTTCGCCTACCTGGGCCTCAGCGTCGTCACCCTGGCGGCCGCCTACGCCCTGCGCGACCACCCCGACCTGGTGAACCCGGCCGTGTGGATCCGCGGCAGCCTCGTCGTGGCCAGCGCCGTGGTCACGTCCCTGTTCACCACCCGGGCCGCCCGCGGCTCGCACGCGGCGTACCGGCGGCTGCGGATCATCTCGGCCGTCATGATCGCCGCGATCGTCGTGATCATCTGCGTGCCGGGGACCTTCCCGTTCTGGATGAAGGCCGAGCAGGCCCTGTGCGGGCTGGTGCTGGCGGGGGTGGCCGCCGTGATCAACGGACGCCACCTGCGTACCCTGTTCGCGCGATCCGACGCGACGTGAGGCAGGCGAGGGTGGACGAGGACACGCAGGCGACCCTCCCCGGGCACGCCGCCGCTGAGCGCGCCACAGGGGAGCGCGCCCCGCAGCGGTGGGTGCAGGGCTGGCGGCGGATCATGCTGGGCGCCGGGATGCTGGTCTACCCGTGCCTGACCGCCGTCGCCGTGAACGACAACGTGTCCGGGGCGGCCCTGGTCGCCGGGTACGCGGTCGTCGGCGCGTTCTGCCTCTGCTTCGTCCTCACCGCCACCGCGATGGTCCGCGGCCGGCGGCGGCAGGTGCTCCTGCTGCTGGCGGTGATGAGCGCGCTGTTCCTGGCCGCGCTGCCGTTCGCCCACGAGAACGCGTTCTACCTCGCCACCGTCGTGGTCTCCTTCGTCGCCGTGCTGCGGCGCCGCCACGCCACCCGGGTGACCGCCGCCGCCACCCTGGCCGCCCTGCTGGTGCCGTGGGCGGTGCCCGCCTGGCACACCGGGCCCGGCACCTTCCAGGCGCTGGCGCTGCTGTTCACCGTGCTCACCACGGGGGCGTTCGCGGAGATCGCCACCACCAACCAGGCCCTGGTGGCCGCCCGGGCCGAGGTGGCGCGGCTGGCCTCGGAGGCCGAACGCAACCGGATCGCGCGCGACCTGCACGACCTGCTCGGGCACTCGCTCACCGCGATCACCGTCAAGTCCCGCCTGGCCCAGCGCCTCGCCGCCAAGGACCTCGACCAGTCGCTGGCGGAGATGGCCGCGGTGGAGTCGCTGTCCCGGCAGGCGCTGGCCGACGTCCGGGCCGCGGTCACCGGCTACCGCGACGTCACGCTGGCCGGCGAACTGGCGCGCGGACGCGAACTGCTGCGCGCCGCCGGGGTGGTCGCCGACCTGCCGACGTCCACCGACCCCGTCGCCACGCAGGACGGGGAACTGTTCGGCTGGGTGGTGCGCGAGGGCCTGACCAACGTGGTCCGGCACGCCCGGGCCGACCGCTGCACCGTCACCGTCACCGGCTCCTCCGTGGAGATCCGCGACGACGGGACGGGCGCGGACGGCAGAACCGACGGGGCCGCCGGGGGCGGCGGGACCGGCGAGGGCAGCGGGATCGGGAAGGGCCTGAGGGGGCTGCGGGAACGGGTCGCGGCGGCCGGCGGTACCGTCGAAGCCGGCCCGCTGAGCCCGCGCGGGTGGCGGCTGCTGGTCACCGTCCCGCCGGGCGCCCGCCACGGGCGCGCCCCCGCCCGGAAAGGGACGACATGACGATCCGCCTGCTGCTCGCCGAGGACCAGGAACTGGTCCGCACCGCGCTGTGCGCCCTGCTCGACCTGGAGGACGGCTTCGAGGTGGTCGCCGCCGTCGGGCGCGGCGACCAGGTCGTCGACGCGGCCCGCGAACACCGGCCCGACGTGGCCCTCCTGGACATCGAGATGCCCGGCCTCGACGGCCTGGCCGCCGCCGCCGTCCTGGCCCAGCAGGTGCCCGGCTGCCGGGTCGTCATCCTCACCACCTTCGGACGCGCCGGCTACCTGCGCCGGGCGATGGAGGCGGGCGCGGTCGGCTTCGTCGTCAAGGACGCGCCGGCCGAAGTGCTCGCCGACGCCATCCGCCGGGTCGCGGCGGGCGAACGCGTGGTGGACCCGGAACTGGCCGCGGCCACCCTGGCGGCCGGGGCCTCCCCGCTCACCGCCCGGGAACGCGACGTGCTGAACGCCTCCCGCTCCGGGGCCGGCGTCGCCGAGATCGCCGGCAAGCTCTACCTCTCGGAGGGCACCGTGCGCAACTACTTCTCCTCCGCCATCGCCAAGACCGCCACCCGCAACCGCACCGAGGCCCTGCGCACCGCCGACGACCGCGGCTGGCTCTGACGCCGCCGGACGACGGGCGCAGGGCTTCCCGGGAGACGGGCGTCAGAGCCGCTCGACGGTGACCTGGGTGATCACGACGTCGTCGACGGGGCGTTCGCCGTCCGTGGGGACGGCCGCGAGGGCGTCGACGACGGCCCGGGAGTCGGCGTCGGCGACCTGGCCGAAGATGGTGTGCCGGCGGTTCAGGTGGGCCGGCGTGCCGACCGTGATGAAGAACTGCGAGCCGTTGGTGCCCGGGCCGGAATTGGCCATGGCGAGCAGGTACGGCTTGGTGAAGTGCAGTTCGGGGTGGAACTCGTCGGCGAAGGCGTAGCCCGGGCCGCCGGTGCCGCTGCCGGTGGGGTCGCCGCCCTGGACCATGAAGCCGGTCACCACGCGGTGGAAGAGCGTGCCGTCGTAGTACGGGCCGCTGCCGGGCTCGCCGGTGCGCGGGTCGGTGTACTCTCGGGCGCCCTCGGCGAGTTCGACGAAGTTGCGGACCGTCTTCGGCGCGTGGAACTGGAACAGCTCCAGCCGGATCGGGCCCAGAGTGGTGTGCAGGGTCGCGAACAGGCCCTTGGCCATGGCGGACTCCTTTGCTCGGGTGGTCGGGAGAGGGGATCAGCGTCGGCATCCTGGCACACGGCGGGTTCGTGACCGCACCCGGCGCCGGGCCGGGGCGCGGGTCGGACGGGGGCGATTTCCGCCGGTCACACCGGCGCGGGGCCCCGACCCCGGCAAATGCCGCGCGGCACCAACTTTCCTGCACGGCAAGCGGACTGTCTGCTTGCATGGCGGATCGACCCGGTTTCGGGCGGGTCGGGGGCGCGGGCGGGCGGCTCGGCTTGAGAGGATCGGCCCGGAAACGGGATGGACGGGAGAGGGGTGAGACGTGGTCGGTACCGTGCTGGTCGGTGTCCTGGTGCTCGCGGTCGGCGGGTGCGTGTGCGTGGTGTGGGCCGAACGCGGCGGCCCCCGCTGGGTGCGCGCCGTGGCGTCCGTGACGCTCGCCTCGGGGTCCCTGCTGCGCCGCTCCGCGCGCAGCCGGCGCCGGAACCGGAGCCTGAGCGGCGGCGACAGCGGCGACGGTGGCGGCGATGGTGGCAGCGGTGGCGGCGGCAGCAGCGGTGGTGGCTGAGCGCCCCGCCCGCGGGCGCGACGACGACGAGCGACTGCGGCAGGTCTTCGAGGCGGTGCTGGCCGAGACCCTGTCCGGGACCGGGCCGCTGACCTGCACGGGCCTGGACGAGGACACCGAGAACGCGCTCTGGGCGGTCTGGGAGGCGTACCCGCACGCTTCGGCCGAGTCGGTGCAGGCCGCGCGGCGCGCCTTCGCCGGCCAGTTGGCCGGCGGCAACGCGGCCCGCTGGCACGCGGAACTCGCCGCCCGGGCGATCGCCGGGCGCCGCCCCCGCGGCTGAGCGTGCGGCCCCGGACGTCCGCATGCCCCGGCCGCGTGGGCGGCCGGGGCGCGCGGGGGCGTCAGCTCTCGGTGGAGCGGCGGCGGGAGGCGACGACGAGCGCCGCGCCCGCGGCCAGGGCCGCGGCGGCGCCGCCGGCCTCCCAGCCGAGGCCCTCGGTGCCGGTCGCGGCGAGCTGGCCGGGGCGGGTGGTGACCGTGGTGGCGCCCGTGGTGGCCGTGGCCGCCGTCCCGGCGGTGGTGCCCGCCGTGGTCGTGCCCGCGGTCGTGCCCGTCGTGGTGGTCAGGGCGGCGGGCCGGACGGCCGACTGGGCGCCGGTGGCGGTCTGCGGCTGCTCGGCGGGCCGGGCCGGCTGCGGGGCCGGCTTGTTCGCGGCCTCGTCCTCGGCGCGGGCCGTGAACTGGCCCTCCTTCAGGAACTTCACGACGTCCTCGTCGGTGCCGTCCAGCGCCCGGCCGGCGGCCTCGCGCACGGCCCGTCCGCCGGCCGACATGATCTGGGCGAGCTTCACCCGGTTGTCGTCGGCCCGCTGCTTGGGGAGCTCGACGTCCAGGAAGTGCCGCACGTCGGCGACGGTGCCCGCGAGAGCCTTCTCCCCCGCCTCGCGCACGCCCGGACCGGTCTCCTTGTCGTCCAGGATGCCCTGCACCTTGGCGCGGGCCTCGTCCTCGGCCCGGGCGATGAACTGGCCCTCCTTCAGAAAGGCCAGGACTTCCTGGTTGCTGCCGGATATCGCCTTCCGGGCGGCCGCCTTCACCGCCGGCCCGGCGCCGTCGAAGATCCGGGCGACCATCACCCGGTTGTCGGTCAGACGCCGCTCGCCGAGCTCGACGTCCAGGAAGTGCCGCACGTCGGCGGCGGTGCCCGCGAGGGCCTTCTCCCCCGCCTCGCGCACGGCCGGGCCGGTCTCCTTGTCGTCGAGGATGCTCTGGACCTTGGCGCGGTCCTCGTCCTCGGCGCGGGCGGTGAACTGGCCCTCCTTGAGGAACTTCGCGACGTCCTCGGCGGTGCCGCCCCGCAGGGCGGCCGTGGCGGCCTTCTTGACGGCCGGCCCGCCGACGGCGAGGACCTGGTAGGCCTTCACCCGGTTGTCGATCATGCGCTGGTCGTGGAGCTCGACGTCCAGGAAGTGCCGCAGGTCGGCGGCGGTGCCGTTCAGCGCCTTCTGGGCGGCCTCGCGCACGCTGACGCCGCTCTCCTTGTCGGCGAGGATGCGCCGCACCTCGGCGCGGTCGTGCTCCTCCTGGCCTGTCCCCTGGTCCTCGGTGCCCTTGGACGCGGTGTCAGGGCCGGAGACGCCGGCCGGCTGGGGGTTGTCGGCGGCGGAGGCCATCGACGGGAAGAGGACGGTGGGGGCCAGGACGGCGGCCGCGACGACGGCGGACACCCGGGGCAGCTTCATTCAGCACCTTGCGTTGTGCGGAGAGATTGTGAACGTCCGCCAGCATAGATCGTCTTTTACGGTTGCCATACCAAGTATTTGCTAGCGCCCGCGCCGCACTCACAGCACCCGCAACACCCACGGCCCCAGACCCTAGGGTGGGGCGGATGAGCTTCCACGTGGTTGTCGGATACGGGCCCGCCGGGGCCGCCACCGCCCGCCTGCTGGCCGGGCAGGGGCACGCCGTACGGGTCGTCACCAGGTCGGGGAGCCCCGCGCGGGGCGGGGCCCCGGTGCCCGGCATCGAGCACGTGGCGCTGGACGCGGGCGATCGCGCGCGACTGGCGGAGGCCGCACGCGGCGCGGCGGCGATCTACGGCTGCGCGGCGCCGCCGCTGCCGCAGTGGGCGGCGCGGTGGCCGGCGCTGGCCTCCTCGCTGTGCGCGGCGGCCGAGGCCACCGGGGCGGTGCTGGTCATGCTCGGCAACCTCTACGGCTACGGGCCGGTGCGCGGTCCGATGACCGAGGACCTGCCGCTGGCCGCGGCCGGCCCCAAGGGGCGGGTGCGGGCGGCGGCGTGGGAGCAGGCGCGGGCGCTGCACGGGGCCGGGCGGATCCGGGCGGTCGAGGTGCGGGCCTCGGACTTCTTCGGCCCCGGGGTGACGGACGGCGGGCACCTGGCCTCGCGGGTGATGCCGGGCCTGCTGAAGGGCCGGAACATCGCGGTGCTCGGCGACCCGGACGCGCCACACAGCTGGACGTACCTGCCGGACGTGGCGCGGGCGTTGGCCGAGGTCGCGGGCGAGGAGCGGGCCTGGGGGCGGGCCTGGCACGTGCCGACGGCCCCCGCGCTGCCGGTGCGCGCGATGGTGGAACGGCTGGCCGCGCAGGCGGGCGTCGGACCGGTCGCGGTGCGCCGGCTCCCGCAGGCGCTGCTGGGCGCGGCGGGGCTGTTCTCCCCGCTGCTGCGTGAACTGCGGGAGGTCCGTTACCAGTTCGACCGCCCGTTCGTGGTGGACGCCTCCGCCTACGAGGCCGCGTTCGCGGTGCGCGCGACCGCGCTGGAGGAGCAGGTGGAGGCGACGGTGCGGTGGTGGCGCGAGCGGACGCAGGGGCGTTGAGCCCCCGGGCCGGTCAGTGCTTGAGGGCGTCGGCGCCGCGGTAGCCGACGGGCACGCCCCGGGCGAAGACCACGTCGGCGGTCATGTGGCGGGTGCGCAGCGGGAGGATCGCCTGGTAGGCGGGCGAGTCGTACCAGGCGCGCAGGCGTTGGCGGTCGGGGAACTCGATGAGGATGAGGTCCTGTCCCCAGGTGCCTTCGACCGTCTCGATCCGGTCGCCGTGGATGAGGAAGCGGCCGTCGAAGGGGTCCAGGGTGGCGTCGATGCGCTGGAGGTACTCGACGATGTCGGGGCCGAACTCGACCGAGTGGACCTGGGCCATCGCGTAGGCGGTCATCGCTGTTCTCCTGGGGGTTGGTCCGGTGTCCGTGGTCTCCGACGGTACGGGCGGGGGCGGAGGGGGCGAATCCGTCGCGGATCGGTAGGGGGTACGTAGCCCGGGCCGCCCCTGGCCGTCCCCCTGACCAGGCGGGGTGTCGGACGACCCCCCAGAAAGCTGGGATACCGGCGGTTGATCGGACGCTGACACGCTGGCGGCGGCGGACGGACCGGGTGGCCCGGGGGGCCCTCCGGACCGGCCGCCGCCCCTCGTCGTCCCCCTCCCTGGAGAGCTCTGTGCGTTCGCTAGTCCGGCGTATCGTCCTCGGCATCGCGCTCGCCCTGACCGGCCTGGTGCTGGTCCCGGGCGGCTCGGCCTCGGCCGACACCCCCTCGACGGTCCTGTTCAACCAGAAGTCCGAGCGCTGTCCCGACGGCGTACTGACGGGCACGCACCTGCGTCCCTGCGCGCCGTCCGACGGCCCGGGCCAGTGGGTGTTCAAGCCCGTCCCGGGCCTGCCGAGCGTCTACACCCTCAACAACACCAACGACCAGCGCTACTGCCTGACCGCCGACTACACCCCCTCCAGCGCCGAGTGCGTCGCCAACGCCACCTCGCAGATGTGGCGGGTCACGCCGTGGACCGCGGCCGACAGCACGTCGAGGTACGACCTGTTCGGGGTGCGGCTGCAGAACATCTCCAACTCCCAGTGCCTGGACAACACCGAGCACAGGATCGGCGGCGGCGGCTGGCGGCTCTACATGTTCGACTGCAACGACGGCGGGTACCAGGAGTGGGACATCTACCGCAGCACCTACGTGGCCCTGTTCGGCGGCGTCGCCACCCACAACGGCATGACCTGGGCCACCCTTGAGCAGCGCGCCGACAACGTCGTGCACGTCGGCAACGACAACAGCAGCAACGCGTACAGCGGCGACACCCCCGCCACCGCGCAGCTGCCCGTGCTGTGCCTCAAGCAGGACGGCCGCCCCGCCCCCGCCGGCGTCCCCACCAGCGGCTACCACAGCTGGGCCGGCGGCGAGGTGAAGGCCACCATCCCCACCTCCGGCAGCCAGCTCTCCAGCCGGGCCGCCGCCGACCAGCTCTGCGCCGGCTACTTCGGCACCGGCTTCCGGATGGCCGAGTTCCACGACGCCAACGGCTGGGGCCTGTGGGCCAACGGCACCCTGCCCGCCGGCACCCGCTTCTGGACCGCCATCACCGACCAGCCGGCCAACCCCTGGAGCTGACCGCACCCGGACGCGGGAGGGCGGGCGCCGATCCTGGCGCCCGCCCCTTCTCATTGCCGAAGTGCCGAAGTGCCGAACGCGTCACCGCCTGGGCCGATGTGGGCACTGACCACCCCAACCCGGCGGCGGTCCTCAGGTCGCGCGCTGTCCGTGGAGGAGGACGGGCAGCGCGCGGCCCGCCAACGCCTCGGTGGCACGGGCGGCTTGGGAGGGCGCCATGACGTCGTGGAGTTGGCGGACGGGGACGAAGCGGGCACCGAACAGGCCGCTGCGGTGCCGGGGCGGGACGGTCAGGTGGGTGTCATCGCGCACCGTGCCGCCGTCGAAGACCAGGTTGAGGCGCTCCAGGTAACGGTCGGCGGGGGTGAAGTCGACCGCGAGGACGGCGGCGAGACGGAGGTTGAGGCCGGTCTCGGCGCGCAGGTTGCGGGCAGCGGCGAGGTGCGGGGGCTCGTTCGGCTTCGCGGCGCCGCCGGGCAGGATCAGCCCGTCCATGTAGTCCGGGTCCACGAGCAGGACGTCACCGCGCGGATTGCGCACGAGGACGAGGCAGCCGAGCCGGCACACCGGCGGCTTGGCGAGCAAGCGGGGGTCTTGCATCGGGAGTTCACTTCCTGAGAGCGGCGAAGAGCGTGAGGGAGAAGCCCGCCAACCACAGGAGGCGGACGAGGAGTTCAGCCGTCATGCGTCAGGCGCTCGTAGCGCAGCCCCTTGCGGAGCAGGTCGACGACCCGCAGGAGCGCGGACGGGCTGGCCGAGCCCAGATTCACCAGGTAGCACCCGGTCAACCGGCCGTGCTCCCAGTCGACTTCGACGGACGGCAGCGTGACGCCGCCCAGGGCAAGGACGGCCGTCAGGTCGTCCAGGACGTCGGCCGCCTGCCGCCGCTGGTCGACGGTCACGCGGGAGAGCATCGAGGACACGCTCACTCCCCCGGCCGCTTGTGGACCTCGAAGACGCGCCAGGCGCTCCAGGCGTCGGAGAAGGACCTGAACCCGCTGAGCTCACCGTCCGGTTGGCGCAACCACTCCCGGGTGAGCTCGTTGCGGACCCGGTAGAGGCGGGCCCCGGTGTCCCAACGCACGCCGTAGCCGTGGAGGCGGGGAACTTGGGCATCGGCCATGGGAATAACCTTCCGCAATCAATGTTTCACGTTCTGTGCACATGGTGGCCCGGCGTCACCTAGCATCGGAAGCGGTAGACGACTTGACCTCGACAGCACGGAGAGTTGGAGCGGCCATGGTGAACATCAAGGAAATTGACCCGAAGTCATCTCCATGGGCCGCCTTCGGGATCCAACTCCGCAGGTCACGCATGGCGATGGGCCTCAAGCAGGAACAGCTCGCGCGCAGGATCGGTGTCCACCCGTCCTACGTCTCGTTCGTCGAACTTGCGCAGCGCCCGCCGAGTGAGAAGTTTGCTACCAAGGCCGATGAGATCCTGCAGACGGGCGGGACCCTGCTGCTGATGTACTGGCAGCTCCGCCACACAGCTTTGGTGCCGGGCTTCCCCGAGTACGCGAACTACGAGGCCCGCGCAGAGAAGATCAAGCTCTTCGAAATCAACGTGATTCCAGGGCTGCTACAGACCCGGGCATATGCAACCGCTTGGGAGCAGGGCAATCTCCGACGAGGAACCGTCACACCAGAACAGGCCCAGGAGCGAATCGAATTCCTGCTCGCCCGACAAAACATCCACGCCCGCACCCCGCCACCACTTCTGCACGCGGTGATGGACGAGAGCTGCCTCAGGCGGCCCATTGGCGGCCGCGACACCATGATCGAGCAGTTGCTCCACCTCGAACATCTCGCCAAGCAGCCCAACATCATCATCCAGGTGGCACCGTACTCGCTAGGCGAGGACAGGCCGTTCACGCGCCTGGTGCACCTCCTTACCATGCCAGGACGCAAAATGCTCTCTTACGGCGAGATCGAGCAGCGAGGCTACATCGATCGAGATACTGAGACGATTGCCGCGCTGGTCGACGACTACGATCGGCTCGTAGTCGAAGCCATGAGCCAGGCCGACTCAGTGGCCATGATCCGCGCGGTACGGAGGGACTTTGAATGGATGTCGACCTGACTGACACCGGCTGGAGGAAGAGCTCATACAGCGGTAGCGGCGGCACGTGCGTGGAGGTCGCCGACGGATTCATCGGCGTGATGCCGGTCCGCGATTCCAAGGATCCGAACGGTCCGACCCTCCTCTTCCCCGCCGACGCCTGGCAGGCCTTCGTCACCGCCGTCCGCACGGGAGAATTCGGCACCAACTGATACTGCTCGATGGCGCCGCCGACCCGGGCCGGGGCGGCGGCGCCTGACGGTGTCGCTCTGGATCCGGCAGCCCTTCGCTTGCATGGGAAGTGGGAAGAAGGAGCACGGAGCGGTGAACTCATCGAGGATGCAGAGGGTGTTGCCGCCTGCCGCAGGTCATGCTCTCCTCAGGGCCATGGCCCTGTCGCCCCGGTGCTCCAGGGCGATGATCAGGCGCATCTCACAGGAGTTCGGTCGTGCCAGCAGGGAACCAGGAGAGATGGCGGAAGAGTAGCCACAGCAACAACGACGGCGGCATGTGCATTGAGGTGGACGATGCCCAGCCAGGTCGCGTGCGGGACAGCAAGGACCCCGACGGCCCCCGCCTCAACTTCCCACCAGCCGCTTGGCAGGCATTCATCACCGCCATCCGAGCCGGGGAGTTCAGCACCAACTGATCCACCTGCGCGGGGGGGAGAGAGGGGGCGGGGGGGGGGCGAAAAACAAAAGAAACAAAACCAAAAGAAAAAGCGGAGAAACAGAGGCCGGCTC
>NZ_JBHVWW010000056.1:31438-45554 GCF_042882025.1 Kitasatospora sp. NPDC058243
CACAGGTGGGTGGGGGGGTGTTCACAACCGCCGGAGGGGGGGGGGGGTCAAAAACCAGTGGGTCGGCTGGGGGGGGGCACCCGTCGGGGCGGGTTCCCCCCCACAACCCAGGACCCCAAGCATCCGGAAGGAACTGGCACCATGAGCTCCCGCCCCGACCTGTCCTCTGCCCACTGGGTCAAGTCCTCCCACAGCTCCGATGGGGGTCAGTGCGTCGAGGTCGCGCCCGGCTTCCCGAGCGTCATGCCCGTGCGCGACTCCAAGGACCCTCACGGCCCGGCCCTCGTCTTCCCCGCCGACGCCTGGCAGTCCTTCGTCACCGCCGTCCGCACCGGCGAGTTCGGCGCCAACTGACGCTGCTCGATGGTGCCGCCGACCCGGCTCGGGGCGGCGGCACCTGACACTCTCGCTCTGGATCCGGCAGTCCTTCGCCTGCATGGGAAGAAGGAGCACGGAGCGGTGAACTCGTCGAGGCTGCAGTGGGTGTTGCCGCTCGTCGGCCGCTGTCCCCGCTCACCGAAGGTAGACCGATTCTCACTGAGGTCTGATCGGATCTGCTGTTGTCGTGAGCAGGACTCGAGCGAGAAATCGCAGGCGCCGCCAAGGGGCGTCTCGTACCCTCGTCCTCACCGGTTCGCCGAATAGCCACTGAGGATTGTGTGAAGCACTTCGATCTCCACGCCAGGATTCCGTTGCTCGTGAAGACCATGGCCGCTGCCGACCACAGCCCGGACGCTCAGCTGACACAGACACGCCACCGCGCTTCACTCGTGGAGAGCTGGGACATCGAGCCCGGATCCACCGTCCTCGAACTGGGTTGCGGGCAGGGCGATATGACCGCCGTTCTCGCGGAGGCTGTCGGACCCCAGGGACGCGTGGTGGCCGTCGATGTCGCCGATCCGACCTACGGGGCGCCGGTCACGCTCGGGGAATCGGCGGCCCGGCTCGCGGCGAGCCCGGTCGGGCCGCGCATCGACTTCCGCTTCAGCACGGATGTCCGCGACCTGTCGGTCGACTTCCCCTCCGACACCTTCGACCACGTCGTGCTCACCCACTGCTCCTGGTACTTCGCCTCGCTCGGGCAGCTGCGCGACACGCTGGCCCGGGTACGGCCCTGGGCGCGGCGGCTGTGGTTCACCGAGTGGGACCTGACGCCCTCCTGCGGCGACCAGCTGGCCCACCTGCTCGCAGTATTGATCCAGGGCCAGATCGAGGCTGCAGGCTCACACGGCGAGGGCAACATCCGCACGTCCTTCTCCCGCGAGGCGCTGCTGCGGCTCCTGCCCGAGGCGGGCTGGACAGCGGACGGCGACGGGCCGGTCGACACCGACGCACTCCAGGACGCGGACTGGGAGATCGCCGCCTGTCTCGACCTGATCACCGGAGGGGAACGGTTGGCCGCGCTGCCCGAACCGGTACGGCAACTCGTCCTCAGCCAGAGCGACGTCCTGCGGGCCGTCGCCGCACCGCATGGCAACCGCCCGCTCGCGGCGTACTGGGTCACCGCACGCTGAAGTGCCACCCCGGCCAAACCTTCCGACCTCAGTCGGATCCCGCAGCCCTTGCACTTCCGCAACCCAGCCGGCCCGGCCCGGCGCCCTCGAACACCGAACCAGGTTAGAACTTCAGGCTGCCCAAGGTGTACTGATGGCATCGCGTATTAGGTTGTCGTGAATTGGCCATGCTGGCAGTGGAGTTAAGAGGACATCTCATTTGGGGGGCCTTAAATCGAGTGCGAGAGTTCCGGTCCGGGTGATACAAGGTCTGCGTGACTGAGCAATTCTCCTTCCCCACCCTGCTGCAGATGATCGACGAGCGGTCCGCCGCGTTCCGCGCCGCCGTCGCCGCTGCCCCCAGCCTCGACGCCGACGTCCCGTCCTGCCCGGGCTGGACGCTGTACGACCTGGCGAACCACCTCAGTGAGGGGGACCGCTTCTGGGCCTACATCGTGCTGAACACCGCGCCGGGCGACGAGCGGCCGAGCAAGGACGGGCTGGCGGCGCCCAGGGAGCGAGAGGCCCTCATAGCCTGGCTGGCCGACTCGACGGAGCAGCTGCTTGCCGCTCTGCGCGAGGCCGGCCCGGACCGGGCCTGCTGGGCCTGGTGGGAGCCGCTGGCCTCGCTGCACACGGGGGCCGCCGTGGCCCGCCGCCGCGTCCACGAGTCGCTGATCCACACCTACGACGCCCAGCTGGCCTCCGGTACGCCGCAGGAGCTGCCGACGACCGAGGCGGTCGACGCCATCGAGGAGTTCCTCGCCACCGTCTGCACCGTCACCGTCCCGTGGCCGCACGAGCCCGCCACCATGGACTACCACGCAGCCGAGGCCGGCTCCTGGCGCCAGACGGTGGACGCCGCCGGTTCCCGCTTCACCCGCCTCACCTCGGCGGAGGCCGCCGAGAGCAAGCCCACCTCCGCCATCTACGGCACGGCGAGCGAGATGGCCCTGCTCATGTACATGCGCATCCCGAACGGCTCGCTGCGGATGGAGGGCGACGCCGACCTGCTCCAGCAGCTGCAGAACGGGGGCTGACGGCTTGGGGAGCGATAAGAATCTGGGCAGGCTCGGCTGAGCAATCCGCCTGGGATCGATCAGCAGGACGTCGGGCGGGCGTCGGCGGCGAGGACGAGTTCTTTGCTCGTCTTGCGGGTGGCCCGGCGGGCTGACCGGTCGGAGACCAGGCCGGCTATGGCGGCTTTGGTCTCGGCGAAGTATTCGCGGCGGCCGGTGTAGCGCTGCGCCACTGCTTGTACTCGGCGTTGGCGTGTTCCACGCAGATCCGGTTGGAGGACTGCGCTCGGCGTTCGTGCCGCCAGGCGTGCTGCTCGCCGAGGGGCGCGTCCTTCTTCGGCTTGCGGGGTGGGGCGGTGACCTGGCGTGGGAACTGGTTGGCGAGGCCCCGGTAGCCCTCGTCGACATGCACCTTGACGCCGGGGCGGCGGTCGCCGCCGCGCCGCTCCCGCAGCGCAGACTCCTGCTGCGCCTCGCAGGCAGGGACGAGCTCAGCGACGAGTTCGGCAAGATGCTGCGGGGATATGCCCGATAGGGCGTGATGAGACAAGGCCGCGCGGGCCGATGACTTCACATCCACGGGCGCCGCGCCTCTCGCCGCCTACGCCTGCCGCCGCTCCCACTGCTCCTTCGTGATCTCGTACCGCACACCCCCGTGCTCGGAACCCTCGACCGCCATCATGTAGTCCGGCGTGGGGATGTTCTCCGCGAGCGTCATCCCGAGCTTCTCCATGACGTTACGCGAAGGGCGGTTCACGGTCATCGTCTCGGCCCAGACCATGCGGATGCCGAGCTCGGCGAACCCCTTCGCCAGCAGCGCCTGCGAGACTTCGGTGGCGTAGCCCCGGCCCCAGGCCGCCTGGCGCAGGCGATAGCCGAGTTCGGCCTCCTCACGCGGGCCGCTGCGCAGCGGACGCAGGCAGAACCAGCCGACGAACGCGCCGCCGTCCTTCTCGTCCGCGGCGAACAGGCCGAGGTCATGATTCCAGCGCTCGTAGCCGGCGAGGATGCTGGGGATGGCGAGGTCGCGGACCTCCTCTGGCGAGGTTGGAGCGCCGCCGTTCAGGTAGCGCATCACCGCCGGGTCGCTGTCCAGCTCGATCAGCAGGTCCGCGTCGGCGGCGGCGAAGGGGCGGAGGGTCAGGCGCTCGGACTCGAGGTAGGTGGCCACGTGAGGATCATGGCCGAGACGGGTCGGACGGTCCAGGGAGTTTTCGGGCCGCGTCTGTCACCGGGTGGCGTTCTGACCGCAGTTCCGTGAATGATCTTCAGGTGGGCCGCGAGGGCTGTGGTCAGCTCGTTCGACCACTCTTGTGCAGCGCGGCGCTCGCGCGGAAGCGGATACGGCCGCAGCGGTCTTTCACCTCCTCGGTCGCGTCGTCCGGGCAGCAGCAGTGCCGAGCCAGCCAGGCCAGATCGCCAGGATCCAGCCAGAGTGCCACGCGCCCACGGTCGGCTTCGGTCTGAGGATTGGTCGGCTCGATCTCGGTCATGGCGAGAGGCTACTCAATCCGCAGCAAGCGCCTCGAAGATCATTCACAAAAGCGCGGGCAGAGCCTCTTTCAGACCGCCATCCGAGCCGGCGAATTCAGCACCAACTGATCCACCTACGCGGATGGCTGCGCCGCACAACCCAGGACCTCAAGCATCCGGAAGGAAGTGGCACCATGAGCTCCCGCCCCGACCTGTCCTGATGTGGTCCTGGACCCCATCATCGCAGGTCGCAAGGCACTTCTTCGTTTCTGGAAGAACCATCCACCGGCGCCAGGCGAGGGTGGCTCTCGCAGTACCTGTATCACCAGGGTCTCCCGGACGTTCAAAACGCCTGTCACCATGGACACACGCTGCAGCTTCACCCCCATCAGTTCAATTCAGCTGCCCCGAATGCGCGACCGTGTCAGCGCGTTCTTCGACGGCAGAAGGGACGGAGACCAATGGCGGACAATCAATTCACCGCTCACGCGGAACTTTTCGATCTGAGCGGGAAGTACGCCCTTGTCACCGGCGGCACCAGGGGAATCGGGCTGATGATAGCGCGCGGCCTTCTCCAGGCGGGCGCCCGTGTCGTCATCAGCTCGCGCAAGGCGGACGCGTGCGCGGAGGCACAGCAGCTGCTGTCCGAATTCGGCGACGTTCAAGCGATCCCCGCCGACCTGTCCAGGCACGACGAGTGTCAGCGCCTCGCCGATCTCGTCCAGGTCGACTCGGAACGCCTGGACATCCTTGTCAACAACGCGGGGGCGATGTGGCGCGAGCCGCTGGAGACGTTTCCGGACGAGGCCTGGGACGCGGTGATCGATCTCAACCTCAAGTCGCCGTTCTGGCTGGTGCAGGCGCTGCTCCCGGCACTTCGCAGGGCGGGCACCGCGGATGATCCCGCGCGGATCATCAACATCGGCAGTATCGCCGCCATCCACGTCGCCCAGTCGCCCAACTACTCGTACGCCAGCAGCAAAGCGGCTCTTCATCAACTCACCAGGGTGCTTGCCAGGGAGCTGGGCCCGCAGCACGTCACGGTGAACGCGGTGGCACCGGGAGTGTTCCCGTCGCAGATGACGGCGTCCACGCTCGATGCCGTCGGCGACACGATCGCGGCGGCGGCCCCTCTGCGCCGGATCGGCCGCGCCGACGACATGGCGGGTGTCGCCGTGTTTCTCGCCAGCCGGGCCGGGTCCTACCTCACGGGCACCGTCATCCCGGTGGACGGCGGCATCGCGACGACCGCATCGGGCACCCCTTAGACTGCGGGACCGGCTTACGGTGAGGGGATGGCCACGATGGATCTGCGCACCGAGATCCGGGAGTTCCTCAGCTCGCGTCGCGCCCGCATCGCACCCGCGCAGGCGGGCCTGCCCGCTTACGGCGGCAACCGTCGGGTCAAGGGTCTGCGCCGCGAGGAGGTGGCGCTGCTGGCGGGGGTATCGGTCGACTACTACGTGCGCATGGAGCGCGGCAGGCTCGCCGGTGTCTCCGATGGCGTGCTCGACGCGTTGGCCTCTGCCTTGCAACTCGACGAGGCCGAGCGCGACCACCTGTTCCACCTCGCGCGCCAGTCCACGGCGCCCAGCGGCCCACGCCGACGTAGGCCTGCCGTGACGGTGCGCGCGACGCTGCAGCAGGTGCTCGACGCGATCTCCGGTGCGCCGGCCTGGATCGGTAACGGCCGCTACGACGTGCTCGCCATGAACCGACTCGCTCGCGCGCTGTATTCGCCGGTGCTGGCCGACTCGCGACGGCCCGCGAACACGGCGCGGTTCGTCTATCTGAACCCCGAGGCGGCGAGAGATTTCTTTGTCGACTACGACCACATTGCCGGCGGCGTGGCCGCGAAGCTGCGCATGGAAGCCGGCCGCGATCCGCACGACGAGGAACTGATCACCCTGGTCGGCGAACTGTCGACGTCCAGTGAGCTGTTTCGGCAGCGGTGGGCATCTCAGGACGTGCGGCTGCACCGGTCCGGCCGCAAGCGTGTGCGCCATCCGATCGTGGGCCGGCTCGACTTGGACGTCGAGTCCCTGGGACTGCCCGCCGAACCCGGCCTGCACCTCAACGTCTACACCGCACCCGCGGGCACACCGACCGCTGACAATCTGGCGCTCCTGGCGTCGTGGGCGGCCACCCAACAAGCGCCGGCGACCGAGCTCGAAGCACACAACGGATAGCCCGACCCCTTCAGTACTGGTCCGGTGGATCCGGGCCCGGTGGCGGGAGCGGGTGCCGGGTCAGTCCCACCAGAACGACCACTGGTGGGCGGCGACGAGGCCTTCGGCGTAGGCGGTCAGGGTGCCGGTGCCCTGGAAGACGAGGTCGGGGCAGAAGGCGGTGTGCTCGGCGGCCAGCGGGAGGGCCTCGGCGAGCGTGGCGGGCGGGACGGCGACGCTCAACTCCAGGGTGTCGAAGCCGACTTGGACGACCTGGGCGCCGAAGCGGCGCTCCCAGTCGGCGAGCACGGCGGCGATCTTGGCGGTGTCGTCCTCGTGGTTGAGCGGGCCGCTCCAGCCGCAGGCGGCCAGTGCCTCGGCGCCGCTGCCCGCCTCGACCAGGCCCAGGCGCGCGTCCCGTACGGACAGCAGCACGTCGGCCAGGCCGCGGGCCTCGATGCCGGGGGCGCCGTCGGGGACGGCCGCGGCGGGGGCGGTGCCGGGCCAGGCGGGGCCGAAGGGGGCCAGGGCGGCGTGGAGTTCGGCGGCGTCCTCGGTGTCGAGCGGGCCCTCGGGCGCGTCCTCGTCGGTGCCGCCGAGCTGCTGCCACCAGCGGCGCAGCAGGGCGTCGGGGTCGTAGAGGGTGGGGTCGGAGGCGGAGGCCGGGAAGAGTTCACCGGACAGCCAGGGGCGGTAGTCGGCGCCGTCGCCGAGGGGGACGAGCAGCAGCGGCCACAGGCCGGACTGCGGGTGGGCGCGGTGGAGTTGCTGCCACAGGCCGGCGGGGGCGGGGGCGTCGCTGATCCACAGCAGCGGCTCCGGCCCGTCCTCGCCGCCGACCAGGCGGCCGGGCGGGAGGGTGGCGGGCAGGAGACGGGACAGGTCCGAGGTCATGGGGCCACCGTAGGGGCGGTCACTGACAAGGGAGTTCGGGCAGGGGGGCCGGGCGGCTGGGTTCGGGCCCGCGGTGCGGCGGGGGTGGTTCAGGCCCAGGGCAGGGCGGCGCGGGTGCGCCAGTACGCCGGGGCGGGTTCGGCCAGGACGGCGAGGGCGGCCAGGTCGTCGGGGTCGGGGTGCAGGGTGGCGGCGGTGAGGTTGGAGGCGAGCTGGTCGACGGTCGCCGCGCCGGACAGGACGAGGTCGGCCCAGGGCTGGGCGGCGGCCGCGGCCAGGGCGAGGGCGTCGAGGGGGGCGCCGGTGCGGGCGGCGAGGGCGCGCAGTGCGGCGGTGTCGTCCCCGGTGGCGTTGCGCCCGGCGAGGCGGCCGTTGGCCATGGCCTCCTTGACGACGACCAGCCAGCCGGCGGCGTGGGCTTCGGCCAGGGCGGGGGCGGCGGAGGGTTCGAGCAGGTTCCAGGTGGCCTGGACGGCGGTGAACAGCGGGCGGCCGTCCACGGTGACGGCCAGGGCGGCGCGGATGGTGTCCGCCTGGGCCGGGCCGCTGGTGGACAGGCCGACCCGCACGCCCTGCCCGGCCAGGTCGGCCAGGCGGGCGTGCAGGGCGGTGTCGGTCAGGGCGGGGCTGTCGGGGGTGACGGAGTGGACCAGGTAGACGTCCAGGTGCGGGCCCAGCAGGGAGCGGGTCTCGTGGATCTGGCGGTCGAACACCGCCGTGGAGTGCTCCTTGACCTCGTGCGCGGCCACGCCGGTGGTCTGCCAGCCGGCCGTGTAGGTGTAGCCCCACTTGCTGCCGACCGTCACCTCGGCGGCGGCCTGGGGGTGTTCGGCGAGCCACTGGGCGACGAACTCCTCGGCGCGGCCGTAGGAGCGGGCGGTGTCGAGGTAGCGCACGCCGGCGGCGTAGGCGGCGTCGAGCAGGGCGTGGGTGCGGTCGCGCAGTGCCTCGACGGTGCGTTCGGCGGGCAGGTCGCCGTCGCGGCCGAGGGTGATGTAGCCGGGCCGGCCGACGGCTGCGGTGCCCAGGCCGTACCGCGCGATCGGCGGGCGGTCGGTGGCGGCTCCGGTGGCGGGGTCGGTCGGCATGGCGGGGTCTCCTCGGGCGCGACGGTGCTCACCTGGGACTTTACCGTCGGGTCGGTCGGCGCATCCGGCCGCCGGGGTCGGGCGGTCGGCCGGATACGCCGGTCAGCCAGGCCGGTCAGTCAGTCAGGCCAAGGCCGGTCAGCCGGGTCAGCCGGGTCAGCCGGCGGCGATGGTGGCCCGGATCCAGTCGGCGTAGGCGCGCACGTCGGTGTACAGGCCCGGACCTTCGGAGCAGGGCACGCCCGGGGCGCCGGGGCCGGAGGTGGTGCCGATGAGCTCCCAGCGGCCGCCGCGGCCGCGCTGGATCTGCGGGCCGCCGGAGTCGCCGAAGCAGGCCATGGCCTTCGGGGTGGGGCTGGTCGTGCACAGGCGGGTGGGGCCGGCGAAGCCGGGGGCGCAGTCGGCCGCGGCGGCGCGGCGGGTGTCGAGTTCCTGGAGGCGGTCCGGGAAGACCATGTCCTCGTACTTGGGGGTGTCGAGGACGGTGCCGAAGCCGAGCAGCCGGGTCGGGGTGCCGGGCGGGCCGGGTCGCTGGGCGACGGGGATGGGCCGCTGGGCGACGGGGCGGTCCAGGCGCACCAGGGCGAGGTCGTCGTAGTTGGGGCGGGTCTGGCCGTCGCCGAAGCTGAAGCCGGGGTGGACGACGGTGCGGGTGATGGCCCGGACTGTGCCGCCGCTCTTGCGGTGCGCGCTGCCGATGCGCACGGTGCCGTCGAGCGTCAGCTCGCTGCCCGGGTAGCCCTGGACGCAGTGGGCGGCGGTGAGGACCCACTGGGGGTCGATCAGTGTGGCGCCGCAGGTGCCGTCGGCTATCTGCTTGGCGCTCATCGGGATCGTGGCCATGAACGGGTAGCGCTCGGTGGAGTCGTGGCCGTTGACGATCGCCTGGGCGCTTCCGGTCATGGCGGTGGCGCCCAGGGCGGCGGCGAGGGCGGCGACGGCGGTGGCGCGGGCGGCGCGGCGGCGGACGGTCTTGCGCAGGAGCACGGGTGACGGCCTTTCGGATCGGTTGGTTCGGATGCGTCCAGCCAACCCTGCGGCGCCCGTCCGGGACATCCGGGCAGCGGGCCGCCGGGCCCGGGGGCTGTCCCCCGGGCACGGCGGCGGGCTACCAGGGGGTCGCGGCGGGCCGGGCGTTGGTGCCCGGGGCCTGCGCCGGCCTGGGCGCGGGGCTGGCTGCGGGCCGGGAGGCGGGCGCGGGCCGGGAGGCGGGGGCGGGCCGGGTGGCGGGCGCGCCGAAGTCGCCGACGTCGTCGGAGGAGGAGGTGCGGATGGCCCGGGGCGCGGAGGGCTGCAGGGAGTCGGCGGCGCGCACGGCCCGGACGGGGGCGAGGGCGGGGGCCGGGGCGAGGCTCTGGTCGAGGCGGACGACGAAGTTGACGTAGTCCAGGGGCTTGTCGGGCCAGTGGCAGTCGTTGCTGGTCAGCAGGCGGCTGCGGACGCCGTCGCGTTCGGTGACGGGTCCGGGGGTGACGCGCAGGTTCGGCTGCCAGCTGCGGCCCCACAGGTGGTGTTCCAGGGTCAGCGTCCAGCTGTCCTCGTCGACTTCCAGGGTGGCGCCGACCCGGCCGGGCAGGATCCGGGTGCCGTAGGGGCCGCGCACCACCGCGCGCTGGTCGAAGCTGGCGTTCTTGCCGACCACGGTGATCCGCCATGCGCCGTGGAACCTGAGCATCGCCGCACTCCTGACGTCCTGGCGCGCCGTCCGGGCGGGCGCGCTTCCGTCGGGGTCAACGGCTGCGGGGCGGTGGGCGGCTCAGCGGTGGGCGGCTCAAAGGGCCGGGCCGGCCGGGGCGGGCGGCACAGACCCGGCTCGGGCGGTTCGGGCCCGGTTCAGGCGGCGTCGGGGCGGGCGGCGGGCCGGGCGGGGAGGGGCTCGCCGGGGACGCGCTCGCCGGGGGCGGTGTGGGCGAGCGCCGGGTAGCCGTGCGCGGTGAGGACGAGGTCGGCGTAGCGGCGGTCGTCGAAGGGGACGCCGTGGCGCCGGAGCAGGTCGAACAGTTCGGCGAGGCGGCGGTGTTCGGTGCCGCGCGGCAGCCCGTCGCGGGTGGTGCCCAGGATGCCGAGGACCGGCCCGTACAGGCGGGCGCCGCGGGCGATGCGGGCGGTGCGGGCGGTCCGGCGGGGTGCCGGGGTCAGGCGCAGCAGCAGGACGAGCCGGTGGGCGCCGGAGTCGGCGTCCTGCCCGGCGTCCATCGTGAGGCCCTGGATGTCGCGCCACCGGTAGCGGCGCGGGACGAACGCCCGGACGAGGGTGAGGCCGTGGTCGTCGGCGCGCAGCCAGAAGCCGTACGGGACGGGCAGGGCCACGCCCAGGACGGCCGCGCTCGACAGCAGCAGCGCGGGGACGGCGCCCATCCGGCCGGCGGCCCCGGTGTCGGCGAGCACGACGCCCATCGCCAGGGCGAGCACGCAGCCGACGGGGGCGCCGGCGGCTCGCCACAGGAAGCCCAGCCGCACCGTCTGGTGTCGCGGCGCCGTGTTCACGGGCGCTCCCTTCCCATGTCGTGCCGTCGGTGGGGCCGGCCGGTCCGGCCGGTCCCGTCTCGGGTGTCGATGCCTGGTGGTCCCAGGGGAGTCGGTCACACTACCGGCCTGCCGAGATCATTCGGATGATCCGGGGGAAACGTCAAATGTCTTTAACACGAACGGACTTGATGGCCAGTCAGTTCGACCGGACGGCCTGCGGTCCAGGATGTCAGCCCCCGGTGGAGGGGTCAACTGACGTTGATTGGCGGTATCTTGTGATCCACGCCAGCTGATGCCGTTGGGTTATCGTGACCTGGCCGGCCCTGCCCGCCCGCCAGGAGGAGACGCGCGGGGCCCCGGTGAGGAGGGCGGGCCATGGCGGAATCGAACCGGGAGGACGGACCGGTGGAACTGTCCGGGCTCGCGGCCAGGATCGAGGCGCTGTTCCACACCGTCCGCAGGCCCGACCGCGAGCAGTACACCAACGAAGAGGTCGCCCGGGCCTGCCGCGAGGCGACCGGGGAGTCGTTCTCCACCACCTACCTGTGGCAGCTGCGCACCGGGCGCCGGGACAACCCGACCAAGCGCCACCTGGAGGCGCTCGCCCAGTTCTTCCAGGTCCCGCCCGCGTACTTCTTCGACGAGCGGCAGGGCGCGGAGATCGCCAAGGAGCTCGCCCTGCTCGGCGCGCTGCGCGACGCGGGCGTGCGCAGCCTGGCGCTGCGCGCGGTCGGCCTCTCCTCCGAGGGCCTGGACACGGTCAGCGAGCTGATCGACGTCATCGCCCGCCGGGACGCGGCCCGCCGGCACCCGGCGCCCTGACGCCGGCGGCGCGGGCGGGGGCACAGGCGCGGGCGGGGCGGACGGGGGCGCGGGCCGCGGGCGGGGCTGACGGGGTCCGGGGCCAGGAAGACGGGGGCCAGGCACGGAGGCGGAACCACGGCGGTCGGGAGATCGGGGGGAACGGGGCCGCTGATCGAGAAGGGGAACACAGCGTGCGGGACGACAGGTGCTACCGATCGGCGCTGCGCCGCTGCCGGCGGATGGCCGAACAGCTGGAACTGCCAAGCCCGTTCGACACCACCGTGCTACTGGAGCAGATCGCCCGCCGGCGGGGGCGGCCGATCGACCTGCTGCCGGTGGCCGCCCGGCCCAACGCGCCCTGCGGACTGCTGGTGTCCACCCGGGAAGCGGACTACATCCTGTACACCGCCGACACCAGCGCGCTGCACCGCCGGCACATCCTGGTCCACGAGATCGCCCACCTGCTCCTGGACCACGCCGGCTCCGCGCCGCTCGGCCCGGCCGCGGACCTCCTGCCGCACCTGTCCCCCGACCTGGTCCGGCGGGTGCTCGGGCGCACCGGCTACGACGAGCCCCAGGAGCGCGAGGCCGAGCTGCTGGCCTCCCTCATCCTCAGCCGGGCCGCCAAGGCCGACGCCGCGCACCCGCCCGGCCCCGCCCCGCACCCGGACTCGCTGGACGTCCTGGACGTCCTGCTCACCGGCGAGCCCGGGCCCGGACCCGCCGGCGACCGGGCGGCCGACGGTCGGGCGGCGGGCGGTCGGGCGGCCGGCGACCGGGCGGCGGGGCGTCCGTGAGCGGCCTCGTCCTCTACGGCGTCGCGCTGTTCTTCGCCCTGAGCGCCTGGCACTTCGCCCGCGGCCGCCGGACCAACCCGCGCGCCATCGCCCGCTACAGCTGCTACGCCACCGCGCTGCTCGCCGCCGCCCTGCTGCTGCTCGCCCCGCCCACCGTCCAGGCCGCCGACCGGCTGCACCGGCTCGGGATCGCGCCCGCCCTGCCCGTCCTGCTCGGCGACACGCTGCGCATCGGCGCGGCCTGCGCGATCCGGCTGCTGGCCGGTGTCCTACGCACGCCCGAGCCCGCTCGCCGCGCGGTGCGGCGCCAGCTGGCCCTGCTGGCCGGTGTCCTGGGGGTGCGGGCGGTCCTGTTCGTCGCCGCCGCGCCGGGCCTGGATGCCTCCGACCTCACCGCCGCGCCCTCCACCGGCGCCCGCCTGGCGCTGGCCGGGTACACCGCCGCCGGCGTGCTCTACCTCGCCTACTGCCTCACCGCCCTGCTGCGCCAGCTCGCCCGGCTCGCCCGCGCCGCCGCGCCCGGGCGGCAGCGCAGCGGGCTGCGGCTGCTCACCCTGAGCCTGGTCGCGGGCCTGCTGTGGAACGCCTGGGGCGTCGACGACGTCGTCCAGGCGGCGGCCACCGGCACCCAGGCCGGCGCCGAGGACGCCCTGTGCGGCGTCCTGGGCCTGCTGTGCGTGGCACTGCTGGCGACCGGCCTGGGCACCACGGTGTGGCCGGCCGCGCACGCCGCCGTCCGCGGCTGGCTGCGCGCCCACCGCCGCTACCGGGCGCTGGCCCCGCTCTGGCGGGACCTGCACACCGTGCTGCCGGAGATCGCGCTCGCCCCGGCCAGCCGGCTGCCGCTGCTGCCGCCGCGCGACCCTCAGTTCGCCCTGTACCGGCGGATCATCGAGATCCACGACGCCCGGCTGATCCTGCGCCAGCACCTCGACCCGCGCACCCCGCGGTGGCTCGCCGCCGCCACCTCGCGCTTCCCCCCGCCCGCCGCCCGGGCCGACGCCACCGCCGAGGCCGCCGCACTGGCCGCCGCACTGGAACGCGCGGCCGCCGGCGCCCGGCCCAACCCCGACACCCCGCGCACCGCCCCGGCGGCCGAACCGCCGCACGCCCTGGGGCCGGACCTGGAGTCCGAGGCCGACCACCTGGCCCACCTCACCCGCGTCTACGCCACCTGCCCGGCCGTCGCCGAGGTCCGCGCCTGCGCCCGCGCCGCCGCCCCCTCCCCCAGCGCCCCCGACCCCGACCCGGTCGCGAGCCCCGTGCGGTGAGCCGCCGGACCGGCCGGGGGCAACCCGGCCGGTGGAACGGCGGGAGCGGGCCGGGGCGGCGGCCGCTACCGGCGGACGGCCGCCAGCGAGCGCAACTGCACGTGGACGGCGCCCGGTTCGGTGCCGGTCAGCGCGGCGACCTCGGCGGCGGGCAGGGCGAGGACCAGGTGCAGCAGCAGGACGTCCTGCTGGGGGGCGGTGAGGTGGGCGACCGGGCCGAGCGGGCGCGGGCCGGCCAGGGCGCAGACGCGTCGGCGGACCGCCTGCCAGGCGCAGGCGGCCGGGCTGGCGGTGGCCAGGGCGTCGAGCCAGTGGCCGCTGAGGTCGTCGAAGGCGCCCTGGACGGCCAGCGGGGCGTCGGCCGCGGGGAGCAGCAGGGCGGCGTAGTCCAGGTAGTGGCGCAGGTGGAGGTCGTACAGCGCCCACAGGCCCAGCGCCGGTCCGGTGGCGGTGGTCATGGCGGTGGTCGTGGCGTTGGCGGTGGTCGGCTGTCGTGGTGGTGTCGGCATGGTTGATTCCCGAGGTGGCGCGGGTGGGTGCTGGTCCGCGGACGGGGGGGTGGTGGGGGGTTTTCCTCCCCCGACCCGGTCCCCCCAACACCCCCCGGCCACCACCCCCGCCCCCCCCCCCCCCCCCCCCC
>NZ_JBHVWW010000056.1:45564-62197 GCF_042882025.1 Kitasatospora sp. NPDC058243
CCTGATCGGCGCCGGTAGAGTTAATCCCCAGGGTGGTGTAGTTGGGTGCTGGTCAGAGAACGAGGCTCTGGCGACGCGTTCCCGTCCGCGGACCGGGTCACACGAGTACCGGCGGGCCGCCGCCGGTGCCGTCGCGGCCCGTCGCAGCGGAGTGGCCGGAGTGGCCGGGTTGGCCGGCGTCCTCGGCGCGGTCGGCGGCCAGGCTGTTGCGCAGGGTCACCCACAGTTTGAACAGGGTGTCCGTCGGGGTGCCGCTGCTGGAGGACTGCATGGCCCGGGTGAACTCCCGTTGGTACGTGCGGGAGTTGACCGGTGCCGGGGTGCGGGCGTTGTTCATCCGCTCCCAGGCCGCCGCCCACAGTGCGCGGCGGGCCTCCTTGACCCCGCAGACCTCCATGTAGGTGAGGAACACCGCCTTGCGCAGCGGGGCCTCACCTCTGAGGACCAGCGCCAGGGTGCTGGAGGGCAGGCGCCCTCCCCCGGCCCGGGCCCGGCGGTCCAGCTCCTCCAGGGAGGGCCAGTCGGCCTTGCGCCGCATCTCGTGCATCGCCCGTCGCAGGTCGGCGAGGGAGTCGACCTGCTCGGGGTTGAGCCGTCGGGGCGCCCGGCGCTGGGTCCCGGAGGGACGCGGGACGTGGGCCCAGTAGTTGGCCAGGGTCCACTTGCGGCGGGCCGCCTTGAGGTCGCCGTCGCAGGCCCGGGTGAGGGCCTCGACGACCTCCCAGTTCGGCATGGTCCGGCCGCTGGTGGCCCGTTGCAGGGTGGTCGGGTGGTAGTTGGTCCGGTCGGCGAGCTGACGGTAGGTCAGCCCCGCCTCTTCACGCTGCTCGCGCAGCAACGCGGCGAGCCGACCCAGGGCCGGCTCGGTCGCCGCGATCGGTTTCTCCTGGCGTCCCATCGCGGTCCGGCGTTCCTTCTAGGCCCGCCCCTGCTGGAGCCTGGCATTCAACAGCAGTCCGCCGGTGGCCAGTTCGAGCGCCGCTCCCGCCGACATGCCCGTCCTCACCATGGCGGCGGCCACGACGACCACGACGACGACCACGGCCGTCCGCACGGGGCCGGACGACCAGGGCAGGCCCGGTCGCGGCGGCGCCGGGTGGCCGGCGGTGCAGTGGGCGGGGGCGCGCTTCTTCTTCCGCTTCCTCGTCATCGAGGACCTCCTATATCACCGTCTACTCCAACGGACGGGAACTTCGGTGGTTGGCGTCACGCGAGGAACCCGTTTCGCGCAACACTCTGTCAGGCGTACGGGTGATTCCCAATCGGTTCGGTGAACATCGCGAAGATTGATGCGCCAGAATCCCGGGCCCGGCCCGCAATCTCGTCACAACCCTGTGACATCAGTGCAGTTCAGGAACTCGAAACCGGAATTTGATGCATTTTTGTGCAACTCGCCCTTGTAGCCGTCCTGGCTGAATGTGACGATGTGCAGCAGCGTCATCCAGACCTGCGGGTCAGGAACCCGGGGGCGCTGTCTACTCCAAATTCTCGGGAACACCGGCAGCGGGCCGTGTTGGCGCATGGGCCCGTCCGAACAGCAGAGACCGCCCGGCCCCAGCGGCCCGAGCGGTCTCTCTGTGTTTGTCCGCCGGGAAAGGGCGGCGGCCGGCGGACGGCAGCCGACGGAAGGGGTTTCCGGGAGGCGGTGGTCCGGAATCCGGTGGCCCGGGGCGGCGGGGTGTTGGCACAGTGGGCCCCATGACGACTCCCGATGATGGTGGCGCGTTCGTCCCCGGCCTGGAGCTGGCTCGGACGCTGCACGAGGAGGCCGTGCGCCCGCTGCTGGCCGAGGCGTTCCCCGGACTCGGGTACGCGGCGGCGCGGGTGGGCGCGGGCTCGGAGGTGCTGGGCTTCGACACCGCCCGCTCGACGGACCACGACTGGGGCCCTCGCCTGGAGCTGTTCCTCTCCCCCGGCGACGCCGCCCGCCACGGGGAGCGGCTGCGCGAGGTGCTGGCGCACCGGCTGCCCCGGCAGGTGCGCGGCCGCTCCACGCACTTCCGGCGCGGCCCGGACCCGCTCGACCCGGTGCGCCACCCCGACTGGACCGAGGGCCCGGTGGACCACCTGGTCGAGGTCCACGACGTGCCCTCCTGGCTGGCCGCCCGGCTGGGCCCGGCGGCGGCCGGGTGGTACCGGACGGACCCGGGGGCCGGCGACTGGCTGGCACTGCCGCAGCAGCGCCTGGCCGAGGTGACCGGCGGCGCGGTGTTCCACGACGGCCCGGGCGACCTCACCGCGGCCCGGCGCCACCTGGCCTGGTACCCGGAGCAGGTGTGGCGCTACCTGCTGGCCTGCCAGTGGCGGCGGATCGAGCAGGAGGAGGCGTTCGTCGGGCGCTGCGCCGAGGTCGGCGACGAGCTCGGTTCGATGGTGGTGGCCGCCCGCCTGGTCCGGGAGGTGATGCGGCTGTCCCTGCTGATGGAGCGCCGCTACGCCCCGTACGGCAAGTGGCTGGGCAGCGCGTTCGGGCGCACCGGCGCCGCCGGGGAGCTGGGGCCGCTGCTGCACGGCGCGCTGACGTCCGGTCATTTTGCGGAGCGGGAGCGGTATTTGTGCGAGGCGTACGAGGCCGCGGCCCGCCGGCACAACGCCCTGGGGCTGACCGCACCGCTGGCGGCGGCCCGCCGGCCGTTCCACGGCCGCCCCTACCTCGTCCTGGACGCCGGCCGCTTCGCCCGGGCGCTGCTGGAGACGGTCACCGACGCGCGGCTGCGCGCCCTGCCGCCGGTGGGCGGCGTGGACCAGTGGACGGACAGCACCGACCTGCTCGGCCTGCCGCAGGCCGTCCGGACGGCGGTCGGCGCCCTCGGCTGAACCCGGCGGCCGGCGGAATTCGGGTACGGCGGCGCATTGCGGTGCGGGCCGCCGCCGGGCCAGCCTGTGGGGCGGACGCCGCGACCCGCGCGGGCGCCACCCGGCCCGAGAGGACCCCGCCCGGTGAACGGCTTCGAGTACCTGCTCGGCATGCTGCTGGCCCAGCCCGTACGGGCCCGGGACGCGCTGCGCGCCCGCCTGCCCACCACCCGCCGGCTGCGCGCCCTGGCCTCCTCGCCGCGGGTCGAGGCGCTGCGGGCCGCCGAGCGCGAGCGGATCCGCCGGCTGGTCGAGGGCCTGGCCGCGGTGGAGGGCGTGACGCACCTGCTGACCCGCGTCGCCGACCACTGCGACCGCCCCGCCTCGCTCGGCCTGCTCACCACCACCGCCGAGGGCCGCGGCGTGCTGGTCTGCCGGATGAGCGCCGCCGCCTACTTCGCCACCGGCGAGGACATCACCGCCGTCCTGCCCAGGATCGAGGCGGCGGGCCTGGCCGACTGGGGCTTCCCGAACACCTGGGGCGACGAACCGCCGTACTCACCGGGCACGGTCGCCTACGCGCTGCGCTACCACCGCGACCGCGGCCTCTTCCCCGACGGCCGGCGGATGCCCGGCCCGAGCCTGTCCACCGCCGACGCCACCCTGGTCTGGGACCTGCCCGGCATCCCCCGCCCGGACCCGTACTGGCCGCGCCCGGGCAGCGACGTGTACTTCCGGCACGAACAGATCCCGGCGGACGGCGACCCGGCCGCGCTGCTGCGGGCCGCCCGCGCCGAGGGGCGGGGCCCGGTGCTGGTGCTCACCTTCGGCCGCAACTGGACGGACACCTGCACGTACCACGCCGTGCCGCGCGGGCGCGGACACAGACACGGGCGCGAACCGGGCTGAGCGCCCGGTGCGGCCGGGGGCGGCGCCCCGGCCGCGCGCACGGTTCAGGCGCTCAGCACTGGGGCCGGCGGCCGTGGTTGGCCCCGCGCCGGGCCCGGGCCTTCTTCTTGCGGCGACGCTTCGACGACATGGCCACTCCTCTCGCAACCAGGACACCCCCGGCCTCCACCGTTCCACACCCGGCCCGCACCGGCCCGCCGGGAGCGGCCGTCACGGGCCCCGGGCGGGGCCTCAGGCGGGGGCTGGGCCCCGGTCGGGGCCTCAGGCGGGGGCTGGGCCCCGGGCGGGGCCTCAGGCGGGGGCGGCGCTGCGGTCGAGGGCGGCGCGCCAGGCGGGGCTGTCGACGTAGTGGTTGTCGAAGCGCCCGGCGGAGGCGGCGATCGCGCCCGGGTCGGTCTCGCCGCGCATCACGCGGCCCAGCAGGCGCAGGTAGTCGAAGCGGTCCATGCCCGGGGTGAACACGAACAGGACGTCGGCCTCGGCGCCCGGGGCGGCGGCGAAGGCGTGCGGGGTGTGCGGCGGCACGGCGAGGAAGTCGCCCTCGCCCAGGATCGTGACCTCCTCGCCGACCAGCACCTGCAGCGAGCCGCCGATCACGAAGAACAGCTCCCACGCCCGGGTGTGGAAGTGCGCGGGGGCCCCGACGGCGCCCTTGGCGAAGGTGGAGCGGTAGCTGGTGAACCCGCCCTCGGTGTGCGCCGAGTCGGCGAGCAGGGTCATGGTGCTGCTCGGGTCGGCGCAGCTCTCGGCCTCGGCGTGGCGGGTCAGCACGGGGGCGGCGGTGGCGGTGTTGCTCGTCGTCGTCATGGGACCAGGCTAGGGCCGGAAAGACCCGCCATCAGGTGGCAATTGAATGCCATTTTCACGGGTCAATTTCCAGGCCGGCGGCCGCTGGCAGACCGGCAGACCGGCAGACCGGCAGACCGGCCCGATGACGACGGACGATCTTCTGCGGCACCAGGACGAACGGCGGGCCGAGGCCGCGTCCGCCTGACCCGTCCGTCCGTGCTACTCCGCCGGGCCCGCCTCCCGTCAACGCGGACGGCGCGCGGCACCCGTTCGGGGGGCGGACGTGCGGCGCGGGCCGCTGTGCCCGTAGCGTCGTCGCTGCACACGGCGTAGGTCCTGTCCGGGGAGGGTGTCAGCGATGGCGGGAGTGCCGGTCATGAGGGGTGGGCGGCGGCCCTGGCGGGCCGCTGCGGCCCTGGCGGTGGCGGCGGCGCTGCTGACGGCGTCCGCCTGCGGCGCCTCCCCCGTGCCGGACGGCGCGGCCGACGACGCGGTCGCCGCCGCCGACGGGCGGCCGCTCGCGCTGGTCTACCGGGGCCCGGCGGCCTGCGAGGGCTGCCCGGAGGCGGCGCGGGAGCTGCTGGAGCGCGACGGCTTCGCGGTGCGCTACGTCGGGCCCGAGGAGCGGCTGCGCTTCGGCGCGGGCGTGCTGGCCGGCGCCGCGCTGTACGTGCAGCCGGGCGGCACCAACGGGCAGGAGGTGAGCACCGCGTGGGGCCTGCTCCAGCGCGACCCCGGCTTCTCGCCGGAGCTGGTGCGCGACTTCGTCCGGGGCGGCGGGCGCTACCTGGGCCTGTGCATGGGCGGCTACCTGGCCGGCGACCCGGGCTACGACCTCCTGCCGGGCGACTCCGGGCAGTACATCCACTCCCGGGGGGCGACCGTCACCGACGAGCAGGACCGCCTCGTCGACGTCGCCTGGCGCGGCCGCCCGCAGCGGATGTACTTCCAGGACGGCCCGTACTTCGACGTCGACGGCCCGGGCGTGGACGTCCTGGCCCGCTATTCCAACGGCCGCGCCGCCGCCGTCACCGCCCCCTACGGCGCCGGCCGGGTGGCGGTCAGCGGCCCGCACCCGGAGGCCCCCGCGGACTGGTACCGCGACTACCACCTGCCCGACGAGTCGAAGACCGGCCTGGGCCTGGGCGACGACCTGCTGCACGACCTGATGGCGGCGGCCCCCGCGTCCTGACGTTCCGTCAACTCGCCTGCGGGTGAGCTGCGGTGTCACGCCCGCTCGGCGGGTCCGGCAGGGAACTCGGCGCGCAGCCGGGTGCGGGTGCGCATCAGGATGCGGCCGAGCATGTTCCTGCCGGTGCCGGTGCGTCCGCGCCCCCAGTAGTGGTCGGTGCCGGTGTCCTCGACGAGTTCCTCGTCGCCGGTGGCGAGCAGGACGGCGCGGATGTCCGGGTGCTCCCGGAACTTGGCCGCCACCGCCCGGCGCATCACGTCGTCCTTGACGCGCTCCCAGTCGCGGCGCAGCGGTCCGGCCGGGTCGCGGCCCAGTTCGGCGGCGCGCAGCGGGGTGCGGGCGCGGCGGACGAGGTCGGCGTGGCGGGTGCCGGCGAACTTCTGGGCCTGGAAGTAGTGCTCGGAGGTGGGCCAGAGGTGTCCGTCGAGGTGGAGGGGGTGGGGGGAGAAGTTGGAGAAGCAGCCGTGCGGGGCTTCGTCGGCGCCGTAGAAGTAGATGGTCATCGGGGCCTCGTGGAGGGGGTGTTGGCGGGAGCCGTACGGTCGCAGGCGTGCGGCCGCGCCCGCAACCGGTTTTCGTCCGGTCGCGGGCGCGGGTTCGACGGGCCTCGGCGCGGGCTCGGCGCGGGCTCGGCGCGGGCTCGGCGCGGGCTCGGCGCGGTTCACGTGGTGCTCCGTCAGCGGGACGGTGCGCAGCGGGAGCCCCCGGGGCCGGCCGGTGGCGCTACCGCCCGGCGGGGTGCAGGACGCGGTCGGCCACCAGGTCCGGCCGGTCGGTCGGCAGGGCGTGGCCGGCGCCGGGCACGATCTCCGTCCGGGCCGAGGGCACGAGGCGGCCGAGGCGCTCGGCGACCGCGTGCGCGTCGTGCATGGCGCTGCGCTCCCCGAGCAGGAACAGTGCGGGGACGTCCAGGCGGCGCAGTTCCTCGTCGGACAGGACCGGGGGCACCGGGAGCGCGCGGCGGAACCCCATCGACGCGCGCATCAGGGCCATCAGTTCGGTCTCCAGGATGGCGCTGTTGCCGACCAGGCGGGCCAGCCGGGGGCGCAGCGCCCGCGGCGCGGTGGCGGCGAGGCCGCCGGCGATCACCCAGGCGTAGAACCGGGCGCCCATGTCGGCGAAGCCCGCCGGGTCCACCAGGGTGAGGGAGGCGACCCGCCCGGGGTGGTGGATCTGGTGGTGGAGCGCCAGCCAGCCGCCGTAGGAGCAGCCGACGACCTGGGCGTCCGTCACCTCCAGTGCGGCCAGGAGTTCGTCCAGCCAGGCGGCCGCGTCCCGGCCGTCGGCGATCGGGGCGCTCTGCACGCTCGCGCCCGGTTCGCCGACCGTGTCGACGGCGATGACCGGGCGGTGGCGGGCCAGTGTGTCGATGTAGCGGTGCCACATCAGTGCGTTTCCGCCCGAGCCGGGCAGCAGCACGATCGGCTCGCCGTGCTGCGGGCCGGTCCGGTAGACGCGGGTGGTCCCGAACGCGGTCGGGAGGTCCAGCGCCGTCCGAGGCCCGGGCCACAGTTCCGTCAGGGCCCGCTCGTAGGCGGCGCGAAACCGGTCCCCGGCCTGGTCGTTCTTGAACTGGCTGATTCGCATGATACATGTGTATCACGGCATGATACGGGTGTACCAGGGAGGTCGTACATGAACGCGCGGGTCGATCACGAGGAACGCCGGCGGCAGATCGCCGAAGCGCTGCTGCGCATCGCCGACACCCAGGGGCTGCAGGCGGCCAGCATGCGGGCGGTCGCCACCGAGGCGGGCGTCTCCCTGCGGCTGGTGCAGTACTACTTCACGACCAAGGAGGGGCTGCTGCTGGACGCGCTGGAGCGGCTCGGCGCCCAGCTCCAGGCCCGCATGGCGGCGTGGATCACCGCGGCCGCCACCCCGTCCACGCCGCGCGGCCTGGTGACCGCGGTCCTGTCCAGCATCCTGCCCACCGACCCGGAGAGCCGCCGGATCACCCGCACCTACGCCGCCTACTACACGCTGGTGCTCAGCGATCCCGCACTGGTGGAGAAGCACGGAACGCCCCAGCCCGACCTGCTGGAGGGCTTCCTCGCCAAGCAGGTCCGCACGGCCCAGCAGGCCGGGCAGATCGACCCCGCCAGGGACCCGGAGATGACCGCCGCCGGGCTGCTGGCCATGGTCAACGGCCTCGGCTCCAGCGTGCTCGGCGGCCAGCGCACCGGCGACGCCGCGCTGGCGATCCTCACCCACCACCTGGACGAGTTGTTCCGCGGCCGTCCCCGCGGTGACGCCGCCCCGGACCTGCCGACCGCCTGACCTGTCGTCCCCGGACCGGCCGGCCTTCCCCCGCCGCCGGGGGTGGGCCGCCGTTCGGCCGGATCCCGTCCGGCCGCCCCGCAGGCGCCCTGTCCGCCCCGCCGCCGGTGCACGAGAATGTGCCGGTCCCGCGCGAGGGGCCGGCGAAAGCGGCCAACTCCCCTGCCGGGCAATCCTTTTCCGTTACCGAATGGGGAGGTTCACCGACCGTGTACAGGAGACTTCCGCAAGCCGTGCTGTCGGGTGTGCTGGTCGTGGCCTTCGCGGGAACGACCGCGTGGGCCACGACGACGGCGGGCACCGCCCCCGCGCCGGGCGTCGCCGCCGGGTGCGGGGCCGACGCGACCGCCCAGGGCCTGGCCAGTACCGCCCTCCCGAACACCCTGGTGGAGACGCCGCGCTCCGACGGGCGGACCGAACAGTTCCAGCAGTTCTACGACAGTTCGGCAGCCTCCCTCCTGCCCTTCGTCTGGCACCGCTCCCAGGACGCGCCCGGGGGCGCCTACGGCGGCTGGGAGCGCGTCAGCGCCACCCCCGTGGGCCCGAAGCTGTACCAGGTGAGCGCCGTCGAGAACAGCGCCGGCGCCCTGGAGGTGTTCTTCGCCTCCTACGGCGGCTTCTGCCACACCGTCCTGCCCGCGCCCGGCGACTCCTGGACCCCGACCGAGAACTTCGAGCTGTCACCGCCGCCCTACCACGGCGGGCTCACGCTCTTCAGGGAACGCGACGGCCGGCTGCACGTCTTCGCCTCCGGCGCCGGCACGAACGCGGCCATGGAGGTGCGCAGCCAGGACGTCGACGCCCAGGACTCCTGGGGCCCGGTGCGGCAGCTGCCCAGGCTGCCGGACCCCAACGCGGGCCTGGGCGCGCCGACCTCGGTCGTCCAACTGCCGGACGGGCGGCTGCGGGTGACCGTCCGCGAGTGGAACCGCGACCGCTCGTGGCGGACCACCGAGGTGGACCGGTTCGTCTCCTGGGAGCCGTGGCAGCTCTGCGCGGACAGCACCTGCGCCTGACGGCCTGACGCCCGGGCGGCGGGCGGCGGGCGTCCGGGCCCGGGCGGGCGCTCCCGAGCGGGCGCTCGCCCGTCCGGGCGGGCTGCGCTGGCGGCCGGGTGGGGCCGCCGGTATGCCTGGGGGGACGGCGAGGCGGCGGAGAGGACGGCGGGGTGGGCGGCGCGGACGGGAGCGGGGACCGGGACGACGGGGGGACGCGGGCGCCGGGCAACCGGGCGGTGGTGCTGGGGGTGCTGGCCTCCACCGCGGTGGTGCTGCTCGCCCAGGCGGCGAGCGGCACCAGCGCCCGGCTGGTGCTGCTGCTGGTGTTCCTGCCGGCCCTGCTGGCGGGGCTGGGCACCGTCGCGCAGACGGTCGCGGCCTCGGTGTGGGTGGCCGGGGTCGTGGCGGTCAGCACGGTGCTGTTCCCGCCGTCCTCGCTGGCCGCCCGGGTGGGCACCCTGGTGGGCGTGGTCGGCGCCGAGGCGGCCGTGGTCGGGCTGTGCGCGCGACGGGTGCGGCGCGAGCGGGAGCTGTTCCGGATGCGGCAGACCGCCGTCGCCCTGCAGCGCCAGCTGCTGCGCCCGCTGCCGGTGCTCACCCCCGACGTCCAGCTGTACGGGCTGTACCGGCCGGTGGAGGAGGACGCCCTGGTCGGCGGCGACCTGTACGACGTCGCCGACACCCCGTACGGCACCCGGGTGCTGGTGGGCGACGTGCAGGGCAAGGGCCTGCCGGCGATCGGCGCGGGCTTCGCGGTGCTGAGCGCGTTCCGGGAGGCGGCCTTCCGGGAGCCGGCGCTGACCGGCGTCGCGGACGCCCTGGAGGCGGCGGTGGAGCGGCACAACGCGTACGCGGTGCAGGGCGGCGAGAGCGAGCGCTTCGTCACCGCGACCGTGCTGGGCGTGGAGCGCGGCGCGGACGTGCAGGCCGTCAACTGCGGCCACCTCGCCCCCTACCTGCTGCACGGCGGCCGGGTCGAGGCCGTGCCGCTGCCGGCCGGGGTGCCGCTCGGGCTGGCGGAGCTGACCGACGAGGTGCGCACCGTCCGGTGGTTCGCGCTGCCCGAGGACGGCGTGCTGGTGCTGCTCACCGACGGGATCACCGAGGCCCAGGACGCCACCGGCGCGTTCTACCCCGTCGAGCGGGGCCTGGCCGCCCTCGCCACCGCCCCCGCCGCCCTGCTGCCCGAGGCCCTGGACCGCGAGGCCCGCCGCTGGAGCGGAGGCCGCAGCCGCGACGACGTCACGGCGCTGTCCCTGCGCCGCGCGCCCTGAGGCTGCCGAGGTTCCCCCGAGGCGCCCTCACCGCTTGAGGAACTCCAGCAGGTCGGCGTTGAAGCGCTCCTTGTCGCCGGGGACCATCGCGATGCCGTGCGAGCCGTTCTCGTACACCTTCAGGACGGCGCCGGGGATGATCCGGGCGGCCCGGCGGGCGGTGGCCTCGACGGGGACGATCCGGTCGTCGTCGCCGTGCACGATCAGGGTGGGGATGTCGAACCTGGCCAGGTCCTCGTGGAAGTCGGTGTAGCCGAAGGCGTCCACGCAGTCGACGCCGCCCTCGATGGTCTGGTGCATCGCCATGAACCAGAACGCGTCCCGGTTGCCCTGGGTGGCGCGGGAACCGGGGCGGTCGGCGGAGAAGAAGTCGACGGAGGTGTCCTGCCAGAACTGGGAGCGCTCGGTGAGGATGCCGGCCTTGAGGTCGTCGAAGACGCTGCCGGGCACGCCGTGCGGGTTGTCGGGGCCCTGCAGCATGGACGGGGTGATCGCCGACAGCAGGACGGCGGAGCGGATCCGCCCGGTGCCGTGGCGGCCGATGTAGCGGGCGAGCTCGCCGCCGCCCATCGAGTGGGCCACCAGGGTGACGTCGCGCAGGTCGAGCCCGGTGAGCAGGCTGTCGAGGTCGTCGGCGAAGGTGTCGAAGTCGTAGCCGCCGTAGACCGGGGCGGAACGGCCGTGGCCGCGCCGGTCGTGGGCGATGGCCCGCAGGCCGGCGTCCGCGACGGCCTTCAGCTGGTCCTGCCAGGCGTCGCCGTTGAGCGGCCAGCCGTGGATGAACACGACGGGGCGCCCGCTGCCCCAGTCCTGGTAGAAGATCTCGACGCCGTCGCGGGTCCTGGAAATGGGCATGCTCCTGCTCCTTCGGGTGGTGCGCCGGGGGTGGGGCGGCCTGCCGGGGTGACCTGCCCGGGGCCTGCCGGGCCGCGGGTTTCATCCAACGGGAGGCGGGTGGGGCCCGCATCCCGCGGCGGCCGGGGCCCGGGCGGGAGCGGACGCGGCGCTACGCCGTTCGGGTGAGTTCGGGTGAGTTTCGGGTCAGGGCGGATGAGTGCGGGTGAGGACGAGGGCGGTTCAGCCGCTCTCGCGCAGGCGGGTGCCGAGGGCGTCGGGGGGCAGCAGGGGCGCCGGGTAGCCGGCCGGGGGCTCCGCGAGCTCCCAGGGGCGGTGGACGTCGCGGGCGGGCAGGTGGGCGAGCTCGGGGACCCAGCGGCGCACGTAGGCGCCGTCGGGGTCGTAGCGGTCGGCCTGGCGCAGCGGGTTGAGGACGCGGTTGGGGCGGGTGTCGGTGCCGGTGCCGGCGGCCCACTGCCAGTTGAGCTGGTTGTTGGCGAGGTCGCCGTCGACGAGCAGGGCGAGGAAGTGGGCGGCGCCGGGGCGCCAGTGGTGGCGCAGGCTCTTGGTGAGGAAGGAGGCGGTGAGCAGGCGGGCCCGGTTGTGCATCCAGCCCTCGTGGGCGAGTTGGCGCAGGCCGGCGTCGACGATCGGGTAGCCGGTGCGGCCCTCGCGCCAGGCCTGGAGCTCGCGTTCGTCGTCGTACCAGCGGACGGGGCGGGGGCGGTAGTCGGCGTGGGCGGCGTCGGGGCGGGCCGCGAGGACCTGGTGGTGGAAGTCGCGCCAGGCGAGTTGGCGCACCAGCGCGGCCGCGCCGGGGGTGTCGGACTTCCCGGCGCGGTGGGCGAGTTCGGTGGCGGACAGGCAGCCGAAGTGCAGGTACGGCGAGAGGCGGGAGGTGGCGTCGGCGGCGAGGTCGTCGTGCAACTGCTCGTAGTCGTCCGGGTTCCAGGCGCGCAGGCGGCGACGGGCGGCGCTCTCGCCGCCGGGGGCGCGGCCCGGGGAGGTGCCGGCGGGGGCGGCGGGCAGCGGGGCGCTCGCGGGGCCGTCGGGGGTGGCGAGGGTGCGCGGGGCGGGCAGGACGGTGCGCCGGGGGGCCTGCTGCCAGGCGCGGTGGTAGGGGGTGAAGACGGCGTAGTGGTCGCGCCCGGCCGGGGTGACGAGGCCGGCGGGGACGATGGTGAGCGCGGCGTCGTGCAGGTGCAGGCGCTCGCCGAGGGCGCGGCGCAGGGCGTGTTCGCGGCGGGTGGCGAAGGCGGAGACGCCGGCGTTGGTGTGGACGGTGTCGGCGCCGCACTCGGCGGCCAGGCGGGCGGCCTGTTCGGCGGGGTCGCCGTGGCGCAGGACCAGGCGGGAGCCGGCGGCGCGCAGTGCCCGGTCGAGGTCGGCGAGGCTCTCGGCGAGGAAGGCCTGCCGGTTGGGGGCGGCGAAGCCGGCCCGGGCGATGGCCGGGTCGAGGACGAACAGGGGGACGACCTGGTCGGCGCGGGTGCGGGCGGCGTGCAGGGCGGGGTTGTCGTGCAGGCGCAGGTCCTGGGTGAACAGGACGACGGCGGTGCTCATCGGGGGCCTCGTGCGGTGGAGTGCGGGTGCGGGTGGGGATGGGGACAGGGGTGTCAGGCGGCGGGTCGGGCGCGTTCGGTGATGTTGCGGGCCATGGCGCCGAACACCAGGGCGTGGAAGGGCGCCACCGACCACCAGTAGAGGTGGCCGGCCAGTCCGTGCGGGTGGAACAGCGCCCGCTGCTGGTACAGCGCGCCGCCGTCGCCGTCGGGCGTCACGCGCAGTTCGAGCCAGGCCAGGCCCGGCAGGCGCATCTCGGCGCGCAGCCGCAGCAGGTGTCCGGGTTCGATCTCCTCGACCCGCCAGAAGTCGAGCGCGTCGCCGACCCGCAGCCGGTGGCGGTCGCGGCGGCCCCGGCGCAGGCCGACGCCGCCGGCCAGGCGGTCCAGACGGCCCCGCAGGGCCCAGGCCAGCGGCAGGGAGTACCAGCCGTTCTCGCCGCCGACGCCCTCCACCACCCGCCACAGCGCGGCCGGGTCGGCGGCCACCCGGCGCCGGCGCAGGTCCTGGTAGAGGCTGCCGCCGGCCCAGTCGGGGTCGGTGGGCAGCGGGTCGCTGGGCGCGCCGGGCAGGGAGGCGGAGGACCAGCGGGTGGAGACCTGGGCGTCGCGGATGCGCCGCAGGGCCAGTTCCACGGCCCGGTCGAAGCCGGTCAGGCCCTCGGGCGGGTCGGGGATCCAGCGGGCGATGTCGTGTTCGCGGCACACCACCTCGTGGCGCAGCGACTCCACCAGCGGGCGGGCGAGCGAGCCCGGTACGGGGGTGACCAGGCCCACCCAGTGGCTGGACAGGCGCGGGGAGAGCACGGGCACCGGCACGATCAGGCGCCGGGGCAGGTCGGCGACCTCGGCGTAGTGGCGCATCATCAGCCGGTAGGTGAGCACGTCGGGCCCGCCGATGTCGAAGGTGCGGTCGACCCCGGGGGGCAGGGCGGCGGCGCCGACCAGGTAGCGCAGCACGTCGCGTACGGCGATCGGCTGGATGCGGGTGTCGACCCAGCGGGGGGTGACCATCGCCGGGAGCCGTTCGGTCAGGTGGCGCAGCATCTCGAAGGAGGCCGAGCCGGAGCCGATGATCACCGCGGCCCGCAGTTCGGCGGTGGGGACGCCGCCCGTGCGCAGGGCGCGGCCCACTTCGGCGCGCGAGCGCAGGTGGGCCGACAGGTGCGGTTCGGGGACGCCTGCGGGCAGCAGTCCGCCGAGGTAGACGATGCGCCGGGTGCCGGCGGCGGCGGCCGCCTCGGCGAAGGCCTCGGCGGCCTGCCGGTCCCGGGTCTCGAAGCCGGGCCCGGTGCCCAGGGAGTGGACCAGGTAGTAGGCGGCGTCGATGCCGTCGAAGGCCGCGGGCAGGGTCTCGGGGCGGGTGACGTCGCCGGTGACGGCCTCCACGTCGGCCCGCCAGGGCTGGTCCCGCAGCCGGAGCGGGTCGCGGACCAGGCAGCGCACCCGGTACCCGGCGGCGAGCAGTTCGGGCACCAGGCGCCCGCCGATGTAGCCGGTGGCGCCGGTGACCAGGCAGTGCGGGCGCGTCCGGGTCGGCTCGTCCACCTGCGGCTCCTCTCGTGCGGGCGGGTGCGCCCCCCGTGCCCCGCCAGGCGCGGGGGGCGCTGCCGGGGTGTTCGGAGCGGACGCGGCCGGGGATTGGACGGGGCCGGGGATTCGAGTCTTCCAGGGGTCTCCTGCGGGCGCCCGTGCGGGCGCGGGGCCAGGAATCCGGGCGTGCGCGAGGCCGGGAATCCGGTGTCCTGCGAGGGGGCCGGGAATCCGGTGTCCTGCGAGGGGGCCGGGAATCCGGTGTCCTTCGCGGGCAATCCGCGCCGGGTGCAGCTTCGAACGCCTGACGTCGCCGTGTTCCGTCGGCCCGGCCGGGTGTCCGCCCGGCCGGGATTACCTGGAGGTCGTGCCATGCCCACCGTCCACTGGCCGGGGCCGTCGCCCGTGTGTCGCGAGCGCGAGGCGGCCGGATGAGCACGGTCGTTCACCTGTCCGGGCCGGGGCGTCCGGGCACCGACCTCAAGGAGCTGCTGAGCAGGACCGCGCTCGGCGACCGGGAGGCGTTCGGCCGGCTGTACGACGCGGTGGCGGGCCCGGTGCTGGGGCTGGTCCGCCGGGTGCTGCGGGATCCGGCGCAGTCCGAAGAGGTCGCGCAGGAGGTGATGCTGGAGGTGTGGCGCACCTGCGCCCGCTACCGGCCCGAGCGCGGGGAGGTGCTGGCGTGGGTGCTGACCATCGCCCACCGCCGCGCCGTGGACCGGGTGCGGGCGGCACAGGCGGCCGCCGACCGCGACCAGCGGGCAGCCGCCGCCTCGCACGTGCCGGCGTTCGACGAGGTCGCCGAGCAGGTCGAGGGGCGGCTGGAACGCGAGCAGGTGCGGCGCTGCCTGAAGGGGCTGACCGAGTTGCAGCGGGAGTCGATCACGCTGGCCTACTACCGCGGGTACACCTACCCGCAGGTCGCCGAACTGCTCGGCACCCCGCTGGGCACCGTCAAGACCCGGATGCGCGACGCGCTGATCCGGCTGCGCGACTGCCTGGGAGTGGGAGCATGAGCGGCGCCGACCTGCACACGCTGACCGGCGCCTACGCCGCGCACGCCCTCGACGCGGACGAGCGCGCGCAGTTCGAACGCCACCTGGCGCAGTGCCCGGCCTGCGCCCGGGAGGTGGCCGAGTTCACGGCGACGCTGGCCAGGCTGGGCGCCGCGCAGGCCGTCGCGGTGCCCGGAGAGTTGAAGTCGCGGGTGATGGGCGCGCTGGACACCGTCCGGCAGGAGGCCCCGCGCGCCGCGGCCGGGCCCGACGGCGCCCGGCGCCCCGGGCGGTCCGCCCGCGGCTGGCCGCGGCTGGCGCTGGCGGCCTGTCTGGCGGCGGCCGCGGCCCTCGGCGGCGTGGCCGTCCAGCAGCACCGGGAGGCGGACCGGGCCAGGGCCCTCGCCGCCGCGCTGCAGCGGCACCAGGACCAGGTCACCGGGCTGCTGGCGGCACCCGACGCCCGGCGGGCGAGCGGCCCGGCGGCCGGCGGCACCGGCAGCGGGGCGGTGGTCTGGTCGCACGGCCGGGGCCGTGCCGTCCTCCTGGCCTCCGGCCTGCCCGCCCCGGCGGACGGCACGGCGTACGAGCTGTGGTTCGACGACGGCGCCGCGATGCGCCCGGCGGGGCTGATGCCCCGGGGCGACGGCGCGTTCCTGCTGGACGGCCCCCTGGACGGTGCGCGCGGCATCGGCGTCACGGTGGAGCCCTCGGCCGGCTCCGCGCACCCCACGGGGGCGCCGGTCCTGCTGATCCCGTTCACCTGAGCGGCCGAACCGGGTCGGGCCTCCCGGCGGTCCGGCCCGTTCCGCAGCCCGTCCGCGGCCCTCAGCCCTGGCCGGGAGGTGTCACCCGGCCAGAGCAATGTCACCCGATCGGGGGGTATCCGGACTCGCACCCATCCGGTGGAGCCGGACCGCCGAATGAGGACCGTGACCGATGAGACGAGCAGCAGCCCGCCGGGCGCCCTCCCCCGAGCACGCACCCGTGCCGCCGGGCCGGCCGTCGCGGCGCTGTGCGGGCTGGCGGCCGCCGCCGCGGCCGTGGGAGCCGGCGAGGCGGCGGCGGCGTTCACCCGCCCCCAGGCCTCACCGGTGGTGGCGATCGGCTCGGCGGCGATCGACCTCGCACCCACCGCCGTCAAGGCGTGGGCGGTCCAGCGGTTCGGCACCGGCGACAAGACGGCCCTGCTGGGCGGGATCTACACCGTCATGGGCCTCGCGGCCGCGGCCCTCGGCGTGCTGGCCGGACGCCGTCGCGGCGCGGCCGCCGCCCTGTTCGCGGCCTTCGGCGGCCTCGGTGCCTGGGCAGCGCTGGCCCGCCCGCAGGCCGTCCCCACCGACCTGCTGCCCTCCGCCGCCGCGGCGGGCGGCGCGGTCGCCGTGCTGTGGTGGCTGACCGGACCCGCCCTCTCCCTTGGCCCTTTCCTTGGCTCTTCCCGCCGTTCGGGCCCGGTCCGGCCGGCCGGGCC